>DASSQQ010000136.1:0-23820 GCA_035702425.1 Gemmatimonadales bacterium
CAGCACGCTCTACCGCGGCATCGGGTATTTCTCGGAAGCGCTCGATCTCCGCGGCCGGGTGCGCGATACGGTGCCCGATCTCCTGGTCTACGACACCAGCTCCACCGGCGCTCCGATCCGCCTGGTGCGCCGGCTGATCACCATCGCGCGGCCCAAGCCCGACGGCGCGCGGGACGCGCTCGAAATTCTCGAGCTCCAGAATCCCGGCCCCGCCACCCGCGTCACCGACGACACCACGAGGCCGGTCTGGAGCGGGAGGATCCCCCGCCAGGCGATCCAGTTCCAGGTGGGGCAGGGGGACCTGTCGCCCGCCGCGATCTCGCTGCGCGGGGACAGCATCCTCGTGACCGGCGCCCTCGCGCCCGGGCCCACGAAACAGGTGTCCGTCGGCTACGTGCTCCCGGGGGACCTCTCCCGGGTCGTCTTCCGCGCCGATCAGGCGACGGCCGAGCTCGACTTCCTGCTCGAGGACACGACCGCGAAGGTGATCGGCGCGGCGGCGGCGATGGGGGTCCAGCCCATCGAGCAGCGCAGCTTCGCGCGCTACCGGGCGCAGCAGCTGCGTCCCGGCGACAGCGTGATCATCGAGTTCCCGGGCGGTCCCTTCCGGGTACAGTCGCTCCTGCCGTACGTGATCGTGTTGCTGATCGTGATTTTCGCCGCGGCGTTCTTCGTCGCGTTGCGCCGCGCACCGCCGCCAACCAGCGCGCGCTGACGGCTTGCGCCGGCGGCCGGACTTTCATACAATGCGACCGTCACACAGCGAATGGGGATTCACGGAAGCCGGTGCGACTCCGGCGCGGCCCCGCCACTGTAACGGGTTGACGTAGCGGCTCATCGCCACTGGGAAACCGGGAAGGCGAGCCGCCCGCCCGAAGCCAGGAGACCTCCTCGTTCGCGCCACCTGCAGTCCCTCGCGGGAGGGATGGTGGCGCTTCGCGCACATCCGCGCGGGTCGCTCGCCCATCTCCGTACCGTCGGGGGTGGGCGCTTTTCGCTATGGGCCTCCGGCCACATCGCCCCCACCTCGCCGGCGTCCTGCTCGCCCTCGCGGCGTGCCGGGGCGCCGGGCACCGGCAAGCCGGGCCATCGGCCATCGTCGCCACCGACGATGCGGGCCGCCGGGTGGCGCTTGCCGCCCCCGCGCGCCGCGTCGTGTCCCTTTCGCCGGCCGTCACCGAGCTGCTCTTCGCGCTGGGCGCGGGGGACCGGGTGGTCGGCCGCACCCACTGGTGCGACTATCCGCCCCAGGTCTCCGCCATCCCCGACGTCGGCGACGGTCTCAATCCCAACGTGGAGGCGGTGTCGGCGAGGAAGCCGGATCTGGTCGTGCTCTATCGCTCGCCGATGGACGCCACGGCGGCCGAGCAGTTCGACCGGATGGGGGTCGCCTCGGCGCTGGTGTCGCAGGACCGGATCGAGGACCTCGCGCGGGCGGCGCGGCTGCTGGGCGCGCTCACCGGCCGGGCCGCCGCCGGCGATTCCATCGCCGACGCCCTGGGCGCCCTGCTGAGCGCGCCGCCGCCCTTCCCGACGTCGCGCGTCGCCTTCGTGGTGTGGGACAATCCGCCGATGGTGATCGGGGCGGGGAGCTACCTCGATCAGCTCGCCACGCTCGCCGGGGCCCGCAACGTCTTCCACGACCTCGCCGCTCCCTCGGCCACGGTGTCGCTCGAAGTCATCGCCCAGCGCGATCCCGACGCGATCGTGGTGCTGTCCGATTCCGGCGCGCTCCCCTCGTGGGCGCACCGGCCGGAGTGGCGGACGGTGCGCGCGGTGCGCGAGGGGAGAATCATCTCCCTCGCGGGTTCGCTCTTCGCCCGGCCTTCGCCCCGCGCCGCCCTGGCCGCGGCCGAGTTGCGCCGCCGCCTCGAGGGCGCCCGGTGAAGGCGCTCGCGCTGGGCGGGCTCGCGGCGCTGGTGCTCGCGCTCGCCGTGATCCTCGGCCCCACCCACGTCGCCTGGGCCGATCTCTCCACCTCGCCCGTGGTGCGTGATCTTCGCGTCCCCCGGGCGCTGCTCGCGTTCCTCGTGGGCGGCGCGCTCGCCGTCTCCGGGGCGAGCCTCCAGGCCCTGGTGCGGAATCCGCTCGCGGATCCGTTCCTGCTTGGCCTGTCGGGCGGCGCCGGACTCGGCGCCGTCCTCGCGATCGCGGGGCACCTGTCCGGGCCGGGGGCGCTCCCGCTCGCGGCGTTCGCCGGCGCGCTCGCGGCCACGGCGCTGGTGTCCCGCCTGGGCCTGGTCGCCGACGCGGAGCTCGATCCCCGGGTCCTGCTCCTCGCGGGGGTGGCCGTGGGCGCCTTCGCGGGAGCGGTGATGACCGCGATCGTCTCGCTGTCGGACGCGGTCGAGCTGCGGAACGCCTTCCTCTGGCTCTGGGGCGGGCTCTCCGGCGCGTCCTGGCTCACGGTGCTGGTGATCGCCGTCTACCTCCCGCTCCCGTTGATCGTGCTCTACGCCTCGGCGCGCTCGCTCGACCTCCTCGCGCTGGGCGAGGAGCCCGCGCGCCACCTCGGCGCGGAGGTCACGCCGGTGAAGCGGCGGGTGTATCTCGCGGCCTCCGCGCTCACCGGCGCCGCGGTGGCGGTGTCGGGGGTGATCGGATTCGTGGGTCTGATCGTCCCCCACCTGATGCGCTTCGGCTGGGGGCACCGGCATCGCGCGCTCCTGCCGGCCTCGTTCGTCGGGGGCGGGATCCTGCTCGTCGCCGCGGACATCCTGGCGCGGGTGGCGGTGGCGCCTCGGGAACTCCCGGTCGGCATCGTGACCGCGCTCGTCGGCGTGCCGCTCTTCGCGCTGCTGCTCCGGCGCTGGACCACCTGATGCTCACGCTCGCGGACGTTCGCTACCGCTATCCCGGCGCCGCGCGCGACGCGCTCCACGGCGTCTCGCTCGACGCGCGCCCCGGGGAGCTGCACGCCATCCTCGGCCCCAACGGCAGCGGGAAAACGACTTTGCTCCGCGTGGCGCTGGGACTGTTGCGCCCCGACGCCGGCCGCGCCCGGATCGCCGGGCGCCCCGCCCACCTCTGGCCCCGCCGCGAGCTGGCGAAGATCGTGGGCGTGGTCCCCCAGCGGGAAGAGACCGCGTTTCCCCAGCGGGTGCGGGAGTCGGTGCTCCTGGGCCGCTATCCGCACCTCTCGCTCTGGCGCGGCGAGGGCGCCGCCGACCGCGCCGCGGTCACCAGCGCCCTCGAGCGTTGCGACGCGGCGGACCTCGCCGACCGCTGGATCGCCACCCTGTCCGGCGGCGAGTACCAGCGGGTGCGCCTGGCGCGCGCGCTGGCGCAGGAGCCGTCGGTCCTGGTGCTGGACGAGCCGACGGCGTCGCTCGATCTGCGCCACGAAATGGATCTCTTCGAGCTGGTCCGCGATCTCGTGGATCGCGAGAACCTGTCCGCCATCCTGATCACCCATCACGTGAACCTCGCCGCGCGCTTCGCCGACCGGGTGCTCCTGCTCGCCGCGGGCCGGCCGGCGGGGGCGGGGACGCCGGCCGAGGTGCTGAGCCGCGACGCGGCCGAGCGCGTGTTCGAGTGGCCGGTCGAAATCCAGCAGTTCGACGCCCGTCCGCAGATGGTGCCCCTCCGCAAGAGAAAGGATCGCCCGTGAAACTCGCGCTCATCGCCTGTGTGACTCTCGCGTTTCCGTTCGCCGGCGCGGCACAGCAGCCGGCCGACACCGTCACCCTGAAGCCGGTGGTGGTGACCGCCACCCGGCTTCCCACCCGCGCGGACGAGGTGCCGGTCGCGGTGACCGTGCTCAGCGGCGCCGACCTGCGGGCGGGAGGGATCCGGACCGTGGCCGACGCGCTCCGCCTGGTGCCGGCGGCACACGTGGTGACGACCGACGCGTACGGGAGCCAGACCTCGCTCTTTCTCCGGGGCGGTGAGAGCGACTACGTGAAGGTGCTGATCGACGGCGTGCCGCAGAATTCCCCCGGCGGCGCCTTCGATTTCTCCAACCTGACGACCGACAACGTGGAGCGGATCGAGGTGGTGCGCGGTCCGGTGAGCGTGCTCTACGGATCCGACGCGGTGACCGGCGTGGTGCAGATCTTCACCCGCGACGGCGCGGGCGCGCTCCACGGAAGCGTGGGCGCGGCCGGCGGCACCTACGGGACCGGCGCCGTGGACGCCTCGCTCGCCGCCGGGAACGCGCGGGCCGGGTTCTCGCTCGGGGCTTCGCGGTTCTCGAGCAGCGGGGTCTACGCGCTGGACAACCAGTACCGCAACGCGGTGCTATCCGCCCGCGCCCACTTCCAGCCGGACGCGCGCAGCACCGCCGCGCTGGCGTTTCACTACGGAGACGCCCGCTACCACTTCCCGACCGACGGGGCGGGGAACGTGGTGAGCAACAATCAGCATCAGCTCGACCGCGGACCGTCCGCGGCGCTCGACCTGTCGCGCGCGTTTTCGGATCGGGTGGACGCGCACCTCACGGCCGACTGGCACCGCGACAACTATCAGTACGCCATCGCGCCGAACGGCCCCGGCGATACCACGACGTTCCCGTACTCGAGCTCCGATTGGGTGACGCGCGACGGCGTTGACGGGCGCGCGAACGTACGGGTCGGCGGGGGCGAGATGGTCACGCTGGGCGCCGCGTTCGAGCGGGAGGCGATGGAGGGCACCACGCTCGGCACCGCGCGCGCCCGCAACGACGGCGCCGCTTACGCCCAGGTGCTGACCGGACTGGACCGGTCCCTCGGGTTCACGCTGGGCGGGCGCCTCGAGGACAATCAGCGGTTCGGGACCTACGGTACCTACCGCGCCGGGGCGTCGTACCGCTTGAGCCCGGTGGTACGCGCCATCGCCTCCGTCGGTACCGGCTTCAAGGAGCCGAGCTTCTATCAGAATTTCGCCACCGGCTTCGTGCGCGGGAATCCGAACCTCCGGCCGGAGCACTCCTTCAGCTGGGAGACGGGCGTCGAATACACCGCGCCCGGGAGCCGGCTGGGACTCCGCGCCACCTACTTCGATCAGCGTTTCCGCGATCTGATCGATTACAACGGCGCCGATACCGTCACCAATTACTTCAACGTTCCCGGCGCCGACGCGCGCGGCGTCGAAGTCACCGGCGCGGCGGCCCTGGGGGCCCGCGCCCGGGTGAGTCTCGGGTACACCTATCTCCACACCCGCGTCACCGAGGGTGGGACGGACTCGAGCGCCACCGGGCTCTTTCTCACCGGGCGGCCGCTGATCCGGCGGCCCCGCCACTCCGCCACGCTGGGCCTCGGCTACCGGCTCGCCGGGCGCGGGAGCCTCGACCTCTCGGCGCTGTACACCGGCGACGGCGAGGACCTGGACTACGGGACCTTCACCCGCGCCACCCTGCCGTCGTACCTCCGGGTGGACCTCGCCGTCGATTACGAGCTGGTCGCCGGGCGTGGCGGCGCGCCGGGGGTCGCGGTGTCGGGGCGGGTCGAGAATCTCTTCAATCGCGCCTATCAGGAGATCAGGAACTTCCCCGCGCGCGGCCGCACCCTATTATTCGGGGCGCAGGTGCGGTTCGGCTCGTAGTGGAGGGAGACCTGGTGACGCGGTGGCTCACGGTGGCGGCGGTCCTGGTGCTCGCGGGCGGGTGCAGCGACGCGCTGGAGCAGAATTCCTCGGCGGGTCAGTTCGTCGTGGTCGTGGACTCGACCCCGAACACGCTGACCCTGATCTCGACCACCGATTTCGGCGCCCAGGTGCTCGACCTCCGCACCCCCACCGGCACGCCGGGCACCCTGGCGGGGCGGGGGAGCCGGCTGGTGGTCCCCCTGGGCCAGGCCGACGCCGCGGCCTCGGTGGACCTCGCGGTCCGCACCGACACCGTGAGCCGCGTGGTCCCGGTCGCCGCGGGCTCCGGAGCCACGGGTGCGGCGTTTTCCGCCGATTCCATCGCCTGGCTGGCGAACCCGGGCCTGAACACGGTCACCCGTGTGGTGCTCACCACCGGCGATACCACCAGTCTCGCGGCGGGCCGCTTTCCGCAGGCGCTCGCGGTCGCGAGCGGACATCTCTTCATCGCCAACGGGAATCTGGTCGCCGGCAATCCCGCGGGGCCGAGCTGGCTCACCGCGTACGACCTCGCCAACACCGCGACCGCGGACAGCATCCCGCTTTCCTGCACCAACGCCAAGCACATCGCGGTGGGCGACGACGGTCTGCTGTACGTGGTGTGCGCGGGAACGGCAGGACAGGCCGACGGCAAGCTCTCCATCGTGGATCCCGCGACGCGCAAAGAGCTGGTGCTCCTCAACGGACTGGGCGAGTCGCCCGGGGCGGCGGTATACCATCCGTCCGGCCGGCTCCTCGTGGCGTCCGCCCAGAACGGAATCCTCGAGGTCAATGCGCTGACCCGCTCGGTCACCCGCGGCCCGGGGAGCGGGGTGAAGCCCGGTGGCGACGGTGTGTCGGGACTCGCGGTGGATCAGGCGGGCCGGGTCTACGCCGTGGATCGGGGGGACTGCAGCGGCGCGGGTTCGGTGCGCGCGCTCTCCGCTCCGCCGGACTACTCGACCCTGAAGACGGTGACGGTGGGGGTGTGTCCCGTCGCCGCCGCGGTGGCGGTGGTGCCCCCGCGCCCGTAGCGGCGGCGATTAGCTTTCGGCATGTCGCTCGTTTCGACGCCCGCGGTCGTGCTGCAGACCTATCGCTACAGCGAAACCTCGAAGGTGGTGCGCCTCGCGACCCGCGACCTCGGGGTGCAGAGCGCGATCGCCAAGGGCGCGCTGCGCCCCAAGAGCCGCTTCGGCGCCGGTCTCGAGCTGCTTTCCGAAGGGACCGCTCAGCTCTACTTCCGCGAGACCCGCGAGCTCCACACCCTCGCCGCCTTCGACGTGATCGACCTGCGCCGCGATCTCGCGGCCGACGTGGGGCGGTTCGCCGGCGCGACGGCTCTCGCCGAGGTGATGCTGCGGATGGCGCCCCCCGCCGCCGTCCCCGCGGCGTACGACGTCCTGCTCGCCGCCCTCGACGCGCTCGCCTCCGCGCCGGAGGAGGCGGCCGACGCCGCCGCGGCGCGCGGACTCTGGCTCCTGGTGGCGGCCCTCGGCTTCGGGGTGTCGCTCGACACCTGCGTCAAGGACGGGGCGCCGGTGGCCCCGGACGGGGAACGCGCCATCCTCTTCAGCACGTCGGAAGGCGGCGTGCTGTGCGCCAACTGCGAACCCTCGGATTCCCCGACCAGACTGCCGCCCCGGGCCTACCAGGATCTCGTGGCCTTGAATGATCCGGCCGCGGCCCTCCCCGCGCTCGATCCCGCGCACGCCGCGGCACACCGCCGGCTGGCCGCCCGTTTCGCCCGGCACCATCTGGGCGACGCCCCGGGCCGGCTCCCGGCCCTCGACTTCTGGGAGCGCCGCGCGTGGGCCGCCGCCTCGTAATCGGCACCGCGGGCCACATCGACCACGGGAAGACCGCGCTGGTGAAAGCCCTCACCGGCGTGGACACCGACCGCTGGGAAGAAGAAAAACGCCGCGGCATCACCATCGACCTCGGATTCGCGCCGCTCCCATTGGGCGACGGCGTGGACGCGTCGGTGGTGGACGTGCCGGGCCACGAAGGCTTCGTCAAGAACATGCTCGCCGGGGCCACCGGGATCGACCTCGCCCTCCTCGTCATCGCGGCGGACGAGGGCGCGATGCCCCAGACCGAGGAGCACCTGGCCATCGTCGAGCTCCTGGGAGTGCGGCGCGGCGTGCCGGTGGTCACCAAGCGCGATCTGGTGGACGCCGAGTGGCTGGCGCTGGTGCGGGAGGAGGTCGCCCGCCGGCTCGCGCGGAGCCGGGTGGCCTGGGAGCCGCCGGTCGCCGTTTCCGCCGCGACGGGGGAGGGTCTCGAGGCCCTCCGGGAGGTCTTGCTCCGGGTCGCGGGCGGGATGCAGGAACGCTCCGCGGACGACCTTTTCCGGCTTCCGATCGACCGGGTGTTCGCCGTGGCTGGCGCGGGTACGGTCGTCACCGGCTCGACCTGGAGCGGGTCGGTCGCGGTGGGTGAGTCGGTGACTCTGCTCCCCCTGGGTCGCGAGACGCGGGTGCGTTCGATCGAGGTGCACGGCGCGCCCGCGGAGCGGGCCGTCCCGGGCCGCCGCACGGCGCTGGCGCTGGTGGGCGTGGATAAGGAAGAGCTGGAGCGTGGCGCCGTCGCCGTGACCGGCGCCGGATGGCGCACCACCACGGTGCTCGACGCGGCGGTGGAGCTTCTCCCCGCCGCGCGCCGGCCCCTCGCCGCGCGGACCCGGGTCCGGGTCCACCTCGGCACGGCCGAGGTGCTGGGGAGGATCGCGCCCTCGCGGGTGATCGCGCCCGGCGAGTCGGGGCTCGCGCGGATCGTGCTGGAACGCGCGCTGGTCGCGCGCGGGGGCGACCGTTTCGTCCTGCGGAGTTTCTCGCCGGTCACGACCATCGGCGGGGGAACGGTGCTCGATCCCTACCCGCCGCGCCGTCCGCGGATCGGCGAGCGGGGGCTGTCCGCCGGACAGCCGGCCGCCGAGCGAATCCTGCGCTGGGTCCGGGAATCGGGTCTCGCGGGTCTCCCTCTGTCCGACCTTTCGGTCCGGACCGGAGCGCCCCCGCAGGGCGTGGACGGGGTGGTGGAGGGAGCCGGGAAGGAAGTGTTGCGGTGCGGCCCGGTCCTCGCGCCCCGGGGCGCCCTCGCCGGGGAGGTGGAGCGCCTGGCGAAGGTGTTGGAGGAGCACCACGCCGCGCACCCGCTCGATCCCGGCATGTCGCTCCAGGCCCTTCGGGCGGCCATTTCCGTGGACAGTGCCCCGGACGCGGTGACCGACCGGATCGTGGATCTCGGGGTACGAAAGGGTGCGTGGGAACAAGCGGGAGGAGTGGTGCGGCGCCCCGGCTGGCAGGCGGCGCACGAAGCGCTCGCGGGGGGCGCGAGCGAGCGGCTGGTGCGCCGGCTCGCGGATGCCCGCTGGCAGGTGCCGACCGCCGCCGAGTTGGGTCGCGAATTCCCCGGCGTGCCGGTGCCGGGGCTCCTCGCCCACCTCGCGCGGGAGGGTGTCGCGGAGCAGATGGACGCGGAGCGCTATGCCAGCCGCGAAGCGCTGGCGGAATTTCGCGCGGCGCTGGTGGCGGTCCTGCAAGAAGTGGGGAAGGCGACGCCGGCCGAGCTTCGGGACCGACTCGGCATCTCGCGGAAGTACCTCATCCCGCTGCTCGAATGGGCGGATCGGCGGGGTGTGACGCAGCGCACAGGGGACACCCGCGTGCTCGCGCGCTTGACAGTGCCTCGCGGCGGCTCGTAGGTTCAAGTCGCGGTGTGGCGCCGTCGCAACCCTTAGTGACAGGAGAGCGGTCTAAGGCAACTTTCTCGTTCGCGGAGTGGGTTTGATGACGCGGTACGCCTGGGCAGTGCTGGGGCTCGGGCTTTGGGCGGCTGGGGCAGGCAGGGCGTGGGGCCAGGGCACGAGCCCTCCTCCCGCAGCGGAGCTCAAGCAGAATTACCCGAACCCCTTTAATCCGGCGACCACGATCCCGTTCACGTTGAGCGCGGATCTCTTTGCCAACGGTCACCGGCCGAAGGTCTCGCTGAGGATCTACAACGTGCTGGCGCAGCTGGTCGCGATTCCGATTCTCCAGGGATCCGGCGAAGCGCTCGACAACCTCGAGCTCAGCTGCTCCGCGCCCACGTCGTGTGATTTCAGCGCCTACTGGGATGGCACGGTGCTCAACACCGGCCAGCCCGCGGCGTCGGGCGTGTACCTGTACCAGCTCATTGTGGATGGGCGCCGGATCACGAAAAAAATGGTGATCATGAAGTAAGGCCTCGAGAAGCAAGGCGTCGAGAGGCGAAGGGTCCGGAAACAAATCGTCGAGAGGCACGGCGTAACGCGGTTCACGCCTGGTCTCTCGACGTTTTGTCTCTTGACGTCCCGCCTCTCGACGCTTTCTGTCAATTCGGCACTAATTCTCGGCACGCCCCTTGCCCGGGCACGGAGCGCCATGATCCGACCCGAACGTCTGACCGTCAAAGCCGCCGAGGCGCTGCAGCAGGCCGCCTCCGACGCGCGCGCCCGGGGCAACCCGGTGGTGAACGACGCGCATCTCTTCCGCGCGCTCCTCGAGCAGGAGGAAGGGATCGTCGTCCCGCTCCTGCAGAAGGCCGGCTTGAACGTCGCGCAGCTCCGGGCCGATCTGACCCGGGAGCTCGACCGTCTCCCGCGCCAGTCCGGGGGCGTCGAGCCCACGCTCTCGCGCGAGATCTCGAACGTTTTCGACCGCGCCGAGTCCGAGGCCAAGTCCCTGGGCGACGCCTACATCTCCACCGAGCATCTGCTGCTCGCGCTCGCGGCCGAGAAGGGGACCGCCGCGCGCCAGCTCCTGACTGGCTCCGGCGTCGATCGCGCCGACCTCCTGACGGCGCTGGAAGGCGTCCGCGGCTCGCATCGCGTCACCGATCAGGAGCCGGAGCAGAAGTACCAGGCGCTGGAGCGGTTCACCCGGGACCTCACGGAGCAGGCCCGCCGCGGCAAGCTCGACCCGGTGATCGGCCGCGACGAGGAAGTGCGCCGGGTGATGCAGGTGCTCTCGCGGCGCACCAAGAACAATCCGGTCCTGATCGGCGAGCCCGGGGTCGGCAAGACGGCGATCGTCGAGGGCCTCGCCCAGCGAATCGTGAACGGGGACGTGCCGGAGTCGCTCAAGCACAAGCGTCTGGTGGCGCTCGACATCGGCCAGCTGGTGGCCGGCACCAAGTACCGCGGCGAGTTCGAGGAGCGCCTGAAGGCGGTGCTGAAGGAGCTGACCGCGTCCGAGGGCCAGTTCGTGGTCTTCATCGACGAGCTGCACACCCTGGTGGGCGCGGGCGGCGCCGAGGGCGCGGTGGACGCGTCCAACATGCTGAAGCCCGCGCTGGCGCGCGGCGAGCTGCACGTGGTGGGCGCGACCACCCTCGACGAGTACCGCAAGCACATCGAGAAGGACGCGGCGCTCGAGCGCCGCTTCCAGCCGGTGTTCGTGGGCGAGCCGTCGGTCGAGGACACCATCGCGATCCTGCGCGGCCTGAAAGAGCGCTACGAGGTCCACCACGGCGTGCGGATCACCGACAACGCGCTGGTCGCCGCGGCGACCCTCTCCCATCGCTACATCGGGGACCGCTTCCTGCCCGACAAGGCGATCGACCTGGTGGACGAGGCGGCGAGCCGCCTCCGCATCGAGATCGATTCCCTCCCGCAGGAGATCGACGAGGTGGAGCGGAAGATCGTGCAGCACGAGATCGAGCTCGCCGCCCTGGCCAAGGAGAAGGACAGGGCTTCCAGGGAACGGCGCTCCCGGGTGGAAGCGGAGCTCGCCGGCCTGCGGGAGCGCTCGACGGCGATGAAAGCCCAGTGGCAGGCCGAGAAGGAGACCATCACCGGTCTCCAGGCGAAGAAGGCGCAGCTGGAACAGCTCCGCGCCGAGGCCGATCAGGCGACGCGCAAGGGCGACCTGCAGAAGGCCGCCGAGATCAGCTACGGACGGATTCCCGCGCTGGAGAAGGAAATCGCGGGGGTCGAGAAACGGCTCGCCGAAATCCAGAAGAAGGGCAAGTATCTGAAGGAAGAAGTGGACGCGGAGGACATCGCCGAGATCGTGGCCAAGTGGACCGGCATCCCGGTCACCAAGATGCTGGAGTCGGAACGGGAGCGGCTCACCCGGCTCGAGTCGGAGCTCGGCGCCCGGGTGATCGGCCAGCCCGAAGCGCTCGCCGCCGTGGCCAACGCGGTGCGGCGCTCGCGCGCGGGACTCCAGGACCCGAACCGTCCCACCGGCTCTTTCATCTTTCTCGGGCCCACCGGGGTGGGGAAGACGGAAACCGCGCGCGCCCTCGCCGACTTCCTGTTCGACGACGAGCGGGCGCTGGTCCGGCTCGACATGTCGGAGTACATGGAAAAGCACTCGGTGGCGCGGATGATCGGCGCGCCCCCGGGCTATGTGGGCTACGAGGAAGGGGGCCAGCTCACCGAAGCGGTGCGGCGCCGTCCCTACTCGGTGGTGCTCTTCGACGAGATCGAAAAGGCCCACCCCGACGTGTTCAACGTGCTGCTGCAGATCCTGGACGAGGGCCGCCTCACCGATTCCCAGGGCCGCACCGTCGACTTCCGGAACACGGTCCTCATCATGACCTCGAATCTGGGCTCCCAGTACATCCTGGAGATGGGGACCGGCAACTGGGAGCAGGTCGAGACCAAGGTGACGGAGATCCTCAAGAGCTCGTTCAAGCCCGAGTTCCTGAATCGGGTGGACGACGTGATTATCTTTCGGCCGCTCTCCAACGAGGATATCGGGAAGATCGTGGACATTCAGATCGCGCAGTTCGGACGGCTCATGGCGGAGCGGAAGCTCGGCCTCGAGGTCACTCCCGCGGCGAAGCAGCTCCTCGCCGCCGAAGGCTACGATCCGGTGTACGGGGCGCGGCCGCTGAAGCGCGCCGTCCAGCGGCTCCTGCAGAATCCCCTCGCCCTCGCGGTCCTGGAAGGCAAGTACGTGGAAGGGGACCGGGTGCGGGTGGATCGCGCCAAGGATGGCCGCTCGCTCGCCTTCGAGCGGGTGAAGGGCCAGGCGGCGGAGGTGGCGCGTGCGTAACGGACCCGGCGTGTCCCCGGCCGATCAGGCCGGGATGGGCGTGGCGCTCGAGGAGGCCCAGCGCGCGGCCAAGGACGGGGAGGTCCCTGTCGGCGCGGCGATCTACGGACACGGCGTGCTGGTGTCCCGGGCCCGCAACGAAATGGCGGCCAAGGAAGATCCGACGGCGCACGCCGAGATCCGCGCCATCCGCCGGGCGCTCAAGATGCTGCACGCCGACCGGCTGGATGACTGCACCCTCTACGTGACGCTCGAACCCTGCGCGCAATGCGCCGGGGCCATCGTGCTCGCGAAGGTGGGTCGGGTGGTCTACGGCGCCGCCGATCCCAAGGCCGGGATGGCGGGGAGCGTCGGCGATCTCCTCCGCAACCCCAAGTTGAACCACCGGGCCGAGGTGGTGGGTGGGGTGGCGGAGGAGGAGTGCGCCGCCCTGCTCAAGAACTTCTTCGCGGGGAAGCGGGGCCGCTAATTCACGAGCTCCGCCCGCACCGTCAGGATCACGGTGCGGCCGCTGGGCCCGGGGAGGACGTTGCCGAGCACCGCGGTTTTTCCCACGGGGAGGCCGACCGTCGTCCGGAACTGGCCGCCCCGGGCGTCGAGCTGGACCCGGAGCTCGACCCGCGCGCTGTCTCCCGCCCCCGCGATCTGCTGAATCTCCCCATACATGCGGTAGGGTCCGCCTTCGCCGGTCAGCACCTGGTTCAGGACGCCGCCTTCGGTTCCCGTCACCACCGCTTCCGAGGCGAGGCGGTAGCCCGCGAACCGGAAGATCTTCCGCAATTCGGTCTCCACTTCCGCGATCGACGAATCGCGCGGCGCGGCTCCGTCCGCCTCGATGAGCCGGAAGGTGAAGCGCACCGAGGGCCGCGGCACGTCGTAGTCCTTCAGGACCCGCGCGATCTTCTCCAGGTTGTCATTGGTCTCCCGCACGGTGATCGCGTGCTCCGAGAAGCTGATCGAGCCCTTCCCGCTGGGACGGTCCTGAAACACGTAGGGAGAAAGCAGCTGCGCGGCCCCGCTCCCCCCCAGGTAGCGGAGCGTGAAGGTGCGGGTGTCGAGACGGGGGCCGCCGCAGGCGGCGGCCGCGAGCACGAGCACGATCAGCGATCGGGCGTTCATGGTTGCTCCTTGGGAAAGAACCAGACCACGACGACGTCGGGATTGGCGGTGTTGAGCAGGGCGAGACTCCGCCCCGGCGGCGCGGCGACCGTCAGGTTGCGGGCGTCCCCGGCCGGGGCGGGGAGCGCGCGCGGCAACGGTGGTCCCGCCCGCCGCACGATCAGGAGTCCCGCGAGCAGGGCCGCCGCGGCGAGCGGGATCGCGCGGCGGAGGGCCGGGAATCGGCGCGCGGGACGCGCGCTCGCGCGCCGGAGCGCTTCGGGCGCGGTGTGTCTTGGGCGCGCGCCGAGCAGGGTGTCGGCGAGCGCCTGCTCCGCCGCGAGAATCCGCGCCGCCCGGGCGCGGCAGTGGTCGCAGGTCGCGAGGTGGAGACCGAGCGTCGAGCCGGACCCGCCGCGAAGCTCGGACCGGTCCGCCTGGAGCAGGAGCTCGCGCGCTTCCGCGCAGGTGATCATCAGCGTTCCTCCGCCACTTCCGGGTGTTCTTCGAGAATCCAGGTCCGGAGCGCGCGACGGGCCCGGAAGAGATGGGCCCGCGCGGTGACCGGGTTCATCCCCAGCCGCTCCGCCGTTTCCTGGGGGCCGAGTCCCTCGATGTCCGCCAGGTAGAAGACCTCGCGCTGTTTCGCGGGGAGCCGCCGGAAGAGGCCGGTCACGAGCCTTCCGATGTGCGACTCCTGGAGCCGCGCCACCGGATCCTCGGCGGGCGGGGCGATGGCGCTCCGCTCCCGGGCGAACCCGCGCGCCAGCCTCAGCCGCGAGGCGATCCGCCGCCCGAACCCCACCGACGCGTTGCGGGTCACCTGATACAGCCAGGTGGTGAAGCGCGCCCGCCCCGAGTACGACCCGAGCGAGCGGTCCAGCCGGACCAGAACCTCCTGCGCCACATCTTCCGCGTCATCCGCGTCTCCCGTATGCATCACGGCCCATCGGTAGACCGTGGCGTGACAATGGCCGAGCAGCTCGTCCCGCGCGGCGGCGTCGCCTGCCTGGGCGCGCCGCAACAGCGGCGCCACCACGTCGTCCAGCTCCTTCGCCTGGGTCAACGGCACTCCCGGAAAGGCCTCCGCGCTTTCATGAGACGCGCGCTCGAGGCGGGGCGTTTACAGAGCCCGAGGCAGGGCGCGCAGACACTCCCGGAGCGCGTCGATCGCGGCAGTGAGCTGGGAATCCGAGAGATACGGGGCGGGCCCCAGCCGGAGGGTGTGGGCGCGGTAGTCGGTCAGCACGCCCCGCTCGCGCAGCAGGCGGCACAGATCGCCGGCGCGCGGGGACGTGAGCGCGAGAAATCCGCCGATTTCGGCGAGGGACACCGAGCGGTCCCGGGAGACCAGGGAGGGGTCGGTGTCGAGGGCGTCGAACTCGCGGGCGAGGTGCCCGACCTGATGCTGGCTGACCTCGCGCAGGAACCCGGGCGCGAGCCGCTGGGCGGCGAAGAAATCGAAGACCCGCGCGGCGCGGTAATGGCTGGTTGGGTCGTAGGTCGCGCCCGCGAATCGCGCCCCTCCTGGCGCGTAGGGCACCCCCCGGGCGTCGTCCGCGAGGGTGTCGAATTGGCCGTACCATCCGGTGGCGACGGGGCGAAGATCGCAACGCGGCGGGAGCCGCAGGAAACAGTTCCCCTCGCCCAGCTCGCAGTACTTGTAGCCGCCACCCACCAGGTACGCGGCGCCCAAGTCCTGCGCCGGGATCGAGAAGGGGACCACGTTGAGCGCGTGATAGGTGTCGACCAGGAGAAGCGCGCCGGTCGCCCGACAGCGCTCGGCCAAGACCGACAGTCCCGGGACGATGTGCGAGTTCTGGAAGAAGACCGCGGAGACGAACACCGCCGCGGTGCGGGCATCCACCGCCGCGGCGAGGCGCTCCGCGACCGTGCGCGCGGGAAGGTGCGGGACTCGGGCGATTTCGATCCCTTCTTCGGCCAGGCGGTCGAGCTGGCGGCGCAAAGTGTTGAACTCGCCGTCGGTGGTGAGGAGGCGGGGCCGTTGGCGGAGGGGGAGTGCCGAGAGGAAGCGCAGCACGAGATCGTGGGTGCTCGACGCCAGCGCGTAGTCACCGTCATCGTCTTCGAGGAGCCGCGCGAAGCCCCGCCGGACCCGATCGGCCTTCGCGAAGGCGCGCTCCCATTTGTCATCAACGAGTAGCGCCGCGTCGTTCCAGGCTTCGGTCTGTCCCTCGAAGGCGCAGTCGGGCCACGCCTGATGAGAGTGTCCGGTGAGGAGCAGCCGCTCGGCGACCCGGAAGCGGGTGTAGTGCCGCGCGAGGGCGTTCGGCGACCGGTAGAGCGCGGCGGGATCGGGCGGCGGCGTCACAGCGCGGTGCGGATCGCCCAGAGGTCGGGGAAGAGAGGACGGTTGAGCGTGCCCAGGAGATACTCGGCCCCGCTCGATCCGCCGGTGCCGCCCCTGGTGCCGATGGTGCGCTGGACCATTTTCACGTGCCGGTAGCGCCACTCCTGCATCCCCTCGTCCAGGTCCACCAGGCGCTCGCACAGGGCGCTCGCCGCGGGATTGGTCCGGTAGACCTCGATCAGCACCTGCTGCACCGCCGGGTTCGCGGCCACGGGCGCCGTCACGTCGCGCGCCAGCGCGTCCTTCGGAATCGGGTAGGCCTCGGCCGCGAGGTAATTCAGGAAGGCGTCCCACAGCGTGGGCGCGGCGAGCCGCGCCTCGAGCTTCCGGCGCGGCTCCGAGCCCCCGGGGTAGCGGTCGAGCGCGTCACCGCGCTTCAGTCCCATCGCGAACTCGAGCTCCCGGAACTGCCAGGACTGGAATCCGCTCCCGGACTCGAGGCGGTCCCGGAACGAAAGGAACTCGAGCGGGGTCATGGTTTCGAGCACGTCGATTTGCGCCACCACCACTTTGAGAATGGTGAGGATCCGCTTGAGAGCCTGTCCCGCGCGGGACTCGTCACGCTCCCGGAGCAATTCCTGCAGATAATCCAGCTCGTGCAGGATCTCCTTGAACCAGAGCTCGTACACCTGGTGGACGACGATGAACAGCGTCTCGTCGTGTTCCGGGCCGTCGGAGAGGGGCTGCTGGAGCGCGAGGAGCTGGTCGAGCTTCAGGTAACTGCCGTAGGTCACGGCCATCGTGGAGTCCCGGTGAATGAGATTCGCGGGGGCTGCGGGGCGGGGGAACCGTAGCGCCGCGCGAGCCGCTTCGGCAAGGGACTTCACGCTCGGGAGAGGGCGGTTTAGCTTCCGTCGCCTGGACAGGTGGCCGAGTGGTTGAAGGCACACGCCCGGAGAGCGTGCAAGCGGGAAACCGTTTCGAGGGTTCGAATCCCTCCCTGTCCGTCGCACGGCTGGGCTCGCTCGTTGGACAGGTGGCCGAGTGGTTGAAGGCGCCGGTCTCGAAAACCGGTATGCCCGTAAGGGTATCGAGGGTTCGAATCCCTCCCTGTCCGTTCCGTGACTCTTCTTTTCGATCCCCACGCCGCGGCCGACGCGCTGCGCGCCGCGGACCGCCGCTGGGCGGAGCTGATCGACCGCGTGGGCCCCTGCCGGATCAAGGTGGACGCGCTGGCGAGCCCCTTCGCCGCGCTCGCGGAGTCCATCGTCTACCAGCAGCTCACCGGCAAGGCCGCCGCGACCATTCACGGACGCCTGGTGGACTCGCTCCCTTCCCGGCGGATGGTGCCGGAAGCGATTCTCGACACCCATCACCGGCGCCTGCGCGGGGCCGGACTCTCCCGCGCCAAAGTGCTGGCGCTGAAGGACCTCGCGAAGAAGACCATCGACGGCACGGTGCCGCGGGCCGCCGCGCTGGAGCGGATGCCCGACGAGGAGATCATCGAGCGCCTGATCCAGGTGCGCGGGATCGGGAGGTGGAGCGTGGAGATGCTCCTCATCTTCCGCCTGGGCCGGCCGGACGTGTGGCCGGTGGGAGACTACGGCGTGCGTAAGGGTTACGCGAAAGTGTTCGGGCGGGGCCGGCTGCCGACCCCCAAGCTCCTCGCCAAGCGAGGCGAGCCCTGGCGGCCCTATCGCAGCGCGGCCGCGTGGTACCTCTGGCGCGCGCTCGAGAGTCCCGCGGGGCGCGCCTAGCCCGTGGGGCACGCGGTTCTGGTGGCGGCCGAGCTCAAGGGACTGGTTCGGCCCGCCGATCTCGACGGACTCGACGTCACCTGGCTCGGCGCCGGCGAAGCGACGCCCGCGGGCGACTGGGTCGCCTTGGTGTCGCTGCTCTCGCGCTGGGTCGGCGGAACCGAATTCAAGAATCTTCCGAAGCTGCGCGTGGTCGCGAACTGCGCGGTGGGTTTCAACAACGTGGACCTGGTCGCGGCCGAGATGCGGCGGGTGATCGTCACCAACACGCCCGACGTGCTGACCAACGCGACCGCCGATCTGACCTGGGCGCTGCTCCTCGCCGTGGCGCGGCGCATCCCGGAGGCGGTGGAACACCTGAAGAGCGGCGCCTGGCGCGGCTGGCACCCCGAGCTGCTCCTGGGACTCGAACTCGCGGGCAAGACGCTCGGGATTTTCGGGGCGGGGCGCATCGGCCAGGCGGTGGCGCGGCGGGCCGCGGGCTTCGCGATGCGGATCCGCTACGTGGCGCGGTCGGCGAAACCGGAGCTCGAAGCGGCCGTCGGCGCCGAGCGGGTGGAGTGGGGGCGACTCCTGTCGGAGAGCGACATCGTCTCCCTGCACGCGCCCTCCACGCCGGAGACGAAAGGGATGGTCGGCCCGGAGGCGCTGGCGCGGATCAAGCCGGGTGCCATCCTCATCAACACCGCTCGCGGGGACCTGGTGCGGGAGGAGCCGCTCGCGATCGCGCTCGAGGAAGGGCGGCTGGGCGGCGCCGGCCTCGACGTCTATCAGGATGAGCCGGAGGTGCACCCGCGGCTCCGGGCCGCCCCCAACGTGGTGCTCCTGCCGCACATCGGGAGCGCCACCCGGGAGACGCGGGCCGAAATGGCCCGCATCGCGCTCGCCAACGTGCGGGCGGTGCTCGCCGGCGCGGCGCCGTTGACCCCGGTCTACCGCTAGTTACCTTTCGGCCCGGAATGACGCGGCCCGCCCCGGAACGCACCACGATTCTCGACGCCCGCGCCCTCGCGCGGGCGCTTCAGCGTATGGCGGTGGAAGTGCTGGAACAGGCGCAGGGCACCGACGCTCTCATTCTCATCGGCATCCAGCGCCGCGGCGTGGAGCTGGCCGACCGCATCGCCAAGCTCATAGAGAAGGAAGAGGGCTTCGTGGTCCCCCGCGGCGCGCTCGACATCACCCTCTATCGCGACGATCTCGAGACCGTGGGTCCCAAGCCGGTCATCGGCGAAACCCGGATTCCGGGCGACCTCACCGGCAAGCACGTGGTGATCGTGGACGACGTGCTCTACACCGGGCGCACCGCACGGGCCGCCCTGGACGAGCTCGCGGACTTCGGCCGCCCGGAGCGGATCTCGCTCTGCGTCCTGGTAGACCGCGGTGGGCGGGAGCTGCCCATTCAGGCCGACATCGTGGGCAAGCAGGTCAAGGCGGGCGCCCGGGACCGGGTCGAGGTCCTGGTGGAGGAGCTGGACGGCCGGGACCTGGTGGAGCTGGTGCGGAGGGAGACCTCGTGACCGCCCTCGGCAAGGACCTGGTCGGGCTCGAGCACCTGGCCCCCGAGCAGATCCGGCTCATTCTCGACACCGCGGAGCCGTTCAAGGAAGTGTCGGAGCGGCCCATCAAGAAAGTCCCGGCGCTCCGCGGCAAGACCATCGTCAATCTCTTCTTCGAAGCCTCCACCCGCACCCGCATTTCCTTCGAGTTCGCCGAGAAACGCCTCTCCGCCGACACCGTGAACGTGGCCGCCACCGGCTCCTCGGTCTCCAAAGGCGAAACCCTCGTGGACACGGCGAAGAACCTCGAGGCGATGCGGATCGACATGGTGGTGATCCGGCACGGCGCCTCGGGCGCCGCGCAGTTCCTGGGCTCCCGGATCCGCTCCAACGTGATCAACGCCGGGGACGGCAAGCACGAGCACCCCACCCAGGCGCTCCTCGATCTCCTCACCATCCGCGACAAGCACGGCAAGATCGAAGGGCTGAAGGTGTGCCTCGTCGGCGACATCCTGCACAGCCGCGTGGCCCGGTCCAACATCTGGGGGCTGACCAAACTCGGCGCCCAGGTGGGAGTCTGCGGACCGCGGACCCTGCTGCCGCGGGGCATCGAGGAGCTGGGCGTCACCGTGTTCCGCCGCATCGAAGACGCGATCGCGTGGGCCGACGTGCTGAACGTGCTCCGGCTCCAGCTCGAGCGGATGGAGAAGGGTTTCATTCCCAGCCTGCGCGAGTACTACCGGGTCTTCGGGGTCACGGTCGAGCGGCTGGAGCGCGCCCCGCGCGACATCACGATCATGCACCCCGGACCGATGAACCGGGGAGTGGAGATCGATTCCCGCGTCGCCGACGGGAGTCACAGCGTGATCCTGGACCAGGTGACGAACGGGGTCGCGGTGCGGATGGCGGTGCTTTATCTCCTGGCCGGCGGGCGCCCCGAGCTGGCCGACGCCGCGAAGCGAGGAGGAGGCGCCGAATGACCCGTCCCCTCCTGCTCGCCGGCGGCCGGGTGATCGACCCCAGCCGCGGACTCGACCAGACCGCGGACGTGCTCCTGCAGGATGGAAAGATCACGGCCGTCGGCTCGAACCTCGGGCGGCCGGACGGCGTGGAGGTGCGGTCGGTCGCCGGCCGGGTGGTGGCGCCGGGACTGGTGGACATCCACGTCCACCTGCGCGAGCCGGGCAACGAGGACGTCGAGACGGTCGCGACCGGCGCGCGCGCCGCCGCGGCCGGCGGGTTCACCGCCATTTGCGCCATGCCCAACACCGATCCCGTCACCGACAATCAGGCGGCCGTCGGCTTCGTGGTGCGGCAGGGCGTGCGCGCGGGATTCGCGCGGGTACACCCCATCGGCGCGGTGTCGGTGGGCCAGCGGGGAGAGAAACTCGCCGAATTCGGCGAGATGGTGGGCGCCGGCGCGGTGGCGGTCTCGGACGACGGCAAGCCGGTCTATTCGAGCCACCTGATGCGCACCGCGCTCGAGTACGCGCACACCTTCGGGATCCCCGTCGCCGATCACTGCGAAGAGCCGACCCTCGCCTCGGGGGGCGTGATGCACGAGGGCCTGGTCTCTTCGCGACTCGGCCTCAAGGGCATCCCGTCCGCGGCGGAGGAGATCATGGTGGCGCGGGACATCCTGCTCGCCGAGCTGACCGGCGGACACGTGCACCTCTGCCACATGTCCACCCGCGGTTCGGTGGAGCTGATCCGGCGGGCCAAGGAGCGCGGGCTCGCGGTGAGCGCGGAGGTGACGCCGCATCACTTCACTCTGACCGATCACGCCTGTGAGGAGTACGACACCCACGCCAAGATGAACCCGCCGCTCCGCGAAGCGGGAGACGTCGCGGCCCTGCGCTCGGCGCTCAAGGAGGGTGTGATCGACTGCATCGCCTCCGATCACGCGCCCCACGCCTACGACGCCAAGGAAGCGGCGTTCGACGACGCGCCCTTCGGAATCGTCGGCCTCGAGACCGCGTTCGGCATCGCGCACACCGAGCTGGTGCGGGGCGGCGTGCTCTCGCTGCCGGCGCTGATCGAGCGGATGAGCACCGCGCCGGCCAAGCTGTTTCACCTCGCGGGCGGAACGCTGGCGCCCGGCGCGCCCGCCGACGTCGTGGTGCTCGATCTCGATGACGAGTGGACGGTCGCGCCCGAGCGTTTCTTTTCGAAGAGCCGCAACTCCCCGTTCAGCGGCCGGCGCCTGACCGGGCGCGCGGTGCTGACCCTGGTCGCCGGAAAGCCGGTGCACGAGGGCGGGTCCCCGGCGCTCTAGCCGCAAGCCTCTCGCCATCTTGGAGTTAGACCGGGGATGCGGGCGGTCCGCCGCCCGTCGGGGTAGAGAGACGCATAAGGGGCGCCGTTCCGGCCAGAGCCGAGCACGAATTGATGCATTTAGGCACCGAAAGTTTATCTTCCTAGCGATGCCCAAGGGTTCTTCGAAGAGCACCGCCGCGATCCAGCGATTGCTGGAGGAGCGGCGCCAGTACGAGGCCTGGATCGCGCGCCTCGACAACGCCGCCGACGCGACGCCGGACGGGGTCCGCGGGCGCGTGCGCGCGGATTACGAGGCGCGCCTCAAGGCCGTCACCGAGGAGTTGAAGGGCCACGCCGAGGCCGCGCGGCAGCTGATCGCCCAGCGCAAGGAGTTCCGCACCGAGCTCGAGGAAAAAGAGGCGCGCGCCGCGGAGCGCCTGTCCGAAACGGAGCTGCGCCACGCGGTGGGCGAGTACGACGAGGCGCAATGGACACAAGTCCACAAGGACGCGCTGGCCGAGCTGGTCTCGGTTCGCGAAGAGCTGCAGGCGGTCGAGGCGGACATCGAGAAGCTCGAAGAGCTGGACGCGCTGGTGGCGTCGCCCAGTCTGGTGAAGGCGCCGGCCGACCCACCCGCGCCCGCCGCGTCGGAGCGTTCCCGCACCCGCATCGGGCCGCCGCCGCGCCCGCAACCGAAGCCGGAAGAGAAGAAGCCGGAGAAGAAGGCGGACTCGGTGGTGGACGAGCTGGCGTTCCTCAAGTCGGTGACCGAAGACGACCGGGGCGGGGCGCCCTCACCGCGGCGCGCCAGCGGCGCGCAGTTCCAGCCGGCGGTGCCGAGCGACTCCTCCGCGGTGCCGGAGCCGGCGCGCGCGCCCGCGGCGCCGCGGCAACCGGCGGTGGCGAGTCAGCCCGCGGCTCCCGCCGAGGACGTCGACGCCGACGAGCCCGAAGCGCAGAAGACGCTGAAGTGCGGCGAATGCGGGACCATGAACCTGCCCACCGAGTGGTACTGCGAGCAGTGCGGGGCGGAGCTGGCGGCGCTGTAGGGCGGGAGCCACGGGGACCGGACGGCAACGGCGGCACGAGAAAGCCCGGCTCATCGAGCCGGGCTTTGTTATTTCACCGGTGCGTGCCGTCGCCCTTACTTGCCGATCTTCGCCACCAGCTTCGCGAGGCGCGACTTGTGGCGCGCGGCGTTGTTCTTGTGGATCAGTCCCTTGCGGGCGGCGCGATCGAGGAGACGGGCGGCGACCTTGTAGGCCTCGCGCGCGGCATCGCCGCTCGCGCTGCGGACCCGCTTGAGCGCGGTCCGGAGGGCGGAGCGCTGAGTCTTGTTGAGAATGGCGCGCGACCGGCCCTGGCGCAGCGCTTTCTTCGCGGACTTGATGTTCGGCACCGATGGTCTCCTCGTCGAGGGGCGGAAGATAGGCGGTAAGTCGAGGGGGGTCAAGGCACTACGCCGTTGACCCGGGACCTCGCGATTCATTATGTTAGGGGCGTCACGGACCCAGGGAGCCGCGCTATCCCGTTCGCCCGCGTCTCGTCAGCCGCCGCCAGGTCCCTCCGCCCCCGCTGCGAGGCGGCCGTCCCTCGCCTCCCCGTAATCCAATGAGCACCCCGACCCCCGTGGTCCCGGAAGCCAACGGCTTCGTCATCGAGCTGGAGCAGTTCTCCGGCCCGCTGGACCTGCTGCTGCATCTCATCCGGGAAGACGAGCTGGACATCACCGATCTTCCCATCGCGAAGATCGCGGATCAGTTCCTGGCCGTGATCGGGGATCTGGGGCTGAACCAGGCCGCCGACTATCTCGAGATGGCGGCGCGGCTGCTGCGCATCAAGGCGCAGATGCTGCTGCCGCGGCGGCTCTCGGACGACGAGTGGGAAGACCCGCGCTCCGAGCTGGTGCGCCGGCTCCTCGAGTACCAGCAGATCCGGGAGCTCGTGGACTGGCTCTCCCGCGCGGCGGCGCGCCGCGCCGAGCAGTTCGGCCGCGGATACGAAGCCCCCGCCGTCGAGGGCCCGCCGGCGCCGCTCGCGATCGACCTGAACGACCTCCTGGCGGCGGCGGAGCGGGTGATCGCGCTGATTCCGGAGCCGATGCTGCACCGGGTGGTCCCGCGGCCCCTGGACGTCGAAGGCGCGATGGCGAAGATCCACGCCCTGCTTCAAGACCGCGAGGAATTCGGCTGGCTCGACATCGTGGGCGAGCGCCCCACGGTGGTGGACGTGCTTTCGGCCTTCATCTCCCTTCTCGAGCTGGCGAAGCGGGGCACGGTGCGCCTGCTGCAGCCCGAGCCCTTCGTTCCCATGGTGATCCGGCGTGAGCCCGCTCG
>DASSQQ010000137.1:0-26520 GCA_035702425.1 Gemmatimonadales bacterium
GGCGGCGACAACGAGTGGGCCAATGTGGTCACCGCGTGCAGCTCCTGCAACACCCGAAAGGGCAATCACCTGCCGGAAGAGTGCGGGATGCACCCGCTGGTGCCGGCTCGCGAGCCGCACTTCGTGCACCTCTCCTGGGCCGTCCGCCGGCTCACCGACATCCAGTCCAAGTACATCCGGCTCTTCTACGGCCGGGAAGTGCTGGCCACCCTCGAGGCGCTGTGAAGCGGGGGATGCTGCCCTGGGTCATCGCCGGGGCGCTCGGCCTCGCCGCCGTGGCGGTGGTGCTCACCCCCCGCACCGGCGGCGCCACCGTGCACCCCGAGCCGCGGCCCGGCATCACGGGGGACAAGATCCTTCCCAGCTTCGCCATTCCCAATCAGCCCGGCGCCGCCGAAGCCTACGCGGCGGCGCGGACCGCCCCCGCGACCCTGGACGGCGTCTACTGTCACTGCGACTGCTCCAAGCACTTCGGCCACCGCTCCCTGCTCACCTGTTTCGAGAGCGATCACGGAGCCTTCTGCGACGTCTGCATGGGTGAGGCGACGATGGCGGCCCAGATGGCGGCGCAGGGCAACTCCCTCCAGCAGATCCGCCAGGCGATCGACGCCTCGTTCGGCGCGACGCGCTAGAGCGGGTAGGGGAAGGTCACCGAGCGCGCCTCCAGGGTGAGACGCGGCAGGCCCGCGATCCGCACCAGCGCGCGCTGCAGTCCCCGCGCCAGCGAGCTCCCCAGACTCCCGCCGGTCTTCACCGTCGCCCCCACGTCACCCTTCAGCCAACCCTCGAGCTCCTGCAGGTCGGTGTCGTTGAGGGTGGACACGTCGAGGCGGCAGAAGTAGTAGAAGCGCCCCCCGGACTTGGGCTCCAGCGTCACCCGGTAGGGAATCTCGAACGCCCGCTCCAGCTCTTCGACGGTGGCGTAGCGGGTTATCGATCCGCCGCTGCGGATCAGCACGAAGTCGTCCGCCAGCGGGTCGTAGCGCGCCACGGCGTCCCATCCCGCGTCGCTCACGAACTGGTCGAACCACGACGACCGCGAGCGCCACAGCTCCAGCCGGTAATGCAGCCGCAGCGGGAACCCGGACCGCATCAGATCCGCGAACTTCCCGTCCGCGAGCAGGGCGCTGGTCTGGATGCGCGGAATCGAGTCCTGGACCGTGACGGTCAGGACCGGATCCTGCGCTCGCGCGCGTGCGGCGAGCGCGGCCAGCGGGAGGAGAAGGGCCGCGAGGCGCCGCAACTTAGAAACGGTGATCGAGCCGGATCGAGTAGCGGAGCGGCTGGCCGGCCGTGACCGCCTTCGCCACGTAGAGGCCGAGCCCGCCCCAGTCCACGCCCAGTCCCAGGTCCGCGATCCAGCTCCCGATGGTCGGCAGCCGGTCGTGCGGGATGCGTCCCGGCCCGTTGCCGACCAGCCAGGCCTGGCCCGCGTCTCCGAACACCACCAGATCCGGCCCGCCCAGCGCGATCAGCGCCTCCGGCACCGTCCGGCGCCGGTCGCCTTCGGGATTGTAGATCCAGTGGAGCGAGAGGTGCCCGCGGTACTCGGCCTGGGTGAGGATCACGCGGTCGCAGGCCGCCGGCCCGGCGGTCACGAACGCCGAGTCCACCAGATCCCGGTTGCAGGCGCTCTCCCGGAATCCGTAGCCCGGGAGCGGATCGGCGCCGCCCAGCGACACCCGTTGCTGCAGCGGCAGGGGATCTCCGCCGAACCAGCCGCCGGCGAGGAGCCGCAGGTTCACCCGTCCCGCCGCGCTGACGCGGGTGTAGCGCCGGAGGTCGAGCCAGAGCCGCGTGAAATGGTAGGAGCCATCGGTGGGAATCGGGCGGCGGACCGACACCGGCACGTTCTGCGGGGTGACGTCCGAGCTCCAGCTGGCGTCGAGGATGGCGCGTGCGTACCAGCCGCTGGTGGGATCGTAGCGGTCGTTGCGGGAGTCGTAGTCGAGCGTGGTGGCCAGCGTGGTGTAGTGCCCGTCGTCGATCGGCGGATTGGGCCGCCAGGTCTCGCTGTTGCGGAAGATGGTCCAGGGGTCGCGCGCCGCGATGGACGACTCGGCGTCGTGCGAGACGTCGAGCGACACCGTGAGCGGCCGCTCCGGCCGGACGAAGATCTGGGCGCCGATGCCCTTGCTCAGGTAGTAATCGCGGTAGTCGCGGTGCAGGAGGAAGGCGCTCCACCCCACCTCCGCCGAGTGGAGACCCCAGTCCTCCACGGGATCGACCTGGTCGAAGGCCCGCACGGCGAGTCCGGCGTGGCGGTCTTCGCCCACCGAGAGCTGGGCGCGGAGCAGGTAGCCGAGATCGCTGTTCTTCGCGCCCAGGTCCCCCGCGGTCCGGAAAATGCCGAAGGCGTCCACGCCCAGGAGCAGGTCCGGCGACAGTCCCCACTCCACCTGCGGCCCCAGGATGATGGGCAGGCCCTCGACGCGATTGAACGTCCCGCCGGTGGCGATGGAGAGCGTGGAGCGCGTCGCGCCGGCCTCCCACGTCTTCTGAGCGCCGAAGACGGGGAGGAAACGCCGGATGTTGGGCGTGTAGACGATCTGGTCCCCGAGCAGGCGGTAGCCCAAGGGGGAAGGATAGGTGCGCACCTTGCCGCCCACGGTGGCGCCGGCGCCGCCGGTCACCGTCCCGCCGACCACGAACACGTCACCGGTGACCTCGGCCGCCGAGTCGAGCACCACGTCGCCGTTGATCACGAGCAGGGAGCCCTCGATCTTGCCCCGCACCTCCACCGGTCCGTTGCGCACCGCCACGTCGCCGTGCCACAGGGCGCCGCGCGGGAGACTGGTCTGCCCCGACAGCCGCGCCGTGCCGGCCGCGTTGTAGAAGCGCACCGCCTCCTCGGCGACCGCGATGGGGAGCTCGCTCTGCTCGCCCGCGGTGGCGGTGCTCTCGGGGTGGATGACGATCGCGGTGTCCTGCGCGGCGGCGACCGCCGGCGCGGTGATCGCGACGAGCAGGAACAACGGGACTGCGCGCATACGATTCGTCCTGGTGAAGGCCTAGGTGCGCGGCGGCTCGAGCCCGAGTCGGCGCATGCGGCGGTAGAGATTGGCGCGATCGGTGGAGAGCCGGCGGGCGGCGTCGGCGACGTTGCCGCGCGCCGCCGAAAGCGCCCGCGCGATGAGCGTGCGTTCGTACTGGTCGAGGGACTCCGCGAGCGCGACGTCGGTCCACTCCCCGCCCGGCGGGAGCGGACGGGCGCCGTCGCGCGGCAGCACCCGGGCCACGTCGTCCGCGGAAACGGCCGCGCCACCCGCGAGAATCGCGAGCCGCTCCACGATGTTCGCGAGCTCCCGCACGTTGCCGGGCCAGGGGTAGGCGGAAAGGAGCTGGACGGCGCCCGCATCGAGGTCCACCTTCTGCCCCAGCCGCGCCGCCACCCGCCCCGCGAAATGGCGGACCAGCGGCGCAATGTCGTCGGGACGCTCGCGCAGCGGCGGGATGTGGATCGGAAGCACGTTGAGGCGGAACAGCAGATCCTCACGGAAGTGGCCCTGCTGGGTCGCTTTCGCGAGGTCCTTGTTGGTGGCCGCGATCACGCGGACGTCCACCTTGACCGGCCGCTCCCCGCCCAGCCGCTCGATCACGCCGGTCTCGAGCACCCGCAGCAGCTTCGCCTGCGCCTCCGGTCCCAGGTCTCCCACTTCGTCCAGCAGCAGGGTGCCGCCGTCGGCGAGCTCGAAACGGCCCAGCCGGCGCTCGGTCGCTCCGGTGAACGCGCCTTTCTCGTGTCCGAACATCTCGGACTCGACCAGGTCCTTGGGAATCGCGGCGCTGTTCACGCACACGAAGGGCCGCGCCGCCCGCCCGCTCTGCCGGTGGATCGCCGAGGCGACGAGCTCCTTGCCGGTCCCCGATTCACCGGTGATCAGCACCCGTGCTTCGGTCGGCGCGATCCTCGCGATCAGGGCCCGCAGCTCGGCCATCGCCGCGCTGTCACCCACCAGTGGATCCGCGTGCCCCAGCTGTTCGTGCAGGCGCCGGTTCTCGGCCACCGTGCGGCCCAGCTCGAGGGCGCCCTTCAGCGCCACCAGCACGCTCTCCGGCGTAAGCGGCTTCTCCAGGAACTGGAACGCCCCGAGCTTGGTGGCCCGCACCGCGTCCGCGAGACTCGCCTTGCCGCTCATCATCACCACCGGAATGTCCGGCGCCCGGCGCTTCAACTCCTGCAGCGTCGTGATCCCGTCCGGACCTCCCGGCATCATCAGGTCGAGCAGGATCGCGTCCGGCTGTACCTGGTCCAGCGTCGACAGCGCCTGGTGCCCCCCGGCCGCTTCGGCGGTCTCGAACCCCTCGGCCTGGAGCAGCGCGCCCACCATCTTCCGCAGGTTGGCTTCGTCGTCCACCAGCAGTACGCGAGGACTCATGCCGGGAACACGATGGTGAAGGTGGCGCCGCCGCCGGGCGTCTCGGACACGTCGATCGTGGCGCCGTGCGCCTCCAGCGCCTGTCGCACCAGCGCGAGGCCGAGCCCGGTGCCGTCCGACTTGGTCGTGAAGTAGGGCTCGAAGATCCGGTGCCGCACGTCGGCGGGGATGCCCGGTCCGTGATCCGCGATGCTGATGGAGAGCGCACCCGGGTCGCCGGCCAGGCGCACATCGATCGCGCCGCGCCCGCCCATCGCCTCGGCCGCGTTCCGGAGGAGATTCTGGAAGGCCCGGCGCAGCGGCTCGTAATGCCCGAGGAGGGTGGAACGATTCCCGTTCCGCGCCGCCGCGTCCACCCGCACCGTGACGCCCTCGGGAACCGCCGTCTTGCCGAGCTCGGTGAGCAGCTCCTGCAGGTCCACCTCGCTCTTCGGTCCCTCGGGCAGCCGTCCGAAGTCCGCGAACTCGCGCGCCAGCCGCTCCAGCCGGTCGGTCTCGGCGCCCAGGACTTCGACCGCCATCGCGGTGCGCGCCTGCGTGGGATCGGCCGCGCTCCCGGCGCCGGTGCCGCGCTCCAGCTGGTCCACCGCGATGCGCATCGAGGTGAGCGGGTTCTTGATCTCGTGCGCCACCCGCCGCGCCACTTCGCGGAACGCCCGCAGGCGCTCCGCCTCGAGCTCCCGGTCCCGCGCCGTGTCCAGCGCCTGCGCGAGGTCGCGCAGCGACTGCCGCAGCGACTCGAACTCCGGCGCGCCGCGGGTCGGCGGCCCGCCCGGCAGAGGCTCCCGCTGGCGGATCAGCCGGGTCCATCCCACCAGCTCGTCGATGGGCCGGGAGAGCTGGCGGGAGAGGTGTCCCGCGAGCCGGACCGCGGCGAACAGCACCAGCGCGCCGAGCGCGAGGATCACGATCGCGATGCCCGCCGTGTAGTAGCGCAGGTAGACGTCCACCTGACGGGCCAGCGTGACGGAGTTCGCGACTTGCGTGAGGTGGCGACGGACCGCCGCGCGGGCCCCCGGCGCGAGCCGCGTCGTGTCCACCCGCTGCAGCATCGCCCGGGCCGACGTCGCCACCTGTTCCAGCGAGGCGCGCGCCCCCGCCGACGGGCCGATGGTCCGGACCGAGAGCGCCCACCCCACCACCGCGAGAGTGGTCGGGACGGCGGTCAAAGCCACCAGCACCACGAAGATTCGCTGGCGGAACGGGAGTGCCATATTGGTGCAGCAATCTAGGCACTTGGCCGGGGTGCGACAAACCGACACAGGGGGAGCGGATGAAGAGCCACACCCACTATCTCTGGTTCAACACGAAGCGCCGGCAGGAGATCAGCGACATCACCGACCAGGTGGCCGCTCAGGTCGAGGCGAGCGGCGTTCACGAGGGCCTGGCCCTGGTCTCGGCGATGCACATCTCGGCCTCGGTCTTCGTGAACGATCACGAGTCCGGACTCTGGGAAGACATCCTCGAGTGGCTGGAGGAGCGGATCGCGCCCTGGGACCCGTCCCGCTATCGACACAACGAGACCGGAGAAGACAACGCGGCGGCGCACCTGCGCAGTCTCACGGTCGGGCACGAGGTGATCGTGCCGATCACCAAGGGGAAGCTCGACTTCGGTCCCTGGCAGCGGATCTTCTACGGCGAGTGGGACGGTCAGCGCAAGAAGCGCGTGGTCATCAAGGTGTTGGGGGAGTAGGAGTTGCCCGGTCCGGCGCCGCCGGACGGGTAGCGCAATCGCGCAAGTTGTTTATTATCAAAGGTTCCCGCGGTTGCAGCGGAGGTAGAAGCGCGTGGTGACAGGTCATCTGGCGGCGCTTTTCGCCGACCGGGCGAGGGCGCATCCGGACCGGGAGTTCCTGGTTCACGGCAGTCGCCGGATTACCTATGGACAGGCGGAGCGCGAAGTGCTGGCGCTCGCGGCCGCGCTTCGCGAGCTGGGGCTGGGGCCCGGCGATCGTCTGGCGATCGACCTGCCTAACTGGCCCGAGTGGATCATGATCCTGCTCGCGGCGGCGCGCCTCCGGGTCACCCTGGTGCCGCTGCATCCGGGACTCGCCTTTCACGAGCTCAAGTATCAGTTGCGGCACGCCGAAGTCCGGGCGGTGGTCACGCCGGACGCGCTGGCCGGCGTGGATTTCCTGGAAGTGTACGACGAGCTTTTGACCGAGCTTCCCGAGCTGCGCTGGGTCATTTGCGTGGGCCGGGAGGAGCGTTGGTTGGGCACGAGGGTGTACGCGTACTCGGACCTCGTGTCGAAGGCGGCGGGCGCCGACGTCCCGCTGGTGGACGGCGATCCGGCGACGGAGCCGCTGGCCATTTTGTACACGTCGGGAACGATGGGGAAGCCGAAGGGCGCGATGCTCTCGCATCTGAATGTCTGCGAGCCGGCGCGCCAGGTGGCGGAAGCGCTGCGACACACCGGAGACGATCGGGTGCTCGCGGCGGTTCCGTGCTTCACGATCTTCGGCCTGCACGTGGTGGCCGTCACTCTGCATGCCGGCGCGACCCTGATCCTTCAGGATCGCTTCGCGGCCGGCGCGGCGCTGGACCTGATCCGCCGCGAGCGGGTGACCGTCGTGCACGGCGTCCCCACGATGTTCGAGCTCCTCATGCGCGATCCCTCGTTTGAGGAGCAACCGCCGACCACCTGCCGCACGGGCGTGATCGCGGGGAGCCCGGTCTCTCCGCCGCTCGCCCGACGTATCCGGCGGTGGTGCGACGTCCAGATCGCCTACGGGCTCACGGAAACGGGGCCGACGGTGACGATCACCCGCTTCGAAGACGAAGCGGAACGGCGCGCGACGACGGTGGGCCGGCCCATCGCGGGGGTCGACGTGAAGGTCGTGGACGTGATGTCCGGCGCCCTGCACGACGTCGAAGCGGTGGGGGAGCTGGCGGTGCGCGGGCCGAACGTGATGCTGGGGTACCATCGGATGCCCGGCGAAACGGCCAAGTCGTTCACCGCCGAGGGATTTTTCAGGACGGGCGACCTCGCCATCGTGGACGAGGCGGGCTACGTCCGGATCGTGAGCCGCCGGAGCGAAGTGATCATCCGGGGCGGCTTCAAGGTGTATCCGCGCGAGCTGGAGGACCTCCTCCGCACGCACCCCGCCGTGGGCGACGCCTGCGTCGTGGGCATTCCCAACGAAACGCTCGGGGAATTGACCTGCGCCTGCGTCGTGCCCGTGGAGGGATCGATCATCACCGGCGACGAGCTCAAGGCCTTCTGCCGCGAAGCCGCCGCCGACTACAAAGTGCCCGATCTGGTGCGCTTCTTCGACGCCTTCCCCCTGACCGGGAGCGGGAAGGTGAAGCGGAAGGAGCTCGTGCAGATCGTTGGCCTGGAGCTGAGTGCAACCACATGAATCATCAGCCGCATCCTCATCTGGCACGGCAACCCCACAAAGAACCTCCCGCCCACGCGCCCAACGCGGCGCTGCTCATCGACTTCGACAACGTCACCATGGGGATCCGCTCGGACCTCCAGTCGGAGCTGAAGCGGCTGCTGCAGTCGGACATCATCAAGGGCAAGGTCGCCGTCCAGCGCGCCTACGCCGATTGGCGCCGCTATCCGCAGTACGTCGTGCCGCTGTCCGAGTCCTCGATCGACATGATCTGGGCGCCGGCCTACGGGTCGAACAAGAAAAACGCGACCGACATCCGGCTCGCCGTGGACGCGCTGGAGCTGGTCTTCACCCGTCCCGAGATCGGCACCTTCATTCTCCTCTCCGGCGACAGCGACTTCTCTTCCCTGGTGCTCAAGCTCAAGGAGTACGGGAAGTACGTCATCGGGGTCGGCATCCGGGAGTCGTCCAGCGATCTCCTGATCCAGAACTGTGACGAGTACTACTCGTACAACGAGCTGGCCGGCCTCACCAAGGAGTCCGACGTCACCCACGAGCGCCACGATCCGTGGGAGCTGGTGGTCGAGGCGGTGAAGCAGATGACCGCGCACAACGACGTGATGCGCTCCGACCGCCTGAAGCAGGTGATGCAGGAGATCGATCCCAGCTTCGACGAGAAAGACGTCGGGTTCTCCCGCTTCTCCAAGTTCGTCCAGGAAGCCTCGCAGAAGGGGCTCATCGCCCTCTCCAAGATGGACAACGGCCAGTTCGAGATCGCGCTCGGCCCCGACGTCGAGGGCGCCGCCGCGCGTCCCGCCGCCGGCGAAGCCAAGCCCGCGCGCCGCGAAGGCCGCCCCCGCCGCGAGCGCGAGGACGAGGGACGCCGCCCGGGGTTCTCCCTCGGCGACACCTTCGGCCTCATCAAGCACGCCCTGGGCGGGAAGTCCGACGACGACCAGCCGGCGCCCGCGGCGGCGGTCCCGGAGGAGCCGGGGGAGACCGCCGGCCGCGATGAGGACGCCGCGCCACCGGTATCGATCCGCGAGCCGGCCCCCTTGGCGTCGCCCGCCACCGTGAGCGAGCACAACGACGAGCTCGATCCGCCGATGCCGGCGAGCTCGGCGCCGCCCCCACCGTATTCGCAGGGCGGGCACGCCGCGACGCCGGCCGTGCCCTCGCGCAGCGCGCGCTTCCGCCGGGGATCGCGGGGGCCGCGTCCGGCGACGCCGGGGGTGCAGAAGATCGGCGTGGTGGAGGTCGATCCCAACTTCCGCCCCCGGCCCGAATCGCGGCCGGCGCGGCCGGTGGTCGAGCCCATCGGCGGGGGCAACGATCGCCCGGCCGAGGGAGAGCGTCCCGAGCGGGGCGACCGTCCCCGGGGTGGTCGCGGCCGCGGCGGGCGGGGACGCGGACGTCCCGAGGGCGGCACCCAGGGTGGGCGCGGCCCGAGCGCGCATTCCGGGGAACGCGACGGCGAGCGCGGCGAGCGCGGGGAGCGCGGCGGCCGGGGCCGCCGCGGGGGACGCGGCCGGGGTGGCCGCGGCGAGCACCCGCGGGAGGATCAACCGGCGCGCGAGCATTCTATCGATCGCGAGCCTCGCGCCGCGAGTCCCGCGGCGCCGCCCCCTCCGCCGCCGAAGCCGGCGCCGGCCCCCGAGCAGGACGGCGAATCGTTCTGGTCGCGGGTGAAGCGCGGGCTCACCGGCGGGGCGTGAACCCGCTTCCCGCCCGATTCTACGCGCGACCAGCGGCTCTGGTCGCGCGTAGTCTTTTGGGGCATTACCTGCTGAGCGACGTGGGCGGGCGGCGCACCGCCGGCGTGATCGTCGAGACCGAGGCTTACGTCGGCCCCGACGACCCGGCGTGCCACGCCTGGGGCTGGCGGCGCACGCCGCGCACCGAGCCCCTCTACGGACCCCCCGGGACCGCGTACGTCTATTTCACGTACGGCATGCACTGGTGCCTGAACGCGGTCACCGACCGCCGCGGCCACCCGGCGGCGGCGCTGATCCGGGCCCTCGAGCCGGTGCAGGGGATCCCCGTAATGCGCCGCCGTCGCGGCGGCGTCCCCGACCGGGAGCTCTGCGCCGGGCCGGCCCGCCTCTGCGAGGCGCTCGGCGTGACCGGCGGGTTGAACGGCGCTTCCATGGCGCGGGGCCGCCTCCGCATCCTGCGGAATCCGCATCGCGGGCGCCCCGCGGTCGCGGTCACCCCGCGGATCGGCGTCACCCGGGCGGCCGACTGGCCCCTCCGCTTCGTCATCGCGGGATCGCCGTGGCTCTCCCGATCGTCGTAGACGGGCACCTCGACACGCCCCAGCGGATGCTGGATGAAGGCGTGGACATCGCCACGCGACTCCCCGACGGGCACGTGGATCTGCCCCGGATGCGCGAGGGCGGTCTCTCCGCCGCCTTCTTCGCGATCTGGGTGGACGCGACCTACGGTCCGGGAACCGCCTACGCCCGCGCCACCGCGCTCATCGACGTGGTGTCAGCTTTCGCGGATGGGACTCGGGGGGCCGAGCTCGTGACCGGCGCGGCCGGCGTCCGGCGCGCCGCCGCGGCGGGACGGATCGCCGTGCTCCTCGGCGTCGAGGGCGGGCACGCCATCGAGAACTCGCTGGAGAACCTCGCGGCGCTGTACCGGCGCGGTGTGCGGTACCTCACCTTGGTCTGGAACAACGGGAACGATTGGGCGGGGGCGTCCCTGGATCCGCGCCGGCCGGGCGGGCTCACGTCCTTCGGGCGGGAAGTGGTGCGGCGGATGGGCGAGCTCGGGATGCTGGTCGATCTCTCTCACGCATCGGACGCGACGTTCCGGGACGCGCTCGACGCGGCCCGGGGGCCGGTCATCGCGTCCCATTCGGCCTGCCGGGCCCTGGCCGCGCATCCCCGCAACCTCACCGACGAACAGCTGCGCGCGATCGCGAAGCGCGGGGGGGTGGTGGGGATCAACTTCTTCCCGGTGTTCCTGGACGACGGCTTCCGCGCCGCGTACGAGAACCTCAACCGGCGGCTCGAGCCCGGGTTCGCGTCGATTCGCGACCGCTTTCGGGGCCGCCCCGGGGCGGCCGAGTTCGAGATCGATCGCTACCGGAGCGCCCAGCTGGGCGGCATCAGGATCCCGTCCGTGGACCGTCTGGTGGATCACATCGAGCACGCGGTGCGGGTGATGGGGGTGGACCACGTGGCGCTGGGGAGCGATTTCGACGGGATCAGCGTCCTTCCTCCACCCATGAAAGACGCAACGTCGCTGCCGCTCCTGGTCCGCGCTCTAGGGGCGCGGGGGATGAGCGACAGCGACGTCGCGAAGATTCTGGGGGAGAACTTCCTCCGGCTGCTCTAGTGGTCCTCGCTGATGCCCTCTTTGGCGGTGCCGAAGGTGTACCGGATGCCGCCCTGGATCGAGTGGGTGCTGCCGTCCAGGAGGAACCCTTTGGCCGCTGACGTCCCCACGTAGTGCCCGAAGAGGGCGAGCTTGCCCATGTTGATCTGCAGGCCGGCCATGAACCAGAAGAAGGCCTTGCTCGAGGCGTCCGCCGCCGCCTGATCGGCGTTGGCGAGGTCCGCGCTGCTGCTGCAGCTGGGGCAGCTCACCGTGGGGTTCAGGACTTCCATCAGGGCGAATCCGCCGCCGAAGAACGGCTCGATGGCCTTGGGGGCGGGGAACGCCACCAGTCCGATCATCAGCCGGCGCATGTCGCTGAACGTCACCGTGTCGTCCGGATTCCCGGGGGTGACGTTCGGAATCGAGGCGCGGGCGGCGGTCAGGAAGAACGCTTGCTCATAGGAGACGTACAGCGCGGTCCGCCGGGCGGTAATGAGCCAGTGCCCGCCGAGCACCGGGTCGAAGTAGAGGCCCTGGAGGTTGGTCTTGTATCCGAAGGCTCCGCCTTCGCCACCCCAGTACCACCGGAACGCCTGATCGTTCTTCTCTTGCGCACGGGCCGGCGCGGCTGCCGCGCTGAGGACCGTGATCACGGTCAGAAGACGGGCCAGCGACTTCATGTCTCTCCCTCCCACGGCCCCGGTTGGGGACCGCCACAGGAACGGCGCATAGGACCGGAATGAGCCCCCCGAAAATAGGAACGAGGACCCAAAAACGCTAGTGCGTTGGGGGTAGGGAGTTTATACCGCGAGACCGCGAAACTACTTGAAGTGCATCTAACTGTATTTATGATGATGTGACACTGGCGTTATCGTGCGTCAGATCAGTCCCAGCTCCTTCCCGACTTTGGCGAACGCCCGCAGGGCGAAGTCCATGTCGTCGCGGGTGTGGGCCGCGGACAACTGGCAGCGCACCCGCGCGTGCCCCTGCGGGACCACCGGGTACCCGAACCCGGTGACGAACACGCCCTCTTTCAGCAGGAGATCGCTCATCCGGATCGCGAGTGCGGTCTCGCCCAGGATCACCGGAACGATCGGCGTGTCGCCGGGGAGCGGCTTGAACCCCAGATGCAGCAGCCGCTCCCGGAAATACTGCGCGTTCTCCCGCAGCCGGGTGACCAGCTCGGGATGAGCCCGGACCCGCTCCACCGCCGCGAGCGCGCTCCCCGCGACCGTCGGCGGGAGCGCGTTACTGAAGAGTTGGGGGCGGGAGCGCTGGGTCAGATAGTCGGTGAGCGCGGCCGAGCCGGCGGTGAACCCGCCCGCCGCGCCCCCCAACGCCTTGCCGAGCGTGGAGGTGATGATGTCCACCTGTCCCACCACGCCGTAGTGCTCGGCGGTCCCCCGGCCCGTCTGGCCGAGCACGCCGGTCGCGTGCGAGTCGTCCACCGCCACCACGGCGTCGTACTTCTTCGCGAGCGCCAGGATCTCCGGAAGCTTCGCGATGTCGCCTTCCATCGAGAACACGCCGTCGGTGAACACGAGGCGGGTCCGGGCGCTCTTCGCGGCCTGGAGTTTCTCCTCGAGGTCCGCGAGGTCGGAGTGCCGGTAGACCGCGGTCTGGCACTTGGTGATGGCCTTGGCGAGGCGGATCGCGTCGATGATCGACGCGTGGTTCAGCTGATCGGAGATGACGATGTCCTGCTCGCCGAGCAGGGTGGCGCAGAGCCCTTCGTTGGCGTTCCAGCAGCTCACGTAGGTGAGCGAGGACTCGCATCCCACCAGCGCGGCGAGGGCTTGCTCCAGCTCGCGGTGGACGGTGAAGGTGCCGCAAATGAAGCGCACCGATCCCGTCCCCGCGCCGTAGCGGTCCAGGGCGTGTTTCCCCGCGGCCACCACCTCGGGCTCGTTGGAGAGGCCGAGGTAGTTGTTGGAGGAGAGAATCACGACCTCGCCGCGGCCCTCCATCCGGACCCGCGGGCCCTGCGGCGAGGCCAGGTAGTTGAGGCGCTTGTAGACGCCGTCCTTCTTGAACTGGTCGAGCTCGGCGGCGAGCCGGGTGCTGAGACTCATGCGATCTCCAGAATGACCTTGCCCGCGTCGCCGGAACGGATGGCGGCGAGCGCGTCGTCGATCTTGGTGAGGGGGAAGCGATGGGTGATGACGGGCCGGGGGTCGAGGAGGCCGGCGGAAAGGAAGCGCCGCATGTCATGCCAGGTCTGGTACATCTTCCGGCCCACCACGCCGTACACCGTGACGCCCTTGAAGATGATCTCGGTGGCCAGGTCCACCGGTACCTCGCCCTTGGGGATGCCGAGCAGCTGGATTCTGCCGCCCAGCCGGACCGCGGCGAACGCCTGGTGCAGCGCCGAGGGGACGCCGGACATCTCGCACACCACGTCGGCGCCGTCGCCGCCGGTTTCCGCGAGCACGGTCTTGACCACGTCGTCTTTGGCGGCGTTCACCGTCAGGTGCGCGCCCATCTTGGCCGCGAGGGCCAGGCGCCGGGGGTTGACGTCGGACGCGATGACCCGCGCGGCGCCCGCCGCCCGCGCGATTCCGGCGGCGAAACACCCGATCGGCCCGCACCCGAGAATCAACACCATGCTCCCGGGAATGTCGGCGGTGAGGACGGTGTGAAAGGCGTTCCCCATCGGGTCCATGATGGCCCCGATGTCGGTGGGGATGCCGTCGAGCGTGAGGACGTTGGTCGCGGGCATCGCGATGAACTCGGCGAAGGCGCCGTCCCGGTCCACGCCGATGATCCGGGTGTTCCGGCAGATGTGCCCGTTTCCGGTGCGGCACTGGAGGCAGTGCCCGCAGACGATGTGTCCCTCGGCGGTCACCAGTTGTCCGAGCTTGATCTCGCTGACGCCGTCGCCCACCTGCACCACCTCGCCCGCGAACTCGTGCCCCACCACCAGGGGTGGCTTGAGGCGGCCCTGCGCCCACGCGTCCCAGTCCGCGATGTGGAGATCGGTGCCGCAGACCCCCGCGTGCCGGACCGCGATCAGCACCTCGCCCGGCCCGGCCGACGGCTTGGGGACGGTCGTGACCGTGAGGCCGGGGGCGCTCCTCGCTTTGACGATGGCGTGCATTGTATTCGGCAGTGGGCGTTCGGGTGGCTGGGGGAGAGGGCGGGATCAGTCGGCGGGCACGGCGGCCGGCGTCCCCGCGGGCTCGACCCGCACCGCGCAGCACTTCAGCTCGGCCATCTTGGCGTAGGGGTCGAGAACGGGATTGGTCAGGAGATTCGCCGCCGCTTCGCGGAAGTGGAAGGGCACGAACACCTGGCCGCGCGCCACCCGCTCCGACACCCGCACCCCGGTCACCATCGAATTCCGCCGCGAGGTGAGCCGCACCAGGTCTCCGTCGGTGACGCCGAGAGCCGCCGCGTCGTCGGGGTGGACCTCCACGATCGGCGTCGGCTCCCGCGCGTCCAGGCCGCTCGCCCGGCGAGTCATGGTGCCGGTGTGCCAGTGGTAGAGCTGGCGGCCGGTGTTCATGACGAACGGGAACGCGTCATCGGGGAGCTCGACCGGGGGCGCGTACTCGACCGCCACGAAGGCGGCCTTGCCGTCCGGGGTGGGGAAGCGCTCCGCGAAGAGGAAGGAGGTGCCCGGGTGATCGGCGGTGGGGACCGGATACTGGAGCCCCGGGCCCTCGAGCCGCGCGTAACTCGCGCCGGCCCAAGAGGGCGTGACCCGGGTGATCTCGCGCATCACGTCTTCCGCGCTCCGGTACGGCGTGGCCAGGCCGATCCGGTTGGAGAGCTCGACCAGAATCGCGAGGTCTCCGCGCGCGTCGCCGGGGAGCGCGAGGGCCTGATGGGAGAGCTGGATGCGGCGCTCGGTGTTGACGAAGGTGCCCGTCTTCTCGGCGAAGGAAGACCCCGGGAGCACCACGTCGGCGTAGCGCGCGGTCTCGGTGAGGAAGAGATCGTGCACCGCGAGGAACTCGAGCTCGCTGAACCAATGCTCGGCGTGCGCGATGTCGGGATCGGAGATGATGGGGTTCTCGCCCATGATGTACATCCCCCGCACGCCGCTCTCTTCCTTCACGATCTCGGTCACCATGAGCCCTTCCTTGAGCGAAAGGGACTCCTCGGGGACCTTCCAGGCCCGCGCGAATTCGGCGCGGACCTTGGGGTCCGTGACCGAGCGGTAGTCGGTGTAGACGAAGGGGATCGCGCCCATGTCGGACGCGCCCTGCACGTTGTTCTGGCCCCGGACCGGCATCATCGCGGCGCCCCAGCGGCCGATCATCCCGCAGGCCAGCATCAGGTTGAGGAGCGACGCCACGAGGTCGGTGCCGTTGGCGTGCTGGGTCAGCCCCATGGCCCAGAGCGTGCTGGTGTTCGGCCCGCGGGCGTAGAGCTCGGCGGCGCGCCGGATGAGGTCGGCCGGGACCCCGGTGATCTTGGACGCGCGCGCGGGATCGAGGGGCGCCACCGCCTTGCGCACGGCGTCGAAGTTCTTGGTGCGGGCGGCGATGAAGTCCCGGTTCTCGAGTCCCGCGGCGAGAATGTGGCTCAGCATCCCGCTGAACAGCGCGACGTCGGTGCCGGGGAGCATCTGGAGGTGGACGTCGGCGCGCGCGGCGAGCTCGGTCTTGCGCGGGTCCGCGACCACGAGCTTCGCGCCGCGCTCGCAGGCGCGCTTGAGCGCCGCGCCGAACACCGGGTGCGTCTCCGTGGTGTTGGCGCCGGCGATGAAGATCACGTCGGTCGCGGTCTCGACCTCCCGCATCGAACCCGAGGCCGCCGACGTCGAGAGCGCGCGCGCCATCGCCGCCACCGACGTCGAATGGCAGAGCCGGGTGCAGTGGTCCACGTTGTTGGTGCCGAGTCCGCCGCGGAACATCCGCATCATCACGTAGTTCTCTTCGTTGGAGCACTTGGCGGAGGAGAAGCAGGCGAGCGCGTCGGGCGAGTGTTCCCGCTTGATGCGCGTGAGTTCCTGCGCCGTCAGCTCCATCGCCTCTTCCCAGGTCGCCTCGCGGAAGGGCTGGTACCAGGACGCGGGCGTGGCGACCCGGTCCCGCACGTCCTGGTCCAGGCGCTCGAGGAGCGGGAGCTGGCGCAGCGACTTGCCCGTGGACCGGGGCGGCGTGCCGGGCTTCGAGTTCTGGCCCTCGGCCTCGATGGTCTGCCAGGGCCCGCCGCGCCGGGCCCCGCCGGACGGACCCTTCCACACCCAGCGGCGCCCTTCCTTCTCCCAGCCCTTCCGGATGAGGGGCCGGGTGAGCCGGTCCTTGTGCTGGGGGAAGTCGTAGCCGAAGCGGCCTTTGACGCAGGTGGAGCCCTGATTCGGCGTGTTGGCTTCGATGTCGGGCGAGGTGACCCGGACGATCTTCTCGCCGGCCACGTGCAGGTCCAGCTGGCATCCCACCCCGCAGTAGGGGCACACCGCGCGCACCTGGCGGTCGGGATGCCGGACCTGCTCCGGCGCGAAGCGCTCCCGCGGCATCACCTCGAAAATCGCGCCGGTGGGACAGACCCGGACGCACTCGCCGCACCAGGTGCACCCGGCCCGGTCGGGATCGCCGTCGGCGCCCACGATGATCTCGGTCCGCTCGCCGCGGCGGGCCACGTCGAGCACCCCCACCACCTGAATGTCCTCGCAGGCCCGGACGCAGCGGGTGCAGAGAATGCAGGTGGACATGTCGTGGCGGATCATCGGATCGCCGGGGCGCTCGTCGCCGGCGCGGAGCGGAAGGTCCCGGCCGGCCACCGGAGTCGGCGCCACGCCGTAGCGCACCACGTAGCGCTCGAACTCGTTTCGCGGGTCGGCCCGGCCGCCGTTGGCGAGGTGATCGCCCGGGTAGCGCTCGAGGAGGAGCCGCAGCACGCCCTTGCGATTCTCGACCGCCGCGTGCGACTCGGTGGTCACCTTCATTCCATCGGCGACCTTGGTGGCGCAGGCGGGGAGGAGCTTGGGCTGGCCTTCGACCGACACCAGGCAGATCCGGCAGTTGCCGACGATGGGGAGCTTGGGATACCAGCAGAGCGCCGGGATGTCGATCCCCGCCGCGCGCGCCGCCTCCAGGATCGTGCGGTCGGCATCCGCCGTGACCTGCCGTCCGTCGATCGAGAGAGTGGGCATAAAGGGTAGAATAGGCCCTGCCCGCCTCCCCGGCAACCGGCTTACTCCCTTGCGGCGTCTAGGCTTGGGACTCCCGCCGATCGCCTAGGAAAACGAAACGGGACCGGACACTGGGCCGGTCCCGCTCGAAAACATCAGGGCTTCGACGCGACGACTTACCGGGTGTGATCCACCGGGAGGTTGTGATGGGCCGTCTCGCCGGACTCGTCGGCGTCGGCACACCAGCAGTAGGCCCAAATCCGCGACGGGCGCGGGCCGGGTTCCCCCGCGTGGAGGATGATCCCCAGCGGTTCGTCGTCGAGTACGAGCGGCAGACTGGTCATTGCGGGTTCCGTGAGCCGGGACGCGTTCTTCCAGTGCAAGAGAACGGCCAGTTTCACCGAGAGAGGCGCCCGACTCAACCCGATGCCATCGAACGATTTAACAGACAGGGCCGACTCGCTTCGGGACCAACCGCGCTAGTCGGACACGTTCGCCGGTGTGTCCCCCTGACGCGGCGGCTTGGTGGCGACGAACCCCGCGCGGGCGCCGCGGCGGCGCCGCTCGACCTGCCACGCGCCGTACTCGGCCTGCAGGGCTTCCGGCGCGAGCGGGATCACGCCCTGCCGGCTTTCGACCGGCAGAACGACGTGGAAGCCGCCGGCGCGGGTGCGGGCCTGGAGGTCCGCGAGGAAGGCGTGACGCTCGGCCGCGCCGAGGTCGGCCATCGCCACCGGATCGAGGACGACGAGGCCGGGAAGGAGATCGGGGAACCAGCCGCCGAGCTGAATGACGAGCGCCTGGAACCGCCCGCCGAGCTGTTCCGAGACGGCGCGGCTCTCGACCCCTTCGATGGCGCCGAGATCCTGATCCACGAGGAAGACCTCGTGATCGTGCGCCGCGACGAAGAGCGCCGCCGCCAGTGCGCCGGCGCCGATGATGACCGCCAGATCGTCGGCGGCGAGCCGGGGCACGGTGCGGACCAGGATGTGCTCGGTGGAGAGCCCCCAGTGGGTCGGTTCGCGTTGCGCGAGCCGCAGGGCGCGGTGCTTCTGGGACCAGCGGCGGAAGGACGGGAGTCGCAGCCGCCGGGCGATGATGCGGTCCACGTGCTCGAGCAGGAGCACCTCGGTGAGCAGGTACTGCCCCTCGCCGCTCAACTCCAGCTCGCGCACCGCCTCGTCGCCGATCTCGAGGAGCTCCTCGCGGGCGATGGTGTTCTTGTACTCCTCGAGACGCTGGAGGATGAACTCCTGATATTCCTGCCGCAGCGACGGCGGGAGGCGGGTGATCCTGGGGGCCGCGCGCCGCGCGCGTTCGGGGTTCAGCACGGTTCCACGTGCACGACCACCTCGTGCAGGTCGAGGTCGTGCTTCAGGCGCGCTTCCACGGCGTCGGCGATCGCGTGGGCGTCGGCGACGTTGGCGGCGCCGTCCACGCCGATCGTGATCTCGGCGTAACGGGCCGTCGGGGCGCCGCCCCCGCGGGAGCGGATGCCGTACGCGCTCTTGACGCCGGCCACGCCTTCCGCGATGTCGCGGATGGCGCTGAAGGGGGCCGCGCGCTCGTCCACCAGGACGGGCACGTTGCGCGCGAAGATCTGGTAGGCCACGCGCACGATGATCAGGGCGACCGCGATGGCCACCACCGGATCCACCCACCACCAGCCGCGCCGCGCGAACACCACGCCCACGATCACGCCCACGGTGATGTACACGTCGCTCTGGGTGTGCGCCGCGTCGGCCAGCAGCAGCTCGCTCTGGAGGGCCTGGCCGCGGCGCCGCTCGTACCACGCGACCAGAATGTTCACGACCAGCGTGAGCCCGAGGATCGCGAAGCCGAGGTTGGTCACCAGCACCGGATGGCCCCCAGCGGCGAGGTGGTTCACGGCGCCGCGCATCAGCTCGAAGCAGGTGACGGAGAGAAAGACGACGATCGCGAGGGCGCCCAGGGTCTCGAACTTGCCGTGGCCGTAGGGATGGTCTTCGTCGGGGCCGCGGGCGGCGACCCGGATCACCACCAGGCCGAGGATGTTGGAGAGCACGTCCACGGTGGAGTGCAGGGCGTCGCCGACGACGGCGAGGGACCCCGCGGAAAGGCCGATGGCGAGCTTGGCCGCCACGACGGCCAGGTTGGCGGCGAGGAGGCCGACGAGCACGCGGCGCACCGCGGCGGAGCGGTCGCGCACATCGGTCTGAGACACCGGCATGGGTGCAAGCTTGTGAATGACATGAACTAAGTCAACTACGGAGGGACCCGCGGGTCCGGCAGGCGGTCAAAGGGCGGCGCGGAGCAGGGCCCCCTTCAGGTACCCGGTCTCGGGGATGTTCAGGATTTCGGGGTGGTCGCTCGCGGCGCCGGTGAGGGCGAGGAGCTCCAGGCGGCGTCCCGAGTCCCGGGCGGCGTCCGAGAGCATGGCGAGGAAGAGCTCGCGGTGCACGTGGAAGGAGCAGGAGCAGGTGAAGAGGATTCCGCCGGGCGCGAGGAGCCGCATCGCGCGGAGGTTGATCTCCTTGTATCCGGCGAGCGCCCGGGGAACGCTGGCTTTGGTCTTGGCGAACGCGGGCGGGTCGAGCACCACGGTGTCGAAGGTCTCGTCCAGGTGCTCCAGCTCGCGCAGGAGATCGAAGGCGTTGGCTTCGCGCCAGGCGATGTTCGAGAGTCCGTTCAAGGCGGCATTCTGCGCCCCGCGGGCGAGGGCGTCGGCGCTCTGATCCACGGCGGTGACGCGCGCCGCGCGCCGCGCGAGATGGAGCGCGAAGGAGCCGTGATAGGTGAACAGGTCGAGCGCGGTGCCCCCTTCCTTCATAGAGCGGGCGACCAGCGCGCGGTTGTCCCGCTGGTCCAGGAAGGCGCCGGTCTTCTGGCCGCTCCACGGCGCCGCCAGGAATTTCACGCCCTGTTCCTCGACCTCGACCATCTCCGGCACCGAGCCCGCCGCCAGGACGACCTCCGGGGGGAGGCCTTCGTGCCGGCGAATCGGCGCGTCGTTGCGGAGCAGGATCCCTGCCGGGGACAGCGCGGCGCCGAGGCCGGCGAGGAGGTCGTCGCGCGCGGCCTCGAGTCCCGCGGAGAGCAGCTGCGCCACGACGTGCGATCCGTAGCGGTCCACCACCAGCGACGGCAACCCGTCCGCTTCGGCGTGGACCACGCGGTACGCGGTGGCGGGGATGCCGGCGCGCCTGGCGAGCGCGGCGGCGATGCGGTCCCGCCACCAGTCCGGTGTGATGGCGCCCTTCTCGCGGGTGAGGAGGCGCAGGCGGATCTCGGACTTCGGCGAGTAGAGCGCCTGGCCCAGCCATTTCCCCCGGGCATCGGTGACGGGCACGATGCCGGGGCCGCTCTTCGATTCGGCGTGAACGTCGGAGCGGTAGATCCAGGGATGGCCGGCTCGCCAGCGCTCCGCGCCGCGCGCGGAGACGACGACGGTCACCGCCGGCGGTCCGGCCGCAGCTTCGCGGCGTCCCGCAGGTACGTATGTTTCAGCTGGCGCTGCGGCTTGGCGGTGTAAAAGTGGAGGAGCACGCGGATGCAGCGGGGGAGTCCGTCGGGCACCGCCACCTCGCTCGCGCCGAGGAGCGGCACCTCGGTCCAGCCCAGCAGGCGCGCCGCGCGGGCCGGGTACTCGGCGGTGAGGTCGGGGGACGAGGTGAAGATCGCGCTCTCCACGTCTTCGGGCGTGAAGCCGTTCGCCGCCTGGAGGGCCGAGAGCAGCTCCGCCGTCGCCTCGCGAATCGCCTCGCTGGTGTTCGCGGTGGCGGTGGTGGCGCCCCGGAGGCCGCGCAGGACTTTGGTCATGGATCGAGCATGAGCCTCGCCGGTCAACTGCGGTTGATGGTGCTCACGGACGCCGCGCTCCTCAAGGGTCGCGATCCGGTTCTCGTCTGCCGCCAGGCCGCGGCGGGGGGCGCCACGGCGATCCAGGTTCGCGCCAAGCACGCGCCGGCGGAAGAGGTTCTCGCGCTGGCCCGGGCCCTGGTGCGCGAGCTCGCCGTGCCGGTCTTCGTCAACGACCGGGTGGACGTCGCGCTCGCGGCGGGCGCGGCCGGCGCCCACCTCGGCCAGGACGATCTGCCCCTCGCGGCCATCCGGCCGCACCTCCCGCCCGGCTTCCTCATCGGCGTCTCCGTGGGCTCGCCCGCCGAAGCGGCGCGGGTCAAGAGCTGGCCCGCGGATTACTGGAGCGTCGGGCCCTGTTACCCCACGAAGACCAAGTCCGACGCGGGGCCCGCGCTGGGCGCCGACGGCTTCGCGGCGCTCGCGCGCCTCGCCCCCGGAGGACTGCCGGTCCTCGCGATCGGGGGAATCACCCCCGGGAACGCCGGCGCTCTGGCCCGCGCCGGCGCGGCGGGCATCGCGGTGGCCGCCGCGGTCGTCGGCGCTAGTGAGCCGGAACGCGCGGCGTGGGCCCTGCGGTCCGCATTCGACGCACCCGGTTGACCGCCGCCTCGTGCTCCGCGAAGGTGGCGGAGAAGATGTGCTTCCCGTCGGGCTGGGCCACGAAGTAGATCCACGGCACCGGCGCCGGGTAGAGCGCGGCCGTGAGACTCGAATCCCCCGGCTGGCAAATGGGTCCCGGCGGCAGGCCCGCGTGCAGGTACGTGTTGTACGGCGACCGCACCAGCAGATTTCGTTCGAAGACCCGTTTCAGCCGGTGCCCGTAGGCGTAGATCACGGTCGGGTCGGCCTCGAGCTTCATCCCCCGCGCCAGACGATTGTGGTAGACGGCCGACACGAAGGGCCGGTCCGGCGGGTAGCGCACCTCGGCTTCCACGATGGACGCGAAGGTGACGAGCTGCTGCCGGGTCCAGTGCAGGGAGTCGAGCCGCGACGTCCATTCCGGCCGCCAGTGGAGGAGGAAGGTCTGGACCATGGCGCGCACCAGGGTGCGGGCGCCGGGGTGAGGATGAACGTTGTAGGTGGTGGGGAAGAGGTAGCCCTCGGCGCTGGGCGCCCGCCCGGCGAGGCCGAGTCCGGAAAGGACGCTCGAGTCGCCGGCCGCCGCGAGGAACGAGTCCCGCGGCACGCCGAGCTCCTTCTGTGCGAGATCGGCGATCTCGGTCATCCGCAAACCCTCGGGCACGGTGAACCGCACCAGGAGGCCGCGGCCGGTGGAGAGCGCGCCGTAGAGAGCGCTCCAGGACTCGGGTTGCTGGAACGCGTAGGTCCCGCTCTTCAGCGATCCGCCGAGGCCGCGCAGACGGGCGTACCAGCGGAACAGCACCGGGTGTCCGATCACCCGGTCCGCCGCGAGGGTGTCCACCGCGGCGGCGAGCGAGGCGCCCCGCGGAATGGTGACCGCGACGCACGCCGGGTGGGGGGCCGCGGTCTCGCAGGGGCTCCGTCCGGCGCCGCAGGCGGCGATGACGACGCCGAGCGCGAGCGGGATGGCGGCGCGGGGGGTCACGTCGCCCCGCCGCGGCGGGCGTCGAGGAAGTGCTGGAGGAGGACGGTCGCGGCGAGGGCGTCCACCGCTTCCTTGCGGCCGCGGGTGCCGCCGCCCATCTCGGCGACGGCGCGCTGGACCCGCGCGGTGCTGAAGCGCTCGTCCCAGAGCTCGACGGGAAGTTCGGTGCGGCGGGCGATGTCGGCGGCGAGGGCGCGGGCGGCACGGGCGGAGTCCCCCTCGTCGCCCCCCGCGTCGAGCGGGAGGCCGACCACCACGCCGGAGACGTCGCGCTGCTTCAGGTGGGCGAGAAAGGCGGGCATCGGGAACCGCTTGCCGGCGCGGCGCACCAGGGTGCCGAGGGGTTGGGCCAGGGTCTGGGTCTCGTCGGACAGGGCGAGACCGATCCGCCTCTCGCCCCAGTCCACCGCCAGCAGCCGACCTGCCGGCGGGAGCGGGGTCATCCCTGGGCCATGGTCGCGAAGAACTCGTTGTTGGTCTTGGTGCGCTTCATCCGCTCCAGCAGGAACTCGATGGCCTCGACCGGCGGCATGTCGGCGAGGAAGTTGCGGAGCAGGTAGACCTTGTTGAGCTCTTCCTTGGCGAGCAGCAGCTCTTCCTTGCGGGTGGACGTGCGCTGGACGTCGATGGCGGGATAGACCCGGCGGTCCGCGATGCGGCGGTCCAGAATCACTTCCATGTTGCCGGTGCCCTTGAACTCCTCGAAGATCACCTCGTCCATCCGGGACCCGGTGTCGATCAGGGCGGTGGCGAGAATGGTCAGCGAGCCGCCGCCTTCGATATTGCGCGCGGCCCCGAAGAAGCGCTTGGGCTTCTGCAGCGCGTTGGCGTCCACACCGCCGGAGAGAATCTTGCCGGAGTGCGGCACCACCACGTTGTGGGCGCGGCCCAGGCGGGTGATGGAGTCGAGGAGGATCACGACGTCCTTGCCGTGCTCCACCATGCGCTTGGCCTTCTCGATCACCATGTCGGAGACCTGGACGTGCCGGTCGGCCGGCTCGTCGAAGGTGGAGGAGATCACCTCCGCCCCCTTCACGTTCTCCTCCATGTCGGTCACTTCCTCGGGCCGCTCGTCGATGAGCAGGACGATGAGGTAGACCTCGGGGTGATTCTCGATGATGGAGTTGGCGAGCTTCTGCATCAGGATGGTCTTGCCGGCCTTGGGCGGCGACACGATCAGACCGCGCTGGCCCTTGCCGATGGGGCAGAGGATGTCCATCACCCGCATCGACAGGTCGCCGTCCTTGCGCTCCAGGCGGATCCGCTCCTCGGGATAGCGGGGGCGCAGGTTGTCGAAGGCGACGCGGTGCTTGGCTTTTTCCGGCTCCTCGCCGTTGACGTTCTCGACCTTGAGGAGGGCGAGGTAGCGCTCGCCTTCCTTGGGGGGCCGCACCTGCCCCAGAATGGTGTCGCCGGTGCGCAGATCGAAGCGCTTGATCTGCGAAGGGGAGACGTAGATGTCGTCGGGACCGTAGAGGTAGTTCCAGTCGGGACTGCGGAGAAAGCCGTAGCCTTCGGGGAGGATCTCGAGCACTCCCTCGCCTCGCAACACGGTGTCCGAGTCGAGGAGCGACTGCTCGATGCGGAAAATGAGATCCTGCTTGCGGAGCCCGGAGTAGTTGGTGATGTTCAGGCTCTCGGCCATCGCGTGCAGTTCCGCGACGGACTTTCTCTTCAGTTCAGCGATGTCCACGGGTGTGCGTGCTCCGTTCAAGCTACGGCAGGGGAAGCCCCGACGATGGGGACTCGAGCGTGGTGAAAAATGGAATCTTGGAAATCAGCGGGCGTGCGAGTGCGTTATTGTAGGGCGGGGGAGTTTTCCCGTCAAGGGCGCGCGTGAGCCTCACCCCCTACCTGCTGGCCTGGCGCACCACCGCTCTCCACGACCGCGAAGTCATTGATGCGCTTGTAGATCCGGCGCACGCCGCGCCCTCTCCGGAACTCGCGGGGGCGCTCGCGGAGTGGTCCGGAAACCACTACTGGTCCCAGGAATCCGACGGCCGGCACCTGGTGCTCACCCGGGCGCGGACCCGGCGGCCGGAGCGCTGGAGCCTGCACGCCGCGCTCTTCTTCGCGACGCTCGTCACCACCACGCTCGCGGGCGCGGTGATCGTGGGAACCATTCCTTACGACGGGTTGGACACCCTCAACACGGCGTGGCACACCGTCCTCGCCGGGCTGTGGCGCCCCTGGATCGCGGGGCTCGCCTTCTCGGTCCCGCTCCTCGCCATCCTGCTCGCGCACGAGCTCGGCCACTACGTCACCGCGCGCCGCTACGCGCTCGACGTGTCGCCGCCCTACTTCATTCCGGTGCCGCTCTTTCCGGTGTTCATCGGCACCATGGGCGCCTTCATCCGGCTCCGCACTCTGCTCTCCGACCGCCGGCAGCTGATCGACGTGGGCGCGGCGGGACCGATTGTGGGATTCCTGGTGGCCCTGCCGGCGCTCGTCGTGGGGCTCGTGCTCTCGCATCCGGTCGCGCCCTCCGCCGACGTGCACGGCCTGATGCTTTTCTTCGGTGGCGATCCGGCGCTCGCCCTCGGCGATTCGTCCATCACGTGGGTCTTGTGGCGCGCGGTCTTCCCCCACGCGGCGGCGGTGGCGGTGCACCCGCTCGCGGCGGCGGGGTGGTTCGGAATCTTCGTCACCATGCTGAACCTGCTCCCCATCTCCCAGCTCGACGGGGGACACATCCTCTTTGCCGCGCTCCCGGCCGCGCACCGGCGGGCGGCGCTCGCGTTCTGGCTCGCCATCGTGGTGCTGGGATTTCTCTGGGTGGGCTGGACGGTGTGGGGGGTGCTGGTGCTGGTGCTTTCCCGGGGGCGGTTCGGGCACCCGCCGGTGCTCGACGCCTACCGGCCCCTGCCGCCATCGCGGCGGCGGCTCGCCTGGGTGTCACTCGCGCTCTTCGCCCTCACCTTCATGCCGGTCCCGTTCGGGACGTAGCGGGGATAGGGGATGCGTTCGCCATCCCCCATCCCCAATCCCGGTTTTTCTATTGCGTAACCCCCGGTTTCTTATATCTTTGCGCAAACCAGCCCAGGGCTCTGGATGCCCGCACAACCGGCTCGCTATCAGGTTTCGGATCCCCACGCCGCGGTCCACCACGACCTCCCCGCGCTTCGCTTCGAAGGACAAGATGTCGCCGTTCGCCTCTCACTCCGCCGTTCCGAGGATGGAACCTGGCGGGGCAAGGTGCTGTTCGGGGCGCCCGACACCGAAGCCGAGCGCTCGACGGCCGAGATCTTCTGCGCGGCGAGCGAGCAGGATCTGTGGCAGGCGGTGCGGGATCTGCGTGACCACCACTTACGCGACTTGTACCGGTCCCTGCTTTGATGCTCGAGGGGGACGCGCTGAAGAAGCTTCGACACGACCTGTCGAATCCGCTGTCCGCGATTCTCGCGGAGACCCAGCTGTTGCTGCTGAACGCCGATCGCTACGACGCGGAGACGGTGGCCGGCCTGAAGCAAATCGAGGAGCTGGCGCGCCGGATGCGGAACATGCTGCAGCCTCCCGCCGCGTGAGCCGGCGCCACCGTCCCCGCTTCTCCCCGCCTTCCCGCTGGTGGCGCGCCGGCCGCTGGCGCTACGCCGTCAGCCGGTCCGAAGCGGGCTGGCGCTGGATCGGCGCGATGCGGCGCCCCCGGACCGCCTTCGCCCCATTCATTAAATAGAGCGTGAGCAGGAGGCCGCTCGCGGCGCTGACCCCGATCCGGTAGGGAAGGGCGGCGTCCGACGCGGAGAAGAGGCCCTCGATGGTTCCGGCGAGGGCGAGGAGGCACACCACGGCGCCGATGATCCGCGCCGCCACCATGCCTTCGACCACCAGCGCGTCCTTGCGGGTCCGGTCCCCGGGGGCGATCAGCGCGTGCGCGATCCGCAGGCCGGCGGCCCCCGAGAAAATGACGGCGGTGAGCTCCAGCACCCCGTGTCCCGCCACGAAGGCGCCGAGGTACCCCGCCGCGTGGTAGTTGGCGAAGAGCCC
>DASSQQ010000138.1:0-12651 GCA_035702425.1 Gemmatimonadales bacterium
CCAGATCGCCGCCCTTCGGGGATGGGACTTCCGCTGGGGCGCGACCTCGGTCCCCACCTCGCTCGCGGTGTTCTGGGGCGGCACTCTCCTCCGGCGGGTGGCGCCGGAGGCGCGAGCCGCCGGGATGTCGGTGATGGATTACGCCGAGACCCGCGCCACGCCGGAGGAGCTCCTCGGCGCCCTCGCCGCGGCGAGCGACACCTTGACCGCCGACTTCGGCACCTGGCGCACGCCGTGGGGGGACATCAACCGCTTTCAGCGGACCAACGACGACATTGATTCGCATTTCGACGACGCGCTGCCCAGCATTCCGGTTCCGTTCACGTCCTCGCTCTGGGGCTCGCTGGCGTCGTTCGGCGCCCACGCCTACCCCAACACCCGGAAATGGTACGGGACCAGCGGCAACAGCTTCATCGCGGTGGTGGAGTTCGGCGACAGCGTGCGGGCGCGCGCGGTGACGGCGGGCGGCGAGAGCGGGCATCCGGACTCGCCCCACTTCAACGACGAGGCCGAGCGCTACGCGGCCGGCAACCTGCGCCCGGTCTACTTCTACCGCTCCCAGCTCAAGGGTCACACCGAGCGGGAGTACCACCCCGGCGGCGAGGTCGCGGCGGCCCGCCGCTAGCGCGCGCGGAACGGCCCGGTCACGTCCACGCGCACCGGGTAGCCCTCGAGGGTCGGGGGAATGCGGCGCCGCGCGGCGTCGCTCTCCGCGGCGAGCAGGACCCGGATGCAGGGCGTGCCGTCGCACCGCCCGATCGCCGTGCCCACCACGCCGGGGACCGCCATCAGCGACCCGGTGTGCGCCGCGAGGACCGCTTCGATGGACCGGGACGCCGTCACCGGCTTCGCCTCCTTCGCGTGATCCTTCCGGCCTCCGCAGGCGCCGAGCCACGCCGCGGCCACGATGGTCGCGACGGCGGGCCCGGCACCGCGGATTATCATTGCCGCCCTACGGCTTCAACACCTTGATGGTGGTGCCGTTCGAATCCCCGCCGGGATCGTGGTTGAGCGTACGATCGTACGTCCTTCCCGGGTACGTCACCGTCACCACCGTCATGTTGACCGACGTGTTGGAGCGCTTGATGCTCGGGAACGAGACCGTGCAGGTTCCCGCCGCCCCGGTGGTGCAGTTGATGGTGTTGGTGCCGAGGAGGCTCCAGTGGCCGGTGACCGCCGCGCCGGAGAGCGGGTTGTGCGCCGCGTCGTGCACGGTGACGGTCACGGTGACGCCCCAGCTTCCGTTGGGATTGGTCGCGGCGGCGCCGTCGAGATCGCCCACGTGAATCACGAGCGACGCATCGCTGACGGTCACGGCGAGGGACCCCTGATCGTTCCCGGCGTTGTCGTCCGCGAGTCCCTGGGTGGCGGTCAGGGTGTGCGCGCCGATCGAGGCGCCCGTGGTGTTCCAGGGGATGGTCACCGTGATGGCGGCCCCGGCGCCCAGCCCCGCCAGGTTCCGGGTGCCGATGGTGACGTTGTCGGTCGCGTCCTTGAGGGTCACCGGGAACGCGCCCACGGTCTGGTTGCCCACGTTGGTCACCGTGACGCTGATGTTCGCGGTCGCGCCCTGGGTGACCGAGGCCGATCCGGTCACGCCGGTGACGGCGAGATCGGTGACCGGCGCCGGGGGCGGGCCGCCGTCGATGTGCACCCCGAAATTGCTGAGCACCAGGTCGATCCGGTTGGCGATCGTTTCCGAGGAGCTGCCCGCGAAGAGCAGGCCCACCGGGCTCGCCTTCCCGTCGTCGGTGACGATGAGCGATCCGGAATCGCCGCCGCCCGAGAAGGTCCCCGGCTCGATGATGAGCTGATCCACGAACGTCGCCTGCTTGATGCAGAAGATGTAGAGCACCTCGTAACACACCGACACCGTGGCGTTGATGCCGGTGATGGTGCCGTGGGTGAGCTTGGTGGTGCGCCCGTACTTCTCGACCGCGAGTCCGAGCAGGGCGTTCTTGTCGTCGAACTGTCCGTCCCCGTTGGCGTCCCCGTAGATCACGGGGCTGGGCGCGCCGTAGCCGTCGTCCAGGGGCGTGGTGTTCGCGACGTTGTCGGTGGTGGTGAGGGCGATCGCGGCGTCGAAACTGTTCGCCCCGCCCGAGAAGTTGATGGTGTTGAACGCGGCCAGGGTGCCGATCTGATCGGCCGGCGCCACCCCGCCGTCGTAGGCGCCGGGCTGGAGCGCCGGGTCGCCGATGGCGGCGTCGTTGCTGTTGGCGAGCACGTGGTTGTTGCTCAACACATACACGTGGCCGGCGCCGTCCACCACCCGCGCGCCGATCGAGCCGGCGGTGACCTGCGGGTGACCGACCGAGTAGCCCATCGGCGCGGGTCGGGCGCGCTGGGTCGGGTCGCTGCGGGCCATGAACATCCCGGTCACCGTGGTGGTGACCGGAATGCCTTCGAGTTCCGCCGGAAGCCCCGCTATGCCGCCTTCGCTGAGGAAGAGCCGGATGGCCGGCCTGCCGTCCGGCAGCAGTCCCACCGCGGTGCCGACGACGCCGGGCACCCGCAGCAGGGAGTCGGTGTGCCGCATCTGAACCGCGAGCGCGGGGCGGAGGTCGGGGCGTTGCGGGTGCGCGCCCACGCCGGGGCCGACCAGGGCGTCGGGCGTGAGATCGGAACAACCGGCCCAGAGGGTGGCGCCGGCGGCCAGCGCCAGCACGACGAGGGCGCGGGGGGTGATGCGGAGGCGTTTCATGGTTCCCTCCCGGAAAGGGAGAGAGGGCGCGGCTCTCCAGCGAGCCTCGATAGTACGGCCCGGATGCCGGGCGCGCCACCCCGGGCGCTCGCGGCGCCCGCGCCCGCCCTCTTACCTTGGACGTCATGACCGCGTCCCCCCCGGCTGACAGCCGCGCCCGCCGGGTCTGGAAGAACCTGCGCCAGGGCCTGGAGCTCGCCTGGACGGCGTCGCCGCGGGCGCTGATCCGCTACTCGGTGCTGGGCGTCGTGGGCGCCACGCTCACGCCGATCATGGTGTACCTGGGCGCGAAGCTGGTGAACGAGATCGCGCTGGCGCGCTCGCAGGGTCTCACCGTTCGCGACACCCTCGCCACCATCCTCGGCCTCTGGCTCGCCACCGGGATCCAGCGCGCGCTCTCCGCGTACGCGGGCTACGGCCGCCAGCTCTTCGTGCGGCGGGTGGAGCTCGAGGCCGAGCGCCGCCTGCTCGACAAGGCGTCGAAGCTCGACATGGGGCACTTCGACAACTCCGACTGGCACGACCGGCTGGCGCGCGCCAAGCGCGACGTGTCGTGGCGGCCGGGGGACCTCACCTGGTCCATCCTCGGTCTCTCGGGCAACATCGTCACCATCATCCTGATGGCCGGCCTGCTCGCCAGCCTACACTGGGTGCTGGTGGTGCTGGCACTGGGCGCGGCGGTGCTCTCGCTCGCCCTCGAGCGCCGCGTCACCGCCAAGCTCTACGAGTACTACTATCGCGAAACCCCGGAAGAGCGGGAGCGGCAGTATCTGGGCGACCTCCTGGTCCAGCCGCGCACCAACAAGGAGATCCGCGCCTACGTGCTCGCCGACTATCTCCTCGGCCGCCACCACCATCTTTCCGAGGGACTGTACGCCCAGCGGGTGAAGATGCTCCGCTCCGGCGCCAACATGTCCATGCTCACCGGGCTCGTGACCGGCACGGCGCTCGCGCTCGCGTACCTGTTCGTCGCCTCCCGGGGCATCGCCGGCGGGATCAGCCCCGGCGGCGTGGTGCTGGTGATCGGCGCGTTCACGTCGGTGTCGGGGACGCTCGCGAACATCTCCAGCACCTTCGTGGCGGTGGACCAGCACACCATTTTCCTCGGGGACTACTTCTCCTTCCTCGCGATCGAGCCCCTGCTGCCGGTGCCCACCGCGCCGCGCGAGGTGCCGCGCGCGCCGATCGGCGGCGTCGAGTTCGACAACGTGACCTTCACCTACCCCGGCGGCACCGAGCCCGCGGTGGAGAACCTCTCGCTCCACATCCGGCCCGGCGAGCTGATGGCCTTCGTGGGCGACAACGGGGCGGGGAAGAGCACCCTGGTGAAGCTCTTGCTCCGCTTCTACGACGCCAACCGGGGCGCCGTGCGGGTGGGCGGCGTGGACGTGCGGGAAATGGACCCGCAGGCGCTGCGCAACCGGATCGGCGTGCTCTTCCAGGACTACGCCACCTACGAGCTCTCGGTGCGCGAGAACGTGGCGATGGGCCGCCCCGACGGCGACGCCGACGACGCCCGGGTGCTCCAGGCCCTCCGCGATTCGCGCAGTGAATGGCTGGTGAAGAAAATGCCCAAGGGGCTGGACTCCAAGGTGGGCCGGCTCTTCGAAGGCGGGCACGATCTCTCGGGCGGCGAATGGCAGCGCCTGGCGCTGGCGCGGATCATGTACCGTGACGCCGACATCTGGATCCTGGACGAGCCCACCTCCTCGGTGGACCCCGAAGCCGAGGCCGCGATCTTCGCGGAGCTGAAGGAGAGCTTGCGGGGGCGGATCGGGATCGTGATCTCGCACCGCTTCTCCACGGTCCGCATCGCGGACCGGATCGCGGTGGTGGCGGGCGGGCAGATCACCGAGCTCGGCACCCACGACGAGCTGATCCGCGCCGCCGGACGCTACGCCCAGCTCTTCGAGCTGCAGGCGGCCGGGTACCGCTGACGGCACCGGCCCCGGCGCCCGCCGCCGGGTGTCGTGAAGGATTCATCACACTCCCTTCATATCCCTTGAGGGGCGGCGGGGGCATCGTGGACGGTGCCGAATTCCGTGAGTTCCCGTCTCCACACCGCCCTGGTGGCGGCGTTCCGCGCCCAGCTGGGGCGCGACCGCTGGGTGGTGGGGGTGGGGCACCTGCTCAGTCTGGCGCTGGTGGCCATCCTGATCCGGCCCGATGCCAATCGGGTCTGGTTCGACGCGTGGATGAGCGCCGTCATCGTCACCACCATCGCGCGGGCGCTCTGGCAGGCCTCGGTCGGCCGCGGCCGGATGAGCGACGCCGCGGTGGTGCGCGGAACGGCGGTGTTCGTCCTCGGTCAGGGCGCGGCCTGGGGCGTGGGTGCGGCGCTGATCGTGGCCGCCACGCTTCCCCTGTCACACACGGCACTGGTGCTCCTGATGTTCGCGGGGATCCTGGCGAGCGCCACCAACACCCTGGTCGCCGACCGCGTCAGCATGCGACTGCTCCTCGTCAGCATGGTGGTGCCGGTGCTCGCCGGTCTCGCCGCCGGCGCGTGGGATGCCGACGAGCTGGTCGCCGTGCTGATGGTGGTGGGGTTCGCCGGGATCACCCTGCTGCTCCACAGCCGCGCGCATCAGGCCCTGATCGACCGCATCGAGATGGGGTTCGAGCTGGAGGACAGCGAAGCCCGCTTCCGGCGCATCGCGGAGTCCTCCATCATCGGCATCTGTCTCTGGGACCGCACCGGCCGGGTGTCCGAAGCCAACGACGAGATTCTGCCCGCAGCCGCACGCTGGCGCCGTCGGAGCGCACGTCCAGCTCGACGTCCCGGACCCCGGCGTGCCGGGCGACGTTGGTCAGCGCTTCCTGCACGATCCGGAAGCACGCGGTCTCTACGCTGGACGGGAACCGCCGGTCCAGCCTCTCGTGAGTGAAGCGCACGGCGATGCCGGTGTGGTTGGTGTAGCGCTGCACCAGCCAGTCCAGCGTGGGCCGGAGGCCGAGCTCGTCCAGCATCGGGGGCCGGAGGTTCATGGACACGTCGCGCACCCGGGCCAGGGCTTCGCGCACCAGCTGCACCATGGCGTCGTGCGCGTCGCCGCCGGCGCGTCCCTCGAGCAGCAGGTGAAGGCCGGTGAGCAGCTGCCCCACCTCGTCGTGCAGCTCGTTGGCGAGCGCGCGGCGCTCGCTCTCCTGCAGTTCGATCAGGCGGCGCGCCAGCGCGTCTCTTTCCACGGAGACGCGCTTCCGCTCGCTGATATCCACGATGGTGGCGAGCGTGGCCGGTCCGGCGGCGCCGTCGAGCGGCGTGAGCCCGATCTCCACCGGGAACTCGTGACCGTCCTGGTGCACGCCGAAGAGCTCGCGGCCCGTACCCATCGGCCGCGCGGTGGGGGCGGCGGCGAACCCCGCGCGATGCGCCGGATGGCTCGCCCGGTACCGCGCCGGAACGAGCATCTCCACCGGACGCCCGATGAGGTCCTCTCGCGCGTAACCGAAATCCCGCTCCACCGAGCGGTTCACGAACAGAATGCTGCCGGCGCGGTCCACCATGATCATGCCGCTCGCGGCGGACTCGACCACGGAGCGGAACCGCGCCTCGCTCGCCCGCAGGGCGTCCTGGGTCTCGCGCCGCTCGGTCACGTCCGAGAAGAAAAGCGCCACGCCCTCCGGGGTGGGGAAGATGCGTCCCTCGAGCCAGCGCGCCGACAGCAGGAACGGCTCTTCGATCACGGCGGGCTGCCCCGAGCGCATGGCGTTCTCGCACGCCTGCTGCAGGGTGGCGCGACGGTCCTTCGGAAAATCATCCCAGGCGTGCTTGCCGAGCATCGCGCCCGGCTCGCGGCCGAGTATCTCCGCCGCGTGGCGGTTGACGTAGGTGTAGCGGCAGTCGCGATCGAGGGCCAGAAAGCCCTCGCGCATGTTCTCGAGGGTGCCGATCAGGCGGCCCGCGATGTCGCGCTGCCGCTGCTCCAGGCTGCGGACGGCGGCGGCGGCGCCGCTCTGGGCGCGGCGCGCCTCGAGCGCGTGCCGCACCGCGCCCGGCAGGCGCGCCGGCCGGTCCTTCTGGATGTAATCGGCGGCGCCGTGCGACAGCAGTTCGGCCGCGGCCCGATCGTCCAGCGATCCGGTGAACACGATGCAGGGCATGTCGGGATCGCGTTCTCGCGCGAGGGCGACGACGTCGGTGGCGGAGCCGTCGGGGAGGCCGTGGTCGGTGATCACCACGTCGAAGCTGTGCGTCCCCAGCAGCTCCGCCGCCTGGGTGCGCGACCGCGCGCGCTCGATGTGCAGGTCCAATCCCGCGGTGCGCAACAGTCGGATACACAGCTCGGCGTCCGCGGCGCGGTCTTCGACCAGCAGCACTCGCGGCAGGAGGGCGTCGTCGGGGGGATCCTGATGACGGGACGGGCGCACGTGAGTCCTAGCGAACGGCCGTCTTCACGGTACCGTTCGCTACCCCGGAGCGCGCTAGGGGTTTCCCTGAAGAGGGGTGCCCTTGATGCCCGGCCGCGAGGATTCCTCGACTTTCCGGGTGACCCCAACGGCCCGCTCGGGCCGCGCCTGCTCGATCTCCTTCAGTTCTTCTGCGGCGAGGGCCGCCGCGCGGCCACGCAGGCCAGCGCCACGATCACGCCGACGAGAATCACCGCGGTGGCGCGCCGGGCGCCGGCGAAGAGGTGGAACCGCAGGGCGTGATCCAGCGAGTACGGGCCGAAGCCCAGGTAGGCGAAAATGAATCCGCCGGTCGCGTACAGGAGCGGCAGCTCCATCCCGTTTTTCCCGTTGAAGAAACCGTTCTGGCGGTGCACCACGAGAACGGCGACCAGCATCACCACGATCATCGCCGCGCCGCCGACCGGTCCCAGAAATCCGAGCGCGGTGAGCATTCCCCCGCCGAATTCTCCGAGCCCCGCGCCCAGGGCGTAGACGCGCGCGGGGCGGAACCCCATGCCCTCGAGCCACCCGGCGGTGCCCGCGATTCCTCCGCCACCGAACCATCCGAAGAGTTTCTGGGCGCCGTGTGACGCGAGTCCCAATCCCACGAAGAGCCGCGCGAGCAAGAGTGCCTCAGTCATCCTCTCCTCCTTTCGACGAAGGTGGTGCCCGGCTGAACAACAGCATGACGCAGGATTCGGCGGCATTCAAGTGTGGCGGGCGCGACACACCCCCCGTTCAGTGGTGCTTGATGTAGCTGAAGACCGCCTCGGCCTGATCCTTGACTGCGGGGAATCTCGCGCGGACCAGGGCGGTGTCCCCGGTGTGGGCGGCGGTCTCCACTTCCTGGAGCATCGCGGCCAGGTCGTGGGCGCCGATGGTCGCGGCGCTGCCGCGGAAGGCGTGGGCCACGCGGTTGACCTCGACCGCGTCCCGCGCCGCCACCGCCAGCTCCAGCGCCCGGAGGCGCTTCGGCGCTTCCTCGGAGAAGGTTTCGAGGACGACGTCCACGGCGGTCTCCGCTCCCGACTCCCGCATGATCCGGCGGAAGCCCTCGAGGTCCACCGGCGCGCCGGAGGGCGCAGAAGCGGGAAGCGGCGCGGCGGGCCGCTCCGCCGGACCCTCGACCACCGCGTACAGTTCGTGCCCCTTGAACGGCTTCGCCAGATATCCCGACATCCCCTGCGCCAGGCACCGCTCCCGTTCGCCGGACAGCGCGTGCGCGGTGAGGGCGATGATCGGTATCGCCCCGCCGTCGGGCAGGGCGCGGATGGCGTGGGTCGCTTCGAAGCCGTCCATCTCCGGCATCTGGATGTCCATCAGCACCGCGTCGTAGCGCCGCCGGCGCACCGCGTCCACCGCCGCCCGGCCGTCGCCCACCACCTCCACCTGGTGCCCGCGCTTCACCAGCATGGCGACCGCGACTTGCTGGTTCACCTTGTTGTCCTCGGCGAGGAGCACCCGGAGCGACTGCCGCGACTCGGCGATGGTGTGCCGGGTGACGAGCTCGGGCGCCGTGGTGTCCGCCGGCGCGGCGAGCACCACGGCGATGGTCTCGGCGAGATCGGAGCGGGAGACCGGCTTGGTGAGATAGCCGGAGATGCCGAGCTGCCGGCACCGCTCTCCGTCCCCGCGATTCCCCGCCGAGGTGAGCATCAGCAGGCGGGTCCGGGCGAGGGCCGGGTCGGCCCGGATGCGCCCCGCCAGCGCAAAGCCGTCCTCTCCCGGCATCTGCACGTCGAGGATGGCGAGGTCGTAGTCCGCGCCCTGGCGATGGGTCTCGGTCATCGCCTGCGTGGCCGCCGCGGCGCTCGAGGCTTCGTCCACCGCCATGCCTTCGGCCGCGAGCATGTCGCGCAGAATCCGGCGGTTGGTTTCGTTGTCGTCCACGATCAGGGCCCGCCGCCCGCCCAGCGAGGTCCGGGTCCCGCTGATGGCGGGGACGGCGTCCTCGAGGGGCAGGGCGATGGTGAAGGTGAACTCGCTGCCGCGGCCGAGCTCGCTCTTCGCCTGCAGCTCGCCGCCCATCAGGCGCACCAGCCGCTGGGAGATCGAGAGTCCGAGGCCGGTGCCCCCGTACCGCCGCGTCATCGACGCGTCGGCCTGGGTGAATTCCTGGAAGATGGTCCGCAGCTGTTCGCCGGTGATGCCGATCCCGGTGTCCCGCACGCTGAAGCGCACGCGGACGGCGCCGCGCTCCATTCCCAGGGCGGTCACCGTGACCACCACCTCGCCCTCTTCGGTGAACTTGATGGCGTTGCCGATGAGGTTGGTGAGCACCTGCCGGAGCCGGGTGGGGTCGCCGCGCACCGCCGGCGGGACGTCGTGCGGCACCTCCGTCAGGAGCTCGAGGTGCTTCTCCCGGGCCCGCACCGCGAGCAGGCTGGCGGTCGCGTGCACCACCTTCGAGAGGTCGAAGGGAATCGCTTCCAGCTGGAGATGCTCGGCCTCGATCTTCGAGTAGTCCAGGATGTCGTTGAGAATGGTGAGGAGCGCTTCCGAGGACGAGCGCACCAGCTCCAGCCCCCGGCGCTGTTCGGGCGAGAGGTCGGTGTCGAGAATCAGCTCCACGAACCCCAGCACCGCGTTCATCGGGGTGCGGATCTCGTGGCTCATGTTGGCGAGGAACGCCGAGCGCGACTGCGCCGCCCGGCGGGCCAGGTCCCGGGCCACCCGCATCTCCTTCTCGGCGCGCTTCGCGCCTTCCTCGCTCGAGGCGAGCAGCACGGTGGCCCGCAGCTGCTCCAGGATGGCGCCGTGCGCCCGCCGCGCCACCACCACCAGCACGCCGGCGAAGAGCGCGATCATCACCGCCGTCACCACCGACTGCCGGCCGTGTCCCGCGATCAGGATGCCGGCGAAGAGCGGCCCGGTGATCGATCCGACCAGCGCGAAGTAGCTCGGCATATCGGCGGAGAGGGTGGTGAGGCCGCCGGCGGAGATCCCCGCCAGCACCACCAGGACCAGCGCGATGTCCGCGAACGGGAGATCCTGGAACGCGATGGCGGCGCCGACGCCCCAGGCGATGCCGAGGGTCGCCACCGTGAGCCGCACGCCCTGGCGGATGTCGTGTTCGCTGAGCGAGCGCTCGGCGACGGTGCGCAGCCAGATGCTCCGGAACAGGGTGGCGACCATCACCGCCAGCGCCCACGACAGCGCTTCGATGTGGGGCAGCTGCTGCCAGATCAGGACCACCACCAGCAGGATCAGCGCCGGGTGGCCGAAGAGAACGATGCCGCTTTCGTGAAGGAGCCGTTCCTGGAGGAGCCGGCGGAGGTCGAGACGGAGCCGCTCTTCGCGTTCCGCCGCGTCGGTCACGACGCCGTGCCGCCGTCCTGCGACGCGTCGAGCACGCGGGTCAGCGCGCTCTTCAACTGGTCGGCCGCGACCGGTTTGGTGAGAAAGGCGTCCGCGCCCAGGCCCCGCACCCGCGCCGGCAGGTCGGGGTCGGTGAGCGCGGTGACGATCACCACCGGGATCTGCATGGTCTTGCTGGACGCCTTGAGACGCTGGAGCACCCCGATGCCGCCGCCGCCCGGCATGCCGATGTCGAGCACGACGGCATCGGGGACATCCCGCATCGCCATCATCAGCGCCTGGGTGGCGTCGAGGGCGATGGTGGTCTTGTAGCCCGCGCCCACCAGCAGGCCCGCGAGGACCTGCGCGGTGGTGCGGTCGTCGTCCGCGATCAGCACGCGGACCGCCGGTCCGGCGGCGGAAGGCACTGGACTAACCGGCGCTTACATGCCCCGGCGCGCCGTGGGCGGCAGCAGCCCGTTCAGGCGCAGGTAGTTCGACTCCTGGCTGTAGTGATCCTGCCAATCGCCCACCGTGATCATGATGGTGAACGCGCGGGAGAAGGGGTTCGGCCCGAAGCCCAGGTTGAGCGGCTCGGCGAGCTTGGAGTCGTCGAGCTTGGCCAGCGCGGTGTCGCAGAAGGCGAAGGTCTCCTTCAGCCGCGCCACCAGCTGATCCTTGCTCGCGGTGGTGTCCACCGGGGTGCGCTTGGGGGCCGCCACGCCGCCGATCTTGCTGCAGAACAGATCGTTGCCCTCGGCGAGGTGGGTCTGAATCATCGCCCAGCTCATTTGCGCCGGCGTCGGCCGGTAGTTGAACTTCTCGGCCGGCATCACCTCCGCGGCGGCGACCAGGTTCCTGGCCTGCCGCTGTTCCTGCTGACGAAACGCGTCGGCCACCGGGGACGTCGAGGCCGGGGCGGCGGGGGCGGCCGCTGCGGCCTGGGCCGCGAGCAGGCGCGGCAGGGCGGCCAGCGCCAGTGCGACCACAGTGTTACGGACCTTCATGGCAGGTGCTCCGGTTCGGGGAAGCTTCATTCTGGCCTGGGCGCCTGCCCCTGTCCAGTCGTCCCCCCCGGCCCGTGCCGGGCGGGAACGGCCCGTCCGACTGTCAGCATCCCGTAAGGTTCGTCCCGTTACCTTCCCCGACTCGCTTCTTACCTGGTCCCGAAGTCTTCGGAGGACTTCCATGAACCGCGTGTTCCGCCTTCTCGCGCTCGGCGCGGCGCTCGCCGGCGTCGCGTCTCCCGCGACCGCGCAGTCGTACCACGTCACCAAGACGTTCACCCTCGGCGGCGACGGCGGGTGGGACTACCTCGCGCTCGACACCGTGGGGCACCGGCTCTTCGTCGCCCGGCAGGACCGGGTGATGGTGATCGACCCCGAGAGCGGCAAGCTCCTGGGCGAGATCCCGGGCCTGAACCGCGCGCACGGCATCGCCTTTTCCTACGAGACCGGCCACGGCTTCGCCACCTCCGGCGCCGACAGCGCGGTGACGATGTTCGACTTGAAGACCCTCAAGGTGCTGGGCCGCACCACCGCCGCGGTGGACGATGACGCGGTGCTCTACGACCCCGCGACCAGGCGGATCTTCACCTTCAACGGCGACGCCAACTCCTCCTCCGCGCTGGACGCGGCGACCGGGAAGCTGGTCGGCAACATCGACCTGGGCGGCGGGCCGGAGTTCGGCGTCTCCGCGGGCGACGGCAAGCTCTACGTCAACATCGAAGACAAGAGTGAAATCGTGGAGATCGACGCGGCGGCGATGAAGGTGACGCGCCGCTGGCCGCTCGCGCCCTGCCAGTCGCCGAGCGGGCTCGCGATCGACCGCGAGCATCACCGGCTCTTCAGCGGGTGCCACAATCAGGTGATGGCGATCTCGGACGCGGTGGCGGGGAAGGTGGTGGCGAGCGTGCCGATCGGGATGGGCATCGACGCCTGCCGGTTCGATGCGGGCACCGGGCTCGCCTTCGCGTCCAACGGGGACGGGACCATCACGGTGGTCCACGAGGACACGCCCGACAAGTACACCGTGGTGGGGAACGCCACGACCAAGCCCGGCGCCCGCACCATGGAAGTGGATTTGAAGACCCACCGCCTCTTCACGGTGACCGCGGAGTTCGGGCCGGCGCCCGCGCCCACCGCGGAACGCCCGCGGCCGCGCCGGCCGGTGTTGCCGGGCACCTTCGCGCTTCTCGAGCTGGACCCGTAGATTGGTTACGGCATGAAACGGGCGCCGGCCTCCGGCCGGCGCCCGGC
>DASSQQ010000139.1:0-16663 GCA_035702425.1 Gemmatimonadales bacterium
TCCTGCAGGGCCTGCCGCCGCATCCGCTTGGCGAGCGAGAGCGCCTGTTCCCCGGCGGGATCGAGCCGCCGGGCCGCCGAATCCTTCACGCCCAGCGACTCCATCACGTACTCGAAGGCCAGCGCCATGTGGCGCTCCACGTCCGCGTCGGGCAGGTCCCAACGGCTGTTCTCGAGGATGATCTGGAACGCGAACTGCCAGCTCTGGCTTTCGGTCAGGTGCACCATGCCGCGGAAGAGGCGCCGGCTGGTGCGGACGCTGAACAGCGTGGGCGAGAGAATCCCGTCCAGGTGGGAGTCGCTCGACAGGTGGTCCTGGAGGATCACTTCCTTCGCGGTCCTGGCGTAGGCGTCTCCCAGGTGGGTCTCGAACCGGCTCTCCCAGTAGGAATGGCCGATGGCGGCAGTGCTGGACGTGAGCACCAGCTGGCGGGGCACGAAGTAGTTGTGGGCCACCGCGTCGGCCGCGAGGTGGGAGAGGTAGCCCAGCCCGAAGGCGCGCAGGGCGTCGGTGTGGGCCAGGTCGTAGATCTCCTGACCCACGTGCCAGGCGTGACAATGGCGGCCCACCGGCGCGTACTTCTTGGCGAGCGAGGTGTCGGCGGCGATGTTGCCGTACAGGAAATCGTACGGAAAGGCGCGGAGATAATCGGCGACGGCGGCGGGGAGCTGGTGCAGGTTGGCCAGCACCGATTCACCGAGGTAGATGTGGGTGCCCGGCGTCCAGGCGTGGGCGGTGGAAGGGAAGAGCACCAGGGCCAGGACGACCAGCACCGCGATGGTGGCCCAGCGGTTCAGCGTTTCCGCCCTTTCTTCCTCTTGGGGCGCGCCAGCACCTTCTTACCCCACTCCACGAGATTCGCGCCCCGCCGCAGGTCCCGGAAGGTGGCGGCGAGATCGATGGTGGTGCTCTCCACCTCTTCCTGAATGACGTCGAGCAGGGCCTCGAGGTCGCCCAGCCTGACTTCGGCCGCGTCCGCCGCGCGGAGCACCCGCGCCCGCAGGTCCTTCGAGGTGCCGACGATCCCTTCGACCTCTCCGCGCACCGTCGCGATCAGGCTGCGGGCGTCGCCCACCGCCGGGGTCGCGAGCGCTTCGAAGAGCGCGAGAAATTTGCCGGCCCGCTGCGCCGCGGCGAGCGAGATCGCCGCGATGGCGAGCGCGCACAGCGCCAGCACCGCGAGACTCAGGGCACTCACCACCCCCACCCAGATCGGCATCGGCCCTCCGCTCGCCGGGAACCCCGTAAGCTCGGCGGACGAGGGGCCCGCCGTCAATCCGGGGCGGCGCGAACGTAGCCGCGCGCTTGACGCCAACGCAAGCCGCGCCGTAGCTTCCCCGTTCCATGGCTCCGACGTTCCGCGTTTCGGGCGGCCGCGCCCTCAAGGGGACTATCCGCCCCGCCGGAAACAAAAACGCCGCGCTGCCGATCCTCGCCGCCACCCTCCTCGCCGACGGTCCGTGCCGCATCTCCAACGTGCCGCGCATCCGCGACGTGGAGACCATGGCTCAGCTGCTCGAGCACCTCGGCGCCGGCGTCCGCTGGGCCGACGATCACACGGTCGAGATCGATCCGCGCCAGGCGTCGGCGCGTCCCCTCGATCCCGCGCTCTGCGCCCGGATCCGCGCGTCGATCCTGCTCGCGGGGCCGATGCTGGCGCGGTTCGGATCGGTCACCCTGCCGCCTCCCGGCGGCGACGTGATCGGCCGGCGCCGGGTAGACACCCACTTCCTCGCGCTCGAGCACCTGGGCGCCACGGTCACCGTGGGGGACCGCTACGCGCTCGAGACCAAAGGGCTGAGGGGCGCGGACATCTTCCTGGACGAGCCCAGCGTCACCGGCACCGAAAACGCGCTGATGGCCGCGGCGGCGGCCAAGGGGACCACCATCCTCCGGAACGCCGCCTCCGAGCCGCACGTCCAGGACCTGGCCCGCTTCCTGGTGGCGATGGGCGCGCACATCGAAGGCATCGGGAGCAACACCCTGACGGTACAGGGCGGGGGCCCGCTCCGCGCCGCCGCCCACACCGTGGGGCCGGATCACATCGAGGTCGGTTCGTTCATCGGGCTCGCCGCCGTCACCAACGGGGCGATTACCATCGACGGCGTGCGCCCCGACGATCTGCGGAGCACCCTCCTCGCCTTCGACCGCCTGGGGGTGCGGCCACGGGTCTCGGGCACCCAGCTCGTGGTGGACGCCGACCAGGAGCGCCGCATCCGGCCCGACCTGGGGGGACACGTGCCCAAGCTCGAGGATGGGCCCTGGCCGGCCTTTCCCGCCGACCTGATGTCCATCGCGATCGTCGCGGCGTCCCAATGTGAAGGCCTGCTCCTGGTGTTCGAGAAGCTTTTCGAGTCGCGCCTGTTCTTCGTGGACAAACTGATCGGGATGGGGGCGCGGATCGTGCTCTGCGATCCGCACCGCGCGGTGATCGCGGGTCCGTCGGCGCTCCGGGGCCAGGTGGTGGAGAGCCCCGACATCCGGGCCGGAATGGCGATGCTCCTCGCCGCCCTCGCCGCGGACGGCGACTCGGTGATCCACAACATCGGCCAGATCGAGCGCGGCTACGAACGGATCGACGAGCGGTTGCGGGCCCTCGGCGCCAGGATCGAACGCGTGGAAGACACCCCGGGGCCACGACGCTGAGTCCCATGACGTACGACTTGAGGCGGACGACTTCCCTCCGCGAAATCTCCGTGGGCGATTCCGCCGTTCCCCGGATGGAGCTCACGGAATGGGCCGAGCGGTACGGAGTGGTCGCGGGCGTGACCACGCGTGGCCACGGGTTCAGCCTCGGGCTCTGGAGCGAGGAGCCGGTGGGCCAGGTGATGACGCGGTGGCGGGCCTTCCGTACCGCGTTCGATGGCCGCTTTCCGACGGTGGTGCTCGCCCACCAGGTGCACGGCGCCCGCGTCCGCTGGCACGAATCGGCGGGCGAGGGCTGGGTGATCCACGACGGGGTGGACGGGCACGCCACGTCCGCGAAGGGCGTGCTCCTCACCGTCACGGTCGCCGACTGCATTCCGGTCTACCTCGCGGTGCCGAGTCGCGGAGTGATGGCGCTGCTGCACGCGGGCTGGCGGGGCGTGGCCGGCCGGGTCCTGGAACGCGGAGTCGAAGTCCTGAAGCAGCACACTCACGCTGTTTCTCACGACATCGTAATGCATTGTGGCGTCGGTGTTTGCGGCACCTGCTATGAAGTAGGTTCTGAAGTTGCCGCGAAGCTCACCGGCGTGGATCCCGGCGTGCCGACCCACGTGGATCTCCGCGCGGTGCTCGCGGGGCAGGCCGCGGAGCTCGGCGTCGGTTCGGTGAGCGTGTCGCCGTGGTGCAGTGCCCACGACCGGGAGCGGTTCTACTCTCATCGCGGATCCCAGGGACGGGACGGCCGGATGGTGGCCTACCTCGGCCAACCTCTGACTTGACAACGCCATAGCTCGGGGTACATTCCCCTCCGTCAGCGGGCGAAGTTCGGCCCGCGCTTTTTTTTCCCTATGCTGACCGACAGCCTCTTGGACGCCGTCCGGGTCCGGGTCGAGGCACTCGGGTTCGAGTTGGCCGACCTCAGGATTGGCGGCACCGCGAACCGTCCGCTGGTTCAAGTGCGCATCGACTGGCCGCCCGGGGATCCGCCCCGCCGCGTGAGCGTGGATGACTGCGCGCGCGCGAGCCGGGCCCTCGAGGCGTGGCTGGACGCCGACCATCCCGTCGGCGCCCAGTACGTCCTCGAAGTCTCGAGCCCGGGAATGGAACGGCCCCTCAAGTGGCACCAGCACTGGGTCCGTTTCGTGGGCCGGGACGTCAACGCGAAACTCCCCGGCCTAGGCCGGGTGCGGGCCCGGATCGTTTCGGTCCCGGACGAGCGGACCGTGGTGCTCGCCCCGCAGGGGGGAGGGCCGCGGCCGGTGCCGCTCGCCGAGATCCGCGACGCGCGGCTCGCGGTGGACTGGTAAAGGCCGGGATTCGGGAGTCGGGATTGGGGATGGGCGCACTGACGGCTGACGACTGATGACTGACGACTGCTTTTGAGGTCCCAATGGCGAATACCACCGACGTTGTAGCGGCGATCCGCGAGTTGACCAGCTCCAAGCAGCTGGACCGCTCGGCGCTCATCGATCTGCTGAAGGACGGTCTGCATGCCGCGCTGGTGAAGCGCTACGGACCGAACGTGCGCTCCGAGATCGGCATCGATGAAATGAAGGGCACGATCCGGGTGGTGGTGCTCAAGACCGTGGTCGAAGCCGTCGAGGATCCGGGCACCCAGATCTCGCTCGAGGAAGCGCGGTTCGAGGACGAAGCCTTCCAGCCCGGCGACGTGCTGGAGGAGGAAGTCCCCTTCGAGCAGTTCGGGCGGATGGCGGTGCAGGCCGCGAAACAGCGCATCATCCAGCGGGTTCGCGAAGGTGAGCGCACCCGGATCCGCGAAGAGTTCGCCGACAAGGTGGGCGATCTCCTCCCCGGTGAAGTCCAGCAGATCGAGCGCGGCAAGATCGTGGTGATGCTCGCCAAGTTCCGCGAAGCCGAGGCGATCATCCCCTACCGCGAGCAGAACCACCGCGAGCATTTCCATCAGGGCGACACCATTCGCGCCGTCCTGAAGCGTATCGAGGAGACGCCCAAGGGCCCGCGGCTCATTCTCTCCCGCGGCGATCCGCTCTTCGTGAAGGCGCTCTTCAAGCTCGAGGTCCCCGAGATCCAGCAGGGGATCGTGGACATCCGCGCCTCGGCGCGGGAAGCGGGGAGCCGGACCAAGATCGCGGTCGCCTCGCGGGACGACGCCATCGATCCGGTGGGCGCCTGCGTCGGCATGAAGGGATCGCGGGTCCAGGCCGTGGTGAACGAGCTGGGCGGGGAGCGGATCGACATCGTGCCCTGGTCGCCGGATCCGGAGCGCTTCGCGAAGCTGTCGCTCGCGCCGGCGCGGGTGGCCCGCGTGTTCTCCGATCCCGATACCAAGACCATTCAGGCGATCGTGGACGAGGATCAGCTCTCGCTCGCCATCGGGCGCAACGGGCAGAACGTGCGTCTGGCCTCCGAGCTCACGGGCTGGAAGATCGATCTCTACTCGAGCCGCGAATGGCTGGAGCGCGGCGGCGAAGGACCGCTCTTCGCTCCGCTGCCCACCTCGGAAGAGGAGCAGGCGACCAAGGTCGCGCTCACCGAGCTGAAGGGGCTCTCGCCGGAGCTCGTGGCGGTGCTGGAACAGGGAGGCAAGAAGACGCTGCAGGACATCCTCGACCTGGAGCGCGAGGACGTGCTGAAGATCGCGGGGATCACGCCGGAGCTCGCGGACAAGCTGATGGGCTTCCTCACCGAGCTGACCGACGAGGGCGGCGAGGACGAGTCGCCCGACGCCGGAGCGGAAGAGCCGCCCCCACCGGCGCCCGCCGCGGCGTGAGCGACGTGCTGGCGCGCTATCTGGGGCTCGGGCTCCGGGCGCGCAGTGTGGTGGTGGGGGTGTCCGGGGTGCGGGCCGGACTGCAGCGCGACGAGCTGGCGTGCGTGGTGGTCGCGGGAGACGCGACCGAGCGGACGCGGGACAAGGTCGAGCGGCTGGCGGTGGCACGGGGAATCCCGGTGCTCCGGGGCCCGGCGGCCGGTGTGTTGGGGGCGGGCCTGGGACGGCCGCCGGTGCAGGCGGTGGGCGTGAGCGATCGCGCCCTCGCCCGGGGAATGATGCAGGCTTTGGAGGAGTGAGTGGCGACTACGCGGATTCATGAGCTGGCGGCGGAATTCGGAGTCTCCTCGGAGCAGCTGATGGGCATGCTCAAGGAGATGGACATCTTCGTGCGCAGTCACCTCTCGCCCCTGAAGGACGAGCAGGTGGCGCTGATGCGCGCCCGCTGGGAGCGCGACAAGCGCAAGCAGAAGGAGCCCGCGGCGGCGCCCAAGCGGCGCCGCGCGGTGAAGACCGAGGCGGTGGCCGCCGCCCCGGTGGAGGCGCGGCCCAAGCGCCGGCGCCGCACCGCGGCGGAAGTCGCGGCCGCCGAGGCCGAAGCCGCCGTCGAAGCCCAGAAACAGGCCGAGATCGAGGCCAAGGCGCGGCAGGCCTTCGAGGCCGCGAAGGCGCTGGAGGAAGAAAAGCCCGCCGCGTCCCTGGAAGAACGGGCCGCCCAGCTCTTCCGCGACGTGCCGGCCGCGCCGGTCGAAGCGAGCGCCACGGCCGCGCCCGAGGCCCCGGTGGAGGCACCGGTGTCCCGTCCGCCGAGCGCGCGGGATTTCCCCAGCGCGCCGCCGCCGCGTCCGTTCATTCCGACGCCGGTGCGTCCCAAGCCGGTCGCTTCCGCGGCGCCGGGGAGCGCGGTGCCGCCCCGTCCCATCGCCTCGGCCGCGCCGGGCGCGGGCGGGCTCGAGGAGCGCCGCCGGGAAAAGGGCAAGAAGCGCAAGAAAGGGAAGAAGTCCGTGGACCAGGAGGCGGTGGCGCAGAACATCTCGCGCACCCTCGCGTCCATCAAGGGGCCGGTGGGCCGCAAGGGCGTGCACCGCCGCGAGGAGGGCCCGAGCTACCGCGACCTCCAGGAGCAGCAGCGGCGCGAGGAGAAGGAGCGCGAGAAGACGCTGGTCCGGGTGACCGAGTTCATCACGGTCTCCGAGCTCGCCAACATCCTCAAAGTCCCGCCGACCCAGATCGTCACCTTCGCCTTCAAGGAGCTGGGGCAGATGGTGACCATCAACCAGCGCCTGGACTTCGACATGATCGAGCTGATCGCGTCCGCGTTCGGATTCCAGGCGGTGCGCGAGGAAGGCTACGTCGAGGCGGCGGGCACCGAGGAGGCGAAGGATACCGAGGCCGAGCTGAAGGGGCGGCCGCCGGTGGTGACGGTGATGGGTCACGTGGACCACGGCAAGACCTCGCTGCTCGACTACATCCGGAAGGCCAACGTGGTCGCCGGGGAGGCGGGCGGCATCACCCAGCACATCGGCGCCTACCAGGTGACGCTGAAGGACGGGCGCTCGGTCACCTTCCTCGACACCCCGGGCCACGAGGCGTTCACCGCGATGCGCGCCCGCGGCGCGCAGGTGACGGACATCGTGGTGCTGGTGGTGGCCGCGGACGACGCGATCATGCCCCAGACCATCGAGGCGATCTCGCACGCCAAGAACGCCGGCGTGCCGATCGTGGTCGCGATCAACAAGATCGACCTGCCCACGGCCAACGTGCAGAAGGTGAAGCAGGATCTCCTCGCGCACGGAGTGGTGCTCGAGGAGTTCGGCGGCACCACCCTCGCCACGCCGATCTCGGCCAAGAAGGGCACCGGCGTGGACCAGCTCCTCGATCAGATCCTGCTGCAGGCGGAGCTGCTCGACCTCAAGGCCAACCCCGATCGCCACGCGCAGGGCACGGTGCTCGAAGCGACGCTGGATCCGGGCAAGGGCCCCCTCGCCACCATTCTGGTGCGCAACGGCACGCTCAAGGTCGGCGACGACTTCATCTGCGGGCAGTACTCGGGTCGGGTGCGGGCCATGTACGACGAGCGCGGCGGCTCGGTGGCCGCCGCCGGTCCGTCGGCGCCGGTGCAGATCCTGGGCTTCGAGGGCGTGCCCGAGGCGGGCGACGCCTTCCAGGTGATGGCGGACGCCGCGGCCACGCGCGAGATCGCGCAGAAGCGCCAGCGGCTGGAGCGCGAGGCGCAGCACCGCCGCAGCGGCCGGGTGAAGACCCTCGAGGACTTCATGGCGGAGCGGGTCGACGGCGGCGCCGCGTCGCTCAAGATCATCATCAAGGCGGACCAGGGCGGTCCCGCGGAGGCGCTCGCCGACGCGCTGGGCCAGCTCTCCACCACCGAAGTGAAGGTCGAGGTGGTGCACCGCGGCGTGGGCGCCATCACCGATTCCGACGTGCTGCTCGCCAAGGCCTCGAACGCCATCATCATCGGGTTCCACGTGCGCCCCGACTCCAACGCGCGCGCCTCGGCGGAGCGGGAGCGGGTGGAGATCCGCACCTACCGCATCATTTACGAGGCGGTCGAAGAGGTGAAGGCCGCGATGGAAGGCCTCCTCGCCCCCGACAAGAAGGAAGTGGTGGTGGGTGAGGCGGAAGTGCGGCAGATCTTCAAGATCGCGAAGGTCGGCACCATCGCCGGCTCCTTCGTGCGGAACGGGATCATTCCGCGCACCGGGAAGGTGCGGGTGATCCGCGACGGCGTCGCGGTGTACGACGGGACGCTGGCGTCGCTCAAGCGCTTCAAGGACGACGTGCGCGAGGTGCGGGAGGGCTTCGAGTGCGGCATCGGTGTCGAGAACTTCAACGACGTAAAGGTCGGGGACCTGATCGAAGCCTACCGCGTGGAGGAAGTCGCCCGCACCCTGGACGCGAAGAGCGGCGCGAAGGGCGAGTGACGCCGTGGTCGTGGCGCTCATGACCTGGGAGCTGCATCTCCCCGCCGCCCACTCGCTCAAGGACAAGCGCCACGTGCTGCGGAGCCTGAAAGACCGGATGCACCAGCGGTTCAACGTTTCGGCGGCCGAGACCGCGCATCAGGATTTGTGGCAGCGGGCCGAGCTCTCGGCGTGCCTCGTCACCACCGACCGCCGCCACGCCGAAGAGGTGCTGCGGGAGGTGGACCGGCTGGTCGAAGGCGCGGCGGAGGCGCGGGTGGTGGACCGCAGCACCAGCTGGCTGTGAGATCGAAACGGCGTCCCAGTCACCGCCCGGAGCGGGTCGCGGAGCTGGTGCGGGAGACGGTGGCCGCGTTCCTCACCGCCGGGGTGCGCGATCCGCGGATCGGGTTCGTGACCGTGACCGGGGTCGAGGTGTCGCCCGACCTCACCCACGCGCGGGTCCGGGTGAGCGTGATGGGAACGGACGAGGAGAAGGAGCGGAGTCTCGAAGGCCTGGCCAGCGCGGCGCGGTACCTGCGCGCCCAGCTGTCCAAGGAGCTGACCCTCCGCACCAGCCCCGAGATCGCATTCGTGCTGGACCGCGGACTGGAGCACGCGCAGCGGATCGACCGGGTCCTGAAGGACCTGAAAGAGGGCGGCGACTGACGCCGGACCGCAGTCCCTCCGGCGTGGCCGCGGTGCGGAAGCCCGCGGGACCGACGTCGCACGACGTGGTGGACCTGGCGCGCCGCGCCCTGGGCACCGAGCGGGTGGGACATCTGGGCACGCTCGACCCTTTCGCGGCGGGCGTGCTGGTGCTGATCGTCGGCCGGGCGACCCGGCTCGCCCCCTTCGCGGCCGACTGGGAGAAGGAGTATGAGGGCGTGATCCGGCTCGGCGTCACGACGTCCACGGACGACGCCACCGGCCGGGAGACCGGCGGGTCGGAAGGATGGCGGACCCTCGATCGCGCCACGGTCGCGCGGGCACTCGCCGGCTTCGTCGGGGGGTACGAGCAGCGGCCTCCGGCCTTCTCCGCGGTGAAGGTTGGCGGAGAGCGGGCCTACCGCCGGGCGCGGCGCGGCGAAAGCGTGGACCTCGCGTCGCGGCGGGTCGAGATTCGGGCGCTCGAGCTCACGGAGTTCGCGCTGCCGGACGCGGGATTTCGCGCCACCGTGGGCGCGGGCACCTACCTGCGGTCGCTGGCGCGCGACCTGGGAGAAAGTCTGGGATGCGGCGCGCACCTCGCGTCGCTGGCGCGGACCAGGGTGGGTCCGTACCGCCTCGAGGAAGCGATCGCGCCGGAGGCGCTCTCGGCCGACGCGCTCGGCGATCCGGCGATGCTGGTGCGCGACCTTCCACGCCGGGAGCTCGCGGCGCCGGAGCGGGACGCGGTGGCGCACGGGCGGCCGGTGGCGGAAGCCGGGAAGGGGCAGGAGGGAAGCGTCGCCCTCTTTTTCGGCGGAACGCTGATCGCCGTGGCGGAGCGGGAAGGCGACCTGCTCAAGCCGCGGGTGGTGCTGACCGACGCATGACCGGCACCGTCGTGACGGTCGGCTCCTTCGACGGCCTGCACCGCGGGCACCAGGCGGTGATCGCCGAGATCGTGCGCCGGGCGCGGGAGCGGGGGCTCGAGAGTCTGGTGGTGACCTTCGAGCCCCACCCGCTCGAGGTGGTGAATCCGGGCGCGGCGCCGCGGCTGCTCAGCACCGCGGCCGAGAAGCGGGCCCTCCTCGCGGAGACCGACGCGGACCGGGTGGCGGTGCTCGAGTTCACGCCGGAGCTGGCCCGGCTCGCGCCCGAGGAGTTCGTGCGGGAGATCCTGCGCGACCGCTTCGAGCTGGCGGAGCTGGTGTTGGGACACGATCACGGCTTCGGCCGCGGCCGCTCCGGGGACCTGGAGACGGTGCGGCGGCTGGGGGAGGCCGATGGGTTCCGGGTGGACGCGGTGGCGCCGGTGCTGGATGAGCGGGGCCAGGCGATTTCGTCCACCCTGGTGCGGACCGCTGTGGCGCACGGGAATCTCGACGCCGCCGCGGGGTGGCTGGGGCGGCGTTACAGCGTGACGGCCGAAGTACAGCGGGGAGCGGGGCGGGGCCGTACCATCGGTGTGCCGACGGCGAATCTGGCGCCGGCCGATCCGCGCAAGCTTCTGCCGCCCGACGGCGTCTACGCGGTGTGGGTGAAAGGCGCCGGAAGGGGAAAGGGTGAGGAGGGCCGGGTGGGCGGAATGATGAATCAGGGCCCGCGGCCCACCTTCGGCGTGGAGGCGAGGGGGTTGGAAGTGCATCTGTTCGATTTCGACGGCGACCTGTACGGCCGGACCATCACCGTCGAATGGGTCCGGCGGCTGCGGGAGGTGCGGACCTTTCCCTCGCGCGAGGCGCTGGTGGAACAGCTCGCGGAGGACGCGCGCTCGGCCGAGGCCAGTCTCAAACTTCAGGAAGCGCCATGAACTCGATTCGCTCGCGGCTGATCATCACCGGGATTCTCTTCGTGCTCGCGGTCGCGAGCATCATTCCGCGGAACGAGAAAGTGCGGGTCCGCGACGCCACCACCGGACAGATGAAGGACACGGTCACCCGCCGGGTGCCGATTCACCTGGGGCTCGACCTCTCGGGGGGCATCCACCTCGCGCTGGAAGTGGACCAGAGCAAGGGCCCGGTGGCCGATCCCGCGGACGCGATCCAGCGGGCCCTCCGGCCGGTGCGCGCCCGGCTCGATGAGGTCTACGGCGGCGAGGAGACGGTGCAGCTGGTGGGGACCTCCCGCCTGCTGGTGGATCTGCCGGGGGAGAGCGACAACGCCCGTGCCAAGCAGCTGGTGCAGGAGAACGCCTTCCTCGAGTTCCGCATCGTGGACATGAAGAACCTGTTCCGCGCCGCGCTCCCCCAGATCGACGAGGCGCTGAAGCACGCCGGGGTGAAGGCGCCCGGCGCCGCGCCGGTCGCCGCGGTGCAGCAGCTCTTCGGCCAGGACACGACCAAGAAGGGCAAGGCGGCGAAGGACACGGCGGCGCTCAACACCCCGGGCATCCTCGCCAGCATCGTCGTCCCGGGACAGATCCCGGGCGAGTTCTACGTGCCCGAAGAGCAGGTTCCGCTGGTGGACAGCCTGCTCAAGCTGCCCGACGCGGCGCGCGCGATGCCGCGGGGGATCGAGATCCGGTGGTCGTCGGAGGTGGAGAGCCGGGGCGCCAAGGCTTACCGCGCGTTCTACGCGGTCGAGGACAAGCCCATCATCACCGGTGAAGAGCTGGAGAAGGCGACCGCCCGGCGCGACCAGCTCACCAACCAGTCGGTGGTGGACTTCGTGCTCTCGCGCCACGGGGGCCGCATTTTCTCGGAGCAGACCGGCCGCCACGTGAACGACTTCATGGCCATCATCCTGGACGGCCGGGTGCAGGGCCAGCCGCCGGTGATCCGGGGACAGATCGGGTCGCACGGCCAGATCGAGCTGGGCGCCAAGCCGCTGGCGGAGGCGAACGACCTCGCGCTGGTGCTCCGCGCCGGCGCGCTTCCCGCGCCGCTCACCATCGTGGACGAGGAAGCGCTCACGCCGTCGCTCGGCTCGGACTCCATTCGGCACGGCGTCACCGCCGGACTGGTGGGCGTGGCGCTGGTGATCGTCATCATGATCGGGTACTACCGGCTCTCCGGCGTGCTCGCGGTGGCGGCGCTCGGCTTCTACGTGGTGTTCACCCTCGCGGGCCTCACCGCCTTCGGTTTCACGCTCACCCTGCCGGGGATGGCGGGCTTCGCGCTCTCGGTGGCGATCGCGGTGGACGCGAACGTGCTGATTTTCGAGCGGATCCGGGAGGAGCTGCAGCACGGCAAGTCGGTGCGGCTCTCGGTGGACGAGGGATTCAAGCACGCCATGAGCGCGATCGTGGATTCGAACGTGGCCACCGCGCTCACCGCCTTCATTCTCTATCTCGTGGGCACGGGCCCGGTGCAGGGCTTCGCGATCTCGCTGCTCATCGGCATCGGCGCGTCGATGATCACGGCGGTGTTCGTCGTGCGCACCTTCTACATGATCTGGCTCCGCCAGCGGCCCACCATGACCTCCCTGAGCGTCTGATGCTGCGACTCTTCGCCAACGCCAACTACGATTTCATCAAGTGGCGCCGCTGGGCCTACGGGCTCACCGCGCTCGTCATCGTGCCCGGGTTCATCCTGCTCGGCATCCGGGGGTTGAACTACAGCATCGAGTTCACCGGCGGCACCATGATCCAGTTCGAGACCAGCCGGCCCTCGACCATCGACCGCCTCCGCAGCGTGCTCGATTCCGCGGGGTTCACCGGCGCCGAGATCCAGAACTTCGGATCGCCCACCTCGTGGGTGATCCGGGCCCGGCTGGGCGAGGCGGCGAACACCCCCGGGGGCGGCACCCAGGCCACCGCCGCCGCGGTGGACCGCGCGCTCAGCGGAGGGTTGGGCCAGGGGCAGTACCGCATTCTCCATACCGAGGCGGTGGGGCCGAAGGTGGGGCGCGAGCTGCAGGGGAAGGCGTTCCTCGCGATCTTCTTCTCGTTCTTCGTGACCCTCGCGTACCTGGCGTACCGGTTCGAGTGGCGGTTCGGGCTCGCGGCGGTGCTCGCCACCGTGCACGACATCGCCACCACCATCGCGTTCATCCGGTACGCCAACCTCGAGGTGTCGCTCACCGTGGTGGCGGCGGTGCTGCTGATGGTGGGATACTCGCTGAACGACACCATCATCATCTTCGACCGGGTGCGCGAGAATCTGCGCAAGTTCCGGCGCCAGAACCTCTACGAGATCCTGAACCTCTCGATCAACGAGACTCTGCCGCGGTCGATCCTGACTCACGGCACCGCGATGGCGACCACCCTCGCGCTGGTGATTTTCGCGGGCGAGGTGATCCGGCCCTTCGCGCTGGTGATGACCTTCGCGATCTTCACCGGCACCTTCTCGTCCATTTACATCGCCGCGCCGGTGCTGCTCTACATCGACAAGCGGTGGCCGGGAGAGGACGCCCGCGGGGCACGCGCGTACGGGAGCCAGGCCCCGACGCCGCCCGCCGCGCCGGCCGCGTCCAAGCCGGGCCGCGTGAAAGCCGCCGTGTGACGTGCTGGTCGACACCCACTGCCACCTCGCGGACCCGGCTTTCGACGCCGACCGCCGGGCGGTCCTGGCCCGCGCCCGTCGCGCGGGGGTAGGGCACGTGGTGGTGGTGGGCGCGTCGGTCGAGACCAGTGAGCGCGCGGCGGCGATCGCGCGGGAGACGCCGGGCCTTTCCGCCACGGCCGGCTTGCATCCCCACGAAGCGAAGGACTGGTCCCAGGCGGCGGAGCGCGCGGTGCGGGATCTGCTCCGGCGGGAGGAAGTGGTCGCGGTGGGGGAGACCGGGCTCGACTATCACTACGATCATTCGCCGCGCGCCGCGCAGCGCCGCGCCTTCGAGGCCCACTTGGCCCTCGCCGAGGAGACCGGGAAACCGGTGGTGGTGCACGCGCGCGAGGCCGACGCCGACGTCGCCGCGGCGCTCCGTAACGGGGCCCGCCGGGCCCCGGCCCTGGTGTTGCATTCTTTCACGGGCGACCGCGCCCTCTTCGACGCGGGAATGGACCTCGGCGCCTATTTTTCCCTGAGCGGCATGATCACCTTCAAGAACTGGAAGCCGGAGGTGCCGCTCTCCGCCTTGCCGTCCAACCGTCTGCTGGTGGAGACCGACGCGCCCTTTCTCGCGCCGGTGCCGCATCGCGGCTCGCGCAACGAGCCGGCGTTCACCCGGCTGACCCTGGAGGCCCTGGCGCGGGCGCGCGGAGAAGCGCCGGAGATCCTCGAAGCCGCCGTCGCCGCCAACGCCCGGCGCTGCTTCGGCGCCCGCATCGAACTCTCGCTGGTTGAGGAGGCATCCGCATCGTGACCACCGCCGTGAAAGTGCCGACCGACATCGAGATCGCGCAGGCCGCGAAGCCGCGCCCCATCGCCGACGTGGCCCGGGAGCTGGGCCTGGCTGACGACGAGGTCGAGCTCTACGGCAAGTACAAGGCGAAGATTTCGCTCACCGCCATCGCGCGGCGGAAGCCGAAAGGCCGGCTGGTCCTGATCACGGGCATCAATCCCACGCCCGCGGGCGAAGGGAAATCCACGGTCACCGTCGGCCTCACCCAGGCGCTGCGCAAGCTCAAGAAGAACGTGATCCTCTGCATCCGGGAGCCGTCGCTGGGCCCGGTCTTCGGCGTGAAAGGTGGAGCGGCGGGAGGCGGCTACGCCCAGGTGGTGCCGATGGAGGACATCAACCTCCATTTCACGGGCGACTTCCACGCCATCTCCTCGGCGCACAACCTGCTCTCGGCCATGCTGGACGCGCACCTTCACCACGGCAACGCCCTCGGGCTCGACACCCGGCGCATCACCTGGCCCCGCACCATCGACATGAACGACCGCGCCCTGCGCAGCATCATCGTCGGCCTGGGCGGTTTGAACGGCGGCCCCACCCGCGAAGAGCGCTTCGTTATCATCCCCGGCTCCGAGGTCATGGCCATCATGGCGCTGGCCACCGGGCTCGACGACCTCGAGGCGCGGCTCGCCCGGATCATCGTCGGCCTCACTCCGCAGAAGACGGCCGTCCGCGCCAGCGACCTGAAGGCCCAGGGCGCGATGACGCTGCTCCTCAAAGACGCCCTCCAGCCCAACCTGGTGCAGACCCTCGAGGGCGGTCCCGCGCTGGTGCATTGCGGTCCCTTCGGCAACATCGCGCACGGCTGCAATTCGGTGATGGCGACCCAGCTGGCCCTGCGGCTCTCGGACCTGGTGCTGACCGAGGCCGGCTTCGGCGCCGATCTCGGCGCGGAGAAGTTCTTCGACATCAAGTGCCGGGCCGCGGGACTCCAGCCCGAGGCCGCAGTGGTGGTCGCCACGGTGCGGGCGCTCAAGATGCACGGCGGGGTGAAGAAGGATCAGCTGGGCACGCCCGACGTCGCCGCGGTCCAGCGCGGCGTGCTGAACCTCCGCCGTCACGTGCAGAACGTGCAGAAGTTCGGCGTCCCCTGCATCGTGGCGTTGAACCGCTTCATCACCGACACCGACGAGGAAATCGCGGCGGTGCGCGAGGCCTGCGCGGCCGACGGCGTCGAAGTTCTCCGCTGCGAAGTGTGGGAAAAGGGCGGGGAGGGCGGCATCGCCGTGGCCGAGGCGCTCCTCAAGGTGCTCGACAAGAAGCAGGCGAAGTTCAAGCCCCTCTACGACGCCAAGCTGCCGATCCGCACCAAGATCGAGACCATCGCGCGCGAGATCTACGGCGCCGCTTCCGTGGCCTTCGCGCCCCCGGCCGAGCGCGCGCTCGAGCTCCTGCCCAAGCTGGGCCTCGGCGAAACGCCGATTTGCATGGCCAAGACCCAGTACTCGTTCTCCGACGACGCGACCAAGCTGGGCGCGCCGACCGGCTACACACTCCACGTCCGGGACATTCTCCCCTCGGCCGGCGCGGGATTCGTGGTCGCGCTGGCGGGAGACATCATGACGATGCCCGGACTGTCCAAGACGCCGTCCGCGGAGCGGATGCGGGTGCATCCCGACGGCACCATCGAGGGATTGTTCTAATGCGCAAGGCTCACGCGTTGGGGGTGGTCGCCACCGACGGCGCGCCCAAGGCGATCGGCCCCTACAGTCAGGCCATCGTGGTGGATGGCCGGGTGTTCACCGCGGGGCAGATCGCGCTCGATCCGAAAAGCGGCGAGATGGTGGGAAAGACGGCGGCGGAGCAGACCGAGCAGGTCTTCAAGAACCTGATCGCGATTCTCGCCGCCGCCGGTTCCGGTCTCGACCGCGTCATCAAGACCACGGTGTACCTCGCCGACATGGGCGAATTCGCCGCGATGAACGAGGTCTACGCCCGCCACTTCGGGACCCACAAGCCGGCGCGCTCAACGGTGCAGGCCGCCGCGCTCCCCAAGGGCGCGCGGGTGGAGATCGACGCGATCGCGATCGCCGGCTAGCGGCCGCGCCCGCCGAACCGCGCCAGCGCGGCGCGGGCCCCCGCGTTGCCGGCGTCGAAAACCAGTCCCCGGCCGAGATCGGCGACCGCCGACGCGGTGTCGCCCAGGGTGAGCGACGCCTGCGCCCGCCCGAAATACGCCGCCGCGAGTCCGGGGTCGAGATCGAGCGCCTTGCCGTAGGCGTCGCGGGCGCTGCGCGCCTCTCCCGCCCGCTGATACGCGTTCCCCAGCGACAGAAACGACGCCGGTTCCGTGGGATCGATGGCGATGGCGCGGGAGTAGGAATCGATCGCGCCGCCCGCGTCGCCCTGCCGCGACTGCACGAACGCGAGGTTGTCCCACACCAGCGCCTGGCCGGGGTCGACGGCGAGCGCGGCG
>DASSQQ010000140.1:0-3369 GCA_035702425.1 Gemmatimonadales bacterium
AGCCCGCAGGCGGCCTTCTGGTAAGGTCGCGGCGAGGCCTGGATGAATGAAACCGCAAGCGCGGGCATTGCGCCATATCGCCGCCTGCCTGCTGATCGCGGCCGCGCCTCGCGGCGGCCGCGCGGAGCAGGGCGGCGGAGATCGGCCGCCGGCCGCCCAGCCGGATCCGCCCGCGCCGCAGGATCCGGCGCAGGAGGGAACGAAGCCGAAGGAGGCGTCGGAGGAGATCATCGTCATCGGGCGGCTGCCCCGGCTGCCGCTTCCGCCCTCCAGCGTGCCCGCCGCCGCGCAGGTGTTCGAGCTGAAGGAGCTGAAGCGGCCCGGACCTCAGGGCCTGCCCGAGGTGATCGCCGGCCAGGTGCCGGGGCTGTCGCTTTCCGACGAGCAGGGGAATTCGTACCAGCCGGACGTCTCGCTGCGCGGGTTCCAGGCCACCTCGGTCACCGGCGTCCCGCAGGGCGTGAGCGTGTTTCTCGACGGAGTCCGCGTCAACGAGCCCACCGCCGAGGAGATCAACTTCGATCTCCTTCCCGTCGAGGACCTCGAGCGGATCGAGGTGGTCCCGGGCCCCTCGGTGCTGTTCGGAAGGAACACGCTCGCAGGGGCCATCCAGCTCGTCACCCGTCGCGGCAAGGAGGGTGCCGCCGCGTCCGCGGAGCTCTCCGCGGGGAGCTCAGGGCTGCGGAAGATTCGCGGGGCGGTCTCCGGGGGGGAGGGCCCGCTCGACTTCTACCTCTCCGGGACGCAGACGGCGGAGGACGGCTGGAGGCAAGCGTCGGGAGCGCGGCTCTCCAAGGCGTTCGGAAAGCTCGGCCTGCGGGCGGACGGCACCGACGTCACCCTCTCCTACCAGCACGTGGACAACCGGATCTCGCAGGCGGGTCCGCTGCCTGCCTCGCAGCTGGACCGCGATCGCGCGGCGAACTTCACCGCGGGCGACTTCTTCGCTCCGCGCCTGGACCAGGCGACGCTGAACTTCCGGCGGGATCTGGGAGACCGCTTCGCCCTCTCCGCGAACGGGTTCGGGCGGCTGCTGCACGTCGAGCAATTCAACGTGAACCTGATCGCGGAGAACACCAGGCTCCTTTCGCGCACCGCCTCGGCGGGAGGGACGGTCCAGCTCGACTGCACCGCGCCGTTCTTCGGACGGCGGAACCTGCTCACCGCCGGCCTCGAATACGCGCACAGCGACGTCGAGGTGAGCGTGTTCGGCGCGCAGGATCTGGACACGAAGGTGCGCGATCTCCAGGATGCGGTGGGCGCCTACCTGCAAGACACCTTCCGGATCGCCCGCGGCACGCTTCGCGAAGACGACGAATGGGTGGTCACCGCCGCGGGCCGCTGGGACTTCATCCGCCACCGCATCGCCGACGAGAGCCCGAGCGCGCCCGGTCGGGAGAACGCAAGCGGTGTTCCCGCGTTCCGCCGCTTCGACCCGCTGGTCGGCCTGAACTACAACCTTTCGCGCGAGCACGGCGTCTACCTCTCCCTCTCGCAGGGGTTCCGCGCGCCCGCCCTCCTGGAGCTGACCTGCGCGGGCGCCGCCGCGATCTGCCCGGGGCTGCAGGCGGGCACCGCTCCGGACCCGCCCTTGAAGCCGGTGCGCGCGGTCAACTACGAGATCGGGTTGCGCTCGGCGCCTGCGCCATGGCTCTCCGGGCAGATCAGCGCGTACCGGACCGACGTCGCGGACGACATCTTCTCCATCTCGCCGGCGGGGACCGTCGGGGTGTATTTCCAGAACATCGGCAGGACGCGTCGGCAAGGCGTGGAAGCGAACCTCCGCCTCCGGCCTGCCCGGTGGATCGAGGGCAGCCTCACCTGGGCGCTCACCGACGCGCGCTTCGAGGAGGACGTGTCGCTCGCCACCGCGCGGCGGACCTCCGATTGCGGCGCCCTGTCCTGCACCGAGACGGTCCGCGCAGGCAGCCAGTTCCCGCTGGTGCCGCGGCATCGCGCGCGTCTCGGCATCGAGCTGCAGCCGAGGAGCTGGCTCTCCCTCTGGCTGGCCGGCACCTTCGTGGGGGCGCAGCGCCTGCGCGGCGACGAGGAGAACGTCGCTCCCATGCTCGCTGCCTGGCTCTCGACCGACGGCGGCGTCCGCCTTTCGGCGGGCCAGCTGGCCGCGTCGATCCAGCTCGGCAACCTTCTCGATGCGCGCTACAGCACCTTCGGCACCTTCGCGCCCAATCCGAGGCGACCCGGAGCTCCGGTGGAGCAATTCCTCACTCCGGGCCGGCCCCTGCAGATCTTCGCCAGCCTGAGCTACGCCCTCGAAGCTCCCGCGCCCCGCTAGGGATCCGCTACGCCGCGGCCTTTGCCCGGGCGGCCGCCGCCGGTTCCATCCTCGAGGCGCCCTGGAAGAACGCGCCCTTCTCGATCGCCAGCGACGCCGTCTCCAGATCGCCGCGGACCCTGGCGCCGGCGTGGATCTCGACCCCGCGCTTCGCCTGGACGTTCCCGTTCACCTCGCCATGCACCACGATGGTGCCGCAGGTGATCTTCGCGTCGATGCGGGCGCCCTCGCCGACGACGAGGACGTCGTCGGTGACGATGGTGCCGACGAAGCTCGCGTCGATGCGCACGGTGCCCGCGAAGGTCAGCTTGCCCTCGAAGCGGACGCCGCGGCCGAGCAGCAGGTCGCTGGATGCGCCCGTCGCCTGGGACTGCGCCGTGGACTCCGCGGTGGTGACGCTCTTCTCGTTGCTGTTCTTGACGTCCATGGCGCCTCGCTCGCCGGTGCGTGGAGGTAGCACGGGCGCCCGGCACGCGCCCGCCCGGTTACTGACCCGCGGCGGCGGGAGGGTATTCCCCGCGTGACGGCAGCGCGGATCGGGAGCACGAATTTTTCGCGCAGGATGCGCGGCGTGTCAGTTGGCCGCACACCCCGTCGTTCCCGGGCACGCCACCGCGGCGTGGTTATGGTCGCGTCGCGGCTCCGGAAGGAGGAGCGATGGGCAAGCTGAACGAGGTCATCGAGAAGGTCACGACCAGCGTGGAGAAGGTGCACCAGGAGATCGCGCACAAGCCGATCGAGGTGGTGGAGTCGATCGTGCCGAACCTCGCGCTCACGAAGAAGGTGGGCGAGGTGCAGGCGAAGATCATCGGCGGCGTGTACGGCGCCATCCGCAGCGTGAACAAGGCCGTGGCGACGCTGGCCGAGGAGAAGAAGGCACCCGCCGCGAAGCCGCAGCCGGCGGCGGAGCCCGCCAAGCCCGCTCCCGGGCCGGTCGCGCAAAGCTGACGCCGGGCGCGCCCCTCACCGGGCCGGGGCGACAGTCCGCTGTAGTCTGTGGCGGTGACCGACAGGATCCACCAGTTCGCGGCCATCGCGTTCGAGGAGAACCTCAACCTGCGCGATCTCGTGCC
>DASSQQ010000141.1:0-3365 GCA_035702425.1 Gemmatimonadales bacterium
GGCAGGTCCACCCGCGCCTTGAACAGGCTCCGGATCTCGGCCTCGATGTCGTACTTGTCGAAAAGCGGCGTGGACTCTTCGTAGAAGGCCACCCGGGAGAGCAGGCCGGGGTCGATCTGCTTCAGGTAGGTCGTGATTTCGTGGTGGAGCTGCTTCGAGTCCACGAGGAGCGAGTCCACCTTGGAACTGAACAGGTCGCGGATGATGCCGCGGGTGAGGCTGGTCTCCCGCTGCACCAGCGCCGGCGCGCGCACCGAACCCGACTTGCGCTTGATCTTCTTCCACAGCTCGTACAGGTGGTCGATCTCCCGCTTGCAGCTCTCCTCGGTGAGGTCCTCGGCCACGGTGCGGATGATCCAGCCGCCCGAGTCCTGGGGGACGAGCTTCGACACCATGTCGCGCAGTTTGGCGCGCTGGTCGCGCTGCTCGATTTTCCGGGAGACGCCGACTTTGGAGGCGAAGGGCATGTAGACCAGGAACCGCCCGGCGAGGGAGACCTGCGCGGTGACCCGCGGTCCCTTGGTGCCGATCGGCTCCTTGATCACCTGGACCAGCTTGGCCTGACCGCGCTTCAGCTCGTCCGCGATGTTGGGCGCTTTGCGGCGGGAGCGGCCGTGGCCGTTCCCGTCCCCCGCCTCTTCGTCGTCCTCTTCGTGCTCCCCGTTCCCGTTCTCGTCCTCTTCGTCGGACTCGATCAGGTCGGAGGCGTGGAGGAAGGCGCTCTTTTCGGCGCCGATGTCGACGAAGGCGGCCTGGATCCCGGGGAGGACGGCGTCCACCCGGCCCAGGTAAATGTCACCCACCGAACGGCGGGTGTCGGGACGATCGACCAGAAGCTCAACAAGACGGTCGTCCTCCAGGATCGCCACGCGGGTTTCCCGCTGGGTCCCGCTGATCAGTATTTCGCGTTTCAACGCAAGAACCCTCGACCGCCCGGCGCCTGACGCGCGAGGCGGTCCACTGGATGGTACCGGAAAGTCGGGCAACGACGTCGGGAGCGGCGGGGCCGCTCCACCGATTGGCCTGGGCGGAGCCCCAGCACGTGCCCGCGCGGGGCGCGAGACTCGAGAGGGGCGAGGCCGAAGTCCAATACATGGCTCTAAATCTAGGCGGGGTGGCGACTTACGTCAACCTGTCGTATCCTTCACGACCGGTCGCTCGAAGAACCACGCTCCGGAGCTGGCCATGACGCGAACGCCACACTTTCGACGCCTTTCCATCATGCTGCTCTTCGCCTCTCTCGCGGGCGCCGGCGATGCCGCCGCCCAGGCTCTGCACTACCCGCCCGCCGCCCGGGGGCCGGTGGTGGACGATTACTTCGGCACCAAGGTCCCCGATCCCTACCGCTGGCTCGAGGACGTGGACTCGCCCGCCACCCGCCAGTGGATCGACGCCGAGAATCTGCTCTCCGAGGGATTCCTGAGCGGGATCCCGCAGCGCCCGGCGATCGAGCGCCGGCTCACGGCGCTCTGGAACTACGCTCGCTTCGGAGCGCCGTTCCATCGCGGCACCCGCTACTTCTTCTTCAAGAACGACGGGCTCCAGAACCAGTCGGTCCTCTATCAACAGAGCTCCCTCACGGGTCCCGCCACCGTTTTGCTCGACCCGAACACACTCTCCGCCGACGGCACGGTGGCGCTCTCGACCCTCGAGGTCTCCGATGACGGCCGTCTCCTGGCCTACGCGACATCGGCGTCCGGCTCCGATTGGCAGGACTTCCACGTGAAGGACGTCCAGACCGGACGCGACATGCCGGAGGTGCTGCGCTGGAGCAAGTTCTCGGGCGCGTCCTGGACCAGGGACGGCCAGGGGTTCTTTTACAGCCGCTATCCCGAGCCGACCGGCGGGAATGCGATGCTGGGAATGAATCACGACCAGAAGCTCTACTACCACGTGGTGGGCACCGGCCAGGCGGCGGACCGGCTGGTCTACGAGCGTCCCGACCACCCGGACTGGGGCATCGGCGCCGAGGTGACCGAGGACGGGCGCTACGCGATCCTCACCCTCTGGGTGGGGACCGACCGGCGGAACCGCGTGGCCTATCTCGATCTTCACGACCCCGTGCACCCCTCGGTGTCCGGGAAGCCGGCCATGCTGCTCGACGCCTTCGACGCGGGCTACAGCTTCGTCGGCAACGACGGACCGGTGTTCTACTTCGTCACCGACAACGACGCCCCCCGGCGGCGGGTGATCGCGGTGGACACCCGGACCCCGATGAAGCCGCTCTGGAAGACGGTGATTCCGGAGGGCCCGGACGTGATCGAGTCGGTGCATCTGGTGCACAACCAGTTCGTCGTCGCGTACCTCCAGGACGCGCATTCCCGCCTCGCGCTCTACGGGCGGGACGGCGTGCCCGCGGGCACGATCGACCTCCCCACCCTGGGAACGGTGAGCGAGATCACCGGCCGGCGCGGGGACAGCGAGCTCTTCTTCTCCTTCACGTCGTTCCTCTATCCCTCCACCGTGTTCCGGCACGACTTCACGAACGCGAAGACGACGATCTTCAAGGCGCCGCAGCTGCCGTTCGACCCCTCCGGATACGAAACCGAGCAGGTCTTTTATGCGGCGAAGGACGGGGTGCGGATCCCGATGTTCATCACTCACAAGAAGGGCATGCTGAAAAACGGCACCAACCCGACCTATCTCTACGGGTACGGCGGATTCGACATCTCGCTCACCCCCGCGTTTTCCCCCGCGGTGCTGGTCTGGCTGGAAATGGGCGGGGTGTACGCGGTGCCCAACCTCCGGGGCGGCGGGGAGTACGGCGAGGCCTGGCACGAGGCGGGGATGCTCGAGAAAAAGCAGACCGTCTTCGACGATTTCATCGCGGCCGCCGAATATCTCATCGGCGCGGGCTACACCTCGCGGCCCAGGCTCGCCATCGGCGGGGGCTCGAACGGCGGCCTGCTGGTGGGCGCGGTGATGACCCAGCGCCCCGACCTCTTCGCGGCCACCCTGCCCGCCGTGGGGGTGATGGACATGCTCCGCTTCCAGAAGTTCACCATCGGCTGGGCCTGGGTCTCCGAGTACGGCTCGTCGGACTCGGCGTCGCAGTTTCCGTTCCTGTACAAGTACTCGCCGCTGCACAACCTCAAGCCCGGGATCCCCTACCCCGCCACCCTGATCACCACCGCGGACCACGACGACCGGGTGGTGCCGGGGCACTCCTTCAAGTTCGCGGCCGCGCTGCAGGCGGCGCAGGGAGGGCCCGCGCCGGTGCTGATCCGGATCGAGACCAAAGCCGGCCACGGCGCCGGCAAGCCGACCGCCAAGCTGATCGAGGAGCAGGCCGACCGCTGGGCCTTCCTCGTGCACGCCCTGCAAATGACCCCCACTCTGCCGTGAACCCGGTTCCGGCCTAGGGA
>DASSQQ010000142.1:0-53708 GCA_035702425.1 Gemmatimonadales bacterium
GCGCGCGGCACCGTGGCCTGGAAGCCGGCGGTGATCGCGGGGGTCACGATCATGAAAATGATGAGCAGCACCAGCATCACGTCGATCATCGGCGTGACGTTGATGTCCGCTCGAACCGCGGCCTTGGTACTCGCCGCACCCATCGCCATGGGCTCGCCCCCCGTTACCGGCTGATCGGGCCCGAAGACTGCGACGCCTTCTGGGTCTGGAATTCCTTGGTGAAGATCGAGCGCCCGAATTCGGAGCCGACGCTCTTGATCAGGTAGTCGATCAGCTCCTTCGAGGTGTAGGTCATCTCGACGGAGATGAAGTCGATCTTGGTGGTGAAGTAGTTGTAGAGCCACACCGCGGGGATCGCGACCATCAGACCGAACGCGGTGGTGATCAGCGCTTCGGCCACGCCGCCGGTGATCGAGGCCAGGTTACCGCCGCCGCCCGAGGCCGCCATGCCCTGGAACGCGGTGACGATACCCATGGTGGTGCCAAGCAGTCCCACGAACGGCGCGGTGGCGCCCACCGTCGCCAGGATGCCGAGGCCCCGCTTCAGCTCCGCGGTGACGATCAGCATCTGCCGCTCCACCGCCCGCTCGGCCGAGTTGATGTCGCCGGCGGTGATGGTCGCGCGGTCGCGCAGGAGGGGCTTGATCTCGGAGAGCGCTTCGCCGAGCACCCGCGCCACGTGGCTGCGCTTCTGCTTCTCGGCGATCTGGATGGCGCCGTCCAGCTGCTCTTCCTGCAGGAAGCGCGAGAACTCGGGGACGAACTTCCGGGTCTCCCGGGTGGACTTCCGCAGGAACCACCACTTGGAGATGGTGATGGTCCAGGACCACAGGGACATCACGCCCATCAGAATCACGATGCCCTTGGCGAACGGTCCCATCGAGTTCCAGAGTTCGAGATAACTCATCGCTGGCGGCTCCTTGGTGTGGCGGAACGCTGTGAGAGGTTTACCGCTGGATCACGAAATTGACGGGCTGCTGGATCATCACCCGCACCGCGCGGCCCATGGTGCGGCCGGGACGGTACAGCGAACGGAGCACCAGCTGCCGCGCGGCGTCGTTGAAGCCGGGGTTGGCGCTGGACACGATCTTGATGGAGTTGGGTTCGGCGCGGCCGTTGGTGTCCACGATGGCCTGCACCATCACCAGCCCCTGAATGCCCGCCTGCCGGAGCAGCTCGGGATAGACCAGCGGCGGCCCGGAGAGGCGGTCCGGCTTCTCGTCCACCACCGCTTCCATGAACACCTGGTCCGACGACGGCGTGATGCCGGTGGCCACGCCGCCCTCCACGCCGGTTCCCGAATAGTCCTTGGGATCGAAGTGCTCCTGCAGGTTCACGGGCGGGATGTCGGTGGGGATGTTCTCGGGCGCGACCACGGTCTGGAAGCCCTTGAGCTGCACGTCGAGCTGGACCGGCTGGGGCTCGGGCTGCTTCTGGGTCTGCTGCTGCAGGTAGACCATGTTGGTGTCGACCACGATCTTGCTCGCCGCCTCGCCCGCCGACATGGTCGCGACGATCGCCGCCCCCACCACGCCGCTGTGCAGGATGAGGGACACGAAGCCGACCCCGAAGAATTTCTTCTTCTCGGTCTTGCGCTTGGATTCGATCAGGGTATCGAACACGAGGGCCACCCTCCCATTGGCTACGGTAATAGTACCGAAAACCGTTAACCCGCTAGTGGCGGCAACATTACAAAACGATGACAGGGGACACCTTCATTCTCGCCACGCTCGGTGCCGCGCCAACGCCACGAACTCGGAGTCACCGATCCTCAGCGAGAGCGTCGAATAGAGGATACGCCGCGATGGTGGCGCCCCGGTGGCGCGCGGATTACGGAGGGATGAACCCGGGGTGAGGTTACGGCTCGGCCGCGGCCGGCTGATCGCCCGCGGCCGCCGGCTTCCCGCCTTCGAGCGGCAGAGTGACGGTGAAGGTCGTTCCCCGCCCCGGGCGGCTCTGGACCTCGATCGTCCCGCCGTGCGCTTCGGCGATCCACTTGCAGATCGCGAGGCCAAGTCCCGTCCCGGGGCGCTCACCGGTGCGGGTGCGCGCCGAGTCCGCGCGCCAGAAGCGGTCGAACACGTGGGGAAGGTCCCCGGGCGCGATCCCGATCCCGGTGTCGGACACGGAGAACTGCGCCCGCCCGTCCGCGCTCCCCAGCGTGACTCGAATCCGGCCGCCGCGCGGCGTGTACTTCACGGCGTTGGTGAGGAGATTGAGGATCAGCTGCCGCATCCGGCTCTGGTCGAGGGGGAGCACCACCGGCTGGGCCGGCGTCCCCACCTCGACCGTCACGCCCGCCTTCTCCGCCAGCAGCTCGCCGGTCTCCTTGGCTTCCGCGACGATGGCGCGGAGGTCGACGGGCTCGAGGTGCAACGGCGCGCGGCCCTCGTCGGCGCGGGCGAGCGTGAGCAGGGCGTCCACCAGCTCCGTCATCCGGTTCACTTCCTGGAGCGTTTCCTCCAGCACTTCCAGCGTCTCCTGCGGGACCCGCGCGGTGGTGAGCGCGCGCTCCACGCCGGCCCGGAGCACGGTGAGCGGAGTTTTCAGCTCGTGGCTCGCGTCCGCGGTGAAGCGGCGCAGGGAAACGAAGGAGCGCTCCAGGCGCTCCATCATCTGATTGAGCGTCGCCGCCAGCCGGGAGAGCTCGTCCTTCTCCATGCCCTCCGCCAGCCGGCGGTGGAGACTCCGGCCGTCCGTAATCTCGCGCACTTCGGTGATGATCCGGTCCACCGGCACCAGCGCCCGCCGCGCGATCCACGCCCCCACCAGGTAGGCGATGAACAGCCCCAGCGCGAGAATCAGCAACAGCGTGGACAAGAGCTGCTGCGGCGCCAGCTCGGCCGCCGCCGTGGACGCGCCGGCCAGGATCTTTCCGAACTCGGGGCCCGCGCCCGTCACCGGGCGCACCACGTACCGGAGGGTGGGCCCGTCGGGATCGATCCGCAGGCTTCCACTCGAGGGCGTGGTGTCCGGGCCGGCGGTGAGGGCGCGCAGCTGCTCCACCTGATCGAAGGTGAGGGCGCGCGCGTCCGGCGAGAGGAAAAGCACCCTTCCCTGCCGGTGGGTGATGATGAGATAGTCGGGCACCGCTTCCAGGGTGGCGGCGAGCTCGGGCACGAGGGCCGGCGGGCGCCGGGGCGCCTCCTGCACCAGCACCACGCCGGCGCGGTAGCTCTCTTCCAGCATCCCGGCGGTGAGGTTCGCCTCGGACTGGATGCGCTGATCCAGGTCCTGAAACGACGCGCCCCGGCTCGTGAAGTAGACCACGAGCGCGAAGGCGGCGAGGGAGAGGAAGAGCGCCGTGGCGTACCAGGCGGTGAGCCGCCCCCGAAGCGTCTCCACGCTGGTCAGGCCCGCACGACGTAACCCACGCCGCGCACCGTGTGGATGAGCTTGGGCTCGCGCGCGTGATCGATCTTCTTGCGCAGCCGGGTGATCACCACGTCCACGATGTTGGTGCCGGGATCGAAGTGGTAGTCCCAGGCGTATTCGGTGATCAGGGTGCGGGACATCACCCGGCCCTGGTGCCGCATCAGGTACTCGAGCACCGCGTATTCCTTGGGCGTCAGCTCGATCACGTCCCCGGCGCGCCGCACTTCCCTCGCGCCGGTGTCGAGCTCCAGGTCCGCGATCCGGAGCACCGGCGGCGCGAGCTCCTTGGGCCGGCGGCCCAGCGCCTCCACCCGCGCGAGCAGCTCTTCCAGCGCGAAGGGCTTGGTGACGTAGTCGTCCGCGCCCATGCGCAGCGCCTGGACCTTGAAGTCCACGTTGTCCTGCGCGGTCAGCACCAGCACCGGCAGCGTGAGCCCGCGGTCCCGCAGGGTGCGCAGGACTTCCTGCCCCGAGAGCCGGGGCAGGCGGAGGTCGAGCACCAGGAGATCGTAGTGCCCTTCGGTGGCGAGGCGGAGCCCGTCCTCACCGTTCTCGGCCCAGTCGGCGTGGTAGCGCGCCTCCTCGAGCCCGCGCTTCACGTACTGGCCGACGGTGCGGTCGTCCTCGACCACGAGAATCTTCATCCGATGGGGAAAAACACCTTGAAGTTCGAGCCGACCCCGACGGTGGACTCGACTTCGATCCGCCCCCGGTGGTCGGCGATGATGCCATAGCAGATGGAGAGGCCGAGTCCGGTGCCGCGGCCCTGCTGCTTGGTGGTGAAGAAGGGCTCGAAGATCTTGGACAGGTCCTCGCCCCGGATCCCCATCCCGGTGTCCACGAACTCCACCAGCACTTCATCCTTGCGCGCGGGGTTCATGCCGCTGCGCACGGTGAGGGTGCCCCGGTTGTTCATCGCGTCCATGGCGTTCAGCATCAGCGCCATGAAACTCTGCACCAGGCCCTCCTGGTCGGCGTGGATCCGCGGGAGCCCGGGGGTGAGCTGGCGCGCGATGCTGAGCCGCTTGAAGCGCTCGTGGTGCTTGAGCAGGAACAGGGTCTGGTCCACCACTTCGTTCACGTCCACCGGCTTCTTCTCGCTGGCCTTCACCCGCGAGAAATCGAGGAGCCGGTCCACGATCTTGCGGCAGCGCTGGATTTCGCTGTCGATGATGTTCAGGTATTCCTCGCGCGCCGAGCGCTCCTCGCCCGGGAGGTCTTCGTTACGGCGCGCCAGCGCCTCGGTGCAGGCGAGAATCGTCGCCAGCGGATTGTTGATCTCGTGCATCACGCCGGCGGCCAGCTGGCCCACCGCCGCGAGCTTGTCGGTCTGGGACAGCCGCTGCTCCGCGGTGCGCCACTCGGTCACGTCTTCGCCGATGGTGATGACGTGGCTGATGTGCTCGCCGTCCAGGCGCATCGGAATCTTGGTGATGCGGTAGTAGCGCGCGTCTCCGCTCGCGGTGGATTCCATCTCCACCTGCTGGATCTCGCCGGAATCGAAGACCCGGTCGAACTCCCGCTTCAGGAGCTCCCGCGGCTGGCGGTCCAGAATCTCCCAGATCTCCCGGCCCAGCGCGTCCTCGCGCGACACGCCCTGGGTGCCGGTCTCGCGCTTCCGGTTCCAGGCCCGGATCCGGTAGGAGCGGTCGATCACGTACAGGCCGACCGGGAGGGAGTCGATGATCTGGGCGACGAAGTTGCGCTGGGCTTCGACTTCGCGGGTGCGCAGCGCCACCTCGGACGCGAGATCCTGGGAGAGCTCCGTCGCGGCGAGGACCGGGGCCAGAATCTGCACCACCACCACCAGCGCGTCGTGCGCGATCGTTTCCAGCCGGCCCAGGGGCACGATGACTTCGAGCGCGCCCAGGGGCTCGAGATCGTACACCAGCGGCAGGAGCAACGCGGTGCCGCCGGGCGTGACCTCGCGGCGCGGGCCGCCGCGCAGGCGCTCCGGCGTGGGGGGCGTGAATCCCGGCAGCTCGGCTTCGTCGCCGGGGGTGGTGATCGGGAAGTAGCCGGTGCCGTCGGGGGAGCGGAGCCAGAGCCGGCAGCGCCGCAGGGCCAGCCCCCGGCGCAGGGCGCTCACGATCCCGGCCAGGGCTCCCTGATTCGCGAGCCCCGCCGACAGGATTCCGGCGACCTCCGCGATGACGCGGAGCCCCGGATGATCGGAGTCGAGCGTGGGCGCGGCCATCTGGCCGCTAACCTAGGGACGGCTGCCGTGCCGCGCCAGCGGCGCCTCGAACCGGAAGCCCAGAAACGCGCGAACGTCGGTGGTGTGGCCGAGGAACGCGGCGGGACCGAGCAGGAGCGAATAGTGCGAGCCGTTGGCGCTGCCGAACCGAAGCTCGGGGAGCACCGCCGCCGACACCCACCGCCCGCCCTGCGGGAGCGGCGACGAGGACGCGACGTACCCCGCGGTCTCGAACGTCAGATCGAGCGAGATGTAGCTGGGACTCGCCTCGTCGCCCATCTCGGCGACGGAAATGGCGCCGGTGCGCAGATCGAACACCGCGCCCGCCACGAATCCCTGCGCGCCGCCGATCACCGCGCCCTGATCCGAGAACTCGCCGAAACGGGCGGCGAGCGTCGCGCCGCGGATGGGGCCGAACCCCAGCCGGCGCGCGAGGCCGATGTCGGCCCCCTGAATCTGCCACCCGCCGCCGACGGTGAACGCGAGACCGAGCGCGAGCGCCGATTGCGCGGCGAGCGGCGTAGACAAACCGGCGGCGAGGACCAACATTGCGAGCATGGACCGACGCACGTTCGTTCTCCTCGGTGGAGCCGCGTCCGGCGCGGCGTTTCTGCGACCCCGGCCCGGCATCGCGCCGGGGGCGAGGGGGCCGGCGCCGGGAGGTTTGGAATTCACGCTGGACGAGCGCCGCCGGTGGTCACTGTGGTACCGTCGCGGCGCCACGCCCGTTCCACTCCTCACCGACGCCGAGGTGGTCCTTCAGATCGGCGGCCGCCCGGTCGCCCTGGCCGACCTCCAAGGTACCGCCGTCGGGAGTCGCGAGCTTGCGACCGGCGCCGCGACCGCGGTGCGCGGCCGGGCCGCCGGCACCGTGGTGGACGTGATCTTTCTCGCCGGCGGCGATCCCCCCGCCGCGACCATCACCGTCACCGTCTATCCCGACTTGAGCGCCCCGCCGGTCGAGCGCGTCCGCTTCTTCCAGGCGGGGAGCGACGACGTCCTCGCCGGGCCGGGAGCGCTCGTCGCCCTGGTGAACGGCTTCGAGTCCTGGAACGCGAACCGCGTGGTCCAGGTGGGCCCCGACGCCGACGCCGCGAGCGCCGGCGCCCTCGCCCTCACCCGGGGGACCCGCGGGCTCGCGCTGGCGTTCGATGCGGGCGGCCCGGGGACCGGCACCTTCAGGATTTCCGCGGCCGGCCTCGAAGCGCTCTCCGAGTCCCTGCCGCCGCGGCCCGTCGCCGGAGGCGGGGACGCCGCGACCCTGCGGCTCGCCTACACGCCGCGGGACGACGGGCTGAGCGCGCTGGCCGGGCTTCTCGTTCCCCCCTCCCAGGAAGACCGCGACCGCCTGGCCCGCGCCGTGGCGCCGGCGGGCTGGTGCTCCTGGTACGATCTCTACGGCAAGGTGACGGAGGGAGACGTCCTCGCGAACCTCGCGTTCTGCGCCGCGCACTTCGACCCCCACGCCCTGCGCTACATCCAGCTCGACGACGGCTATCAGCGGGCCACCGGGGATTGGGAGATGAACGCCAAGTTCCCGAGCGGGCACCGCGCCCTCACCGACAGGATCCACGGCGCGGGCTTTCTGGCGGGACTCTGGATCGCTCCCTTCGCCGTCACCGACCGCTCCGGCGTGCCGGCCGCGCACCCCGATTGGCTCCTGCAGGACGCCAGCGGCCCCATCGTCTGGGACACGCGCGACGACTGGGGCGGCCGCGTCTACTCGATCGACGGCGCGCACCCCGAAGTCGGGCAATTCCTGCGGGACCTGGCCCGGCGCATCGTGCGCGATTGGGGCTACGACTACCTGAAGATCGATTTTCTCCTCTGGGCCGCCGCGGGCCTCTCTCACTACGGCGGCGCGACGCACGCGGAGGCTTACCGCGCGGGACTGCAGGCCATCCGCGACGGCCTCGGCACCGAAGCCTTCCTGCTCGGATGCGGCGCGCCCCTCCAGCACGCGCTGGGGTTCGTGAACGGGATGCGGATCGGTACCGACGTGGACCCGAGCTGGCCGGGCATCGAAGCGCCGGCGCGCGCGGCGGCGCTCCGGAGCTTTTATCAGCGGGCCGCGTGGATCAACGACCCCGACTGCCTGGTGGTGCGTCCCCCGCTCTCCCGGGACGAAGCGCGAAGCTGGGCCAGCATCGTCGCCCTCTCGGGCGGCCTCACCATGTTCTCCGACGACCTCACCAAACTCCCCGCCGAGCGCCTGCCCATTCTCCAGAAGACCATTCCGGTCTCGCTCCAGGCCGGGACGCCGCTCGAGACCCAGGTGGTCGAGCGCGCGCCGGCGCCGGCACTGGTCCTGGGCGGTGCGGTTTACCCCATCGCCGGCCCCTGGCGCTTCCGCACCGGCGACGACCCGCGCTACGCCGCGCGGGACTTCGACGAAACCGCGTGGGAGACCATCACCGTGCCGTCCGCGTGGGAACGCGCCGGACACCCGGGGTACGACGGCGTCGCCTGGTACCGCGCGCGGTTCTCCGTCCCGGTCCCCTCGCCCGAGATCGCGCGCGGCGACGTGTACCTCGAGCTGGGCAAGGTGGACGACGCGGACGAGACCTACCTGAACGGCGTGCGCGTGGGCGCGACGGGGACCTTCCCCCCGAACTATCAAGGCGATTGGAACGGCTACCGGCGGTATCCCGTCCCCGGGGACGCCGTCAACTGGGGCGGCGAGAACGTGCTCGCGGTCCGCGTCTATGACGGCGGCGGCGACGGCGGCCTTTGGAGCTTCCGCCACGACGCGCCGCCTCGGCTCTGGATCGCGGAAGGCGCGCCCGGCTGGTGGACCGCGGGGATCGTCAACTGGGACGACGCGGCCGCGGAAGTCATCGTCCCGTTGGGCACCCTCGGGCTCGCGGGGGGCCGCTACGCGGCGTACGACGTCTGGGGCGACGCTCCCCTGCCCGACGTCACCGACGCCATCACCGCCACCCTCGAGCCGCACCAGACGCTGGTGGTCGCGCTGCGGCAGGCGGCGCTCGCGCCCCAGGTGATCGGCACCACGCGGCACGTGGTGCAGGGAGCGGTGGACATCACGGACGAAACGTGGGATCCGGCGGCGCGCGTCCTCGGCGCGCGGAGCGCGAATCTCGACGGGCGCGCCTACGCGGTGACGGTCGCGGTGCCCCGCGGGTTCACCTTCTCGGGACTGACCTCCGAGGTGACCGGAACGGTGCGGACCCTGCCCACCGGGCATCTGCTGCTCGAGTGGCCCGAGGGGACGAAGGGCGACGTCCTCTGGCGGCTCGGGTTCGCGGGCGGCGCGCGGCGCCGGCGGTCAGTAGCCCCAGGGGCCTGAGGGCCGGCGCGCCCGGGGCTGGTATAAAGGAAGGGCGCGCCACGCGGCGAAGGCGAGGACCAGCGGCCCCACGCACGCCAGGGTGAATCCGATGAGCACCGCATCTCCCGCGGTACGCTCGAGGGGCGCCGTGGCCAGCGTGATCCAGCGGCCGGGGCCCAGCCGCACCGCCGCCGTCGCCAGCACCTCGCCGTGAATCCGCCGGCGCCGGGGCGCGAGACTCGAGCTGTCGCCCGGCGCGGCCACCGCGCCGCGGGTGATCCGCGCGATCCGGTCCGCCGAGAGTCCGCGCGGCGCGCGGGCGGCGGCCTCCACCAGGAGGAGCCGGGTGTCGGCGAGCCAGCGATCGGTCGCGTCGGCGCCCGCGCCGCGGATATCGAGCGCCGCGACGGCTGCGAAAAGCAGTCCGGCGGCGCCGGCGTCCAGGACCAGGCGGCGGATGCGATCCCGGTCCACCCGCGCGATGGCCCGGATGGCGCGCAGGCCGAGGACGAGCGCCGCCAGCGCGGCGACGAGCAGGAATCCGTCGGCGAGACGCCACGGGGCCTTTCCGGGGACGGCGACGGCGCCCACCACCGAGTCGGTGCGGTCGCGGAGCGGCACCAACGCCGCTCCCGCGATCCAGCGCGCGACGCCGGAGTCGGCGAGCGCGGCGAAGTCGGAGGGATCGAGCGGAGCCCCGAAGGCGCGAATGAGGGGCGCGGTGCCCCCGTAGACTTCGACCCCGGGCGTGAATCCCGGGAGCGTGGCGAGGGCCCGGCCCTGGACCAGGAGCCCGGCGAGATCGTACGCTCCGGGATCGCGCGGCCGGGCCGGCGTCACCACGGTGAGGTAGGCGGCGGTGGTCCACGCGGCGCGCTCGGCGAAGGCCCGGCCGTAACGGAGTCCGGCGTCGCGGGCGGCCGCGAGCACCAGGGCCACCGAGAGGACGACAGCGGATCCGGCCGCGACGCGCCACCGCGAGGCAGTCACGGTGTATAAGGTTCTCCGATGATCCCGCGAGCGCAACGACTTCCGGCGATCGTCGCCGCGATCCTCGCCGCGGCGTGCGACAACGGCGCCCTGCCCCCGCCGCCGCCCCCGGTCCGCGCGGCGTCCATCGCCCTCGTGCCGGAGAGCGCGAGCGTGTTCGCGGGCGACTCGCTCCAGATCACCGCCACGCCCCGCTCCGCGGACTCGCTCGACCTCACCGGACTCCCGCTCACCTGGACCAGCAGGAATCCGGGCATCGCCACCGTCACCTCGAGCGGGCTGGTGCGCGGCATCAACGCCGGGGTGGACACCATCGTCGTCACCGCCGACTCCGCCACCGCGTCCGCGACCATCACCGTCACGCCGGTGGTGCTGCAGAGCGTCAGCGCGGGCGCCGACCACAGCTGCGCCCTCGCCAACAACGGTGCAATCTACTGCTGGGGTTACGACTTCTATGGCCAGGCCGGAGTCGGGTTTTACTCCGCGCTGATCGGGACGCCGTTCCCGGTCGCGACCTCGCTCCGGTTCACGACCCTGAGCGCGGGGGGCGATCACACCTGCGCCCTCGCGTCCGGCGGAGCGGCCCACTGCTGGGGCCAGGGCGGCGCCGGCGAGCTGGGCGGCGGTCCCCCCACCGGCACCCGCAACATTCCGGGAGCCGTCGCCACCAGCAACACGTTCGTCTCCATCACGTCCGGCGGCGCGCACACCTGCGCCATCGCCGCGGATTCGCTCGCCTACTGCTGGGGCGCCAACACCAACGGCCAGCTGGGCGACGACTCGGCCGGCGGCTCCGCCCGGCCCCAGGCGGTCGCGGGTGGGCTGCGCTTCGGCGCCATCACCGCCGGGGATACCCATACCTGCGCGCTCGCCTCCGACGGGACCGCGTACTGCTGGGGCGCCAACGCCAGGGGCGAGCTGGGGGACAGCACCACCACGACCCGTCCCACGCCCACCCACGTGGGACTCGACACCACTTACGCGTTCGCCGCGATCGCCGCCGGCGGGTTCCACACCTGCGCCATCGCCGCCGGGGGCGCGGCCTACTGCTGGGGCGCGGGCGCCCGGGGACAGCTCGGCATCGGCACCACCGACTCGGCCACCACGCCGGCCGCGGTCACGGGGGGCCTCCGGTTCCTCGCCATCACCGCCGGCGAGGCGTTCAGCTGCGGCATCGGCACCGACTCGCTGGCCTATTGCTGGGGCGCCAACGACGCGGGCCAGCTGGGCGACAGCTCCACCACCGAACGCCACGCGCCGGTCGCGGTGCACGGGGGGCTCCATTTCGCGACGATCGAGGCCGGCGGCCGGCACGTCTGTGCCGTCACCGTGGACTCGGTGGCTTACTGCTGGGGCAACGGCACTGAGGGCGAGCTCGGGGACAACCACGCGACGACGAGCACCATTCCGGTGCGGGTGGCGGGACAGTGATGGATGACGGCGCGGAACCTCCCCCGGCTCCACGACGTTGCCAACCTGACGCGCCGCGGGACATTATTCGGAACCACTCAATCATCCCGCCTGAACCAAAGGAGTGACGGACTCATGCCGCATACCCTTCCGCCGTTGCCGTACGACTTCGGAGCGCTCGAACCCCACATCGACGCGCAGACCATGCAGATCCATCACGACAAGCATCATCAGGCCTACGTCAACAATCTGAACGCCGCGCTCGACAAGCACCCCGACCTCCACAAGAAGACGCTGGACGACCTGCTCAAGGGCATCAACAGCGTCCCCGAGGACATTCGCACCGCGGTCCGGAACAACGCGGGCGGGCACCACAATCACTCGCTCTTCTGGACCGTCATGGCGCCCGCGGGCAAGGGCGGCGGCGGCGAGCCGTCCGGCAAGCTGGCCGACGCGCTGAAGGGCGCCTTCGGCGGCTTCGCGAAGTTCAAGGAGGCCCTCACCGCGGCGGCGAGCACGCGCTTCGGGAGCGGATGGGCGTGGCTCGTCACGTCCGGCGGAAAGCTCGAGGTGCTCTCCACCGCGAACCAGGACAGCCCGGTGATGGACGGCAAGACGCCGATCCTGGGACTCGACGTGTGGGAACACGCCTACTACCTCAAGTACCAGAACCGCCGGCCCGACTACATCACGGCGTGGTGGAACGTGGTGAACTGGGGAGAGGTGGCGAAGCGGCTCAAGTAGTTACCGGCGTGGAGGAGGGCGACACCGCCATCCCCATCGCGTGGTATCCGTTGTCCACGTAGACGATGGAGCCGGTGATGGCCGCGGCGAGGGGACTCGCGAGGAAGGCGGCCGCGTAGCCGACGTCGGTCGAGGAGATGGCGCGCGGGAGCGGCGCGTTGGCCGAGGTGTACTCGATCATCTTCTCGATGAATCCGATCGCCGAGGCGGCGCGGGAGGCCCAGGGGCCGGCGGAGATGGCGTTCACGCGGACGCCGAACCGCCGGCCCGCTTCGTAGGCGAGGGTGCGGGTGTCCGCTTCCAGGGCCGCCTTGGCCGAGGACATGCCGCCGCCGTACCCCGGGATGACGCGCTCCCCCGCCATGTAGGTGAGCGAGAGGAAGCTTCCGCCGGGTCGCATCATCGGCGCCAGCTCCCGCACCATCGCCACGTTGGAGTAGGCGGAAACCGAGACCGCGGCGAGGTAGCCCGCGCGCGAGGTGTCCACCAGCGGCTTCTTCACCTCCGGCGCGTTGGCGAGCGAGTGCACCACGATGTCGAGCCCGTGGTCGCCGAAGTCCTTCCGGATCAGCGCCGCCATGCCCTGAATGCTGAAGTCGCCCACTTCCTTGTAGCGCTTGTTCTCGCGCACCTCGGCGGGAGCGTCGGCGAGGGTGTCGAACGCGGCATCGAGCGGATAGACGCGCTCGAACTCGAGCTTGCGGCCGCCGGAGAGCCGCATCGACTCTTCCATCTTCCCGCGCTCCATCAGCTTGTGGAAGATGCCGAGCGCCGGGGGCCAGCTGCCGAGGCACACCGAAGCGCCCGCCTCGGCGAAGGCCTTCGCGATGGCGAACCCGAAACCCCCGTCGTCCGAAACGCCGGCGACGAGCGCGCGCTTCCCCGCAAGATCGATGGCGAGCATCAGGCCCTCTGGATGGTCTGCCGGAAGTTAGCGCGTCAGGGAGTGACGCGCACGAAGCGGCGGAAACATTCGGCGCGCCCCAGGGGCGCGGCCCAGGAGGTCACCCGCCCCCGGGGCGAAAGGGTGTAACGGGTTTCGCCCACCATCACCACCAGCGTGTCCCCGCTCCCCCGCGTCACCCGCACCGGGACCTCCACCCGGATCAGCGAATACACCTGGGACCCGCCCGCCAGGTCCACCAGGGGAAGCGACGCCGTCGCGCCGGGCGCCCAGGAGCGGGCCGCGGCCTCGAGCAGCAGATCCTCCGTCCCCGCGAGAAATGCCGGCTCGGAAAAGGTCGAGTCGTAGGACTGGGGCCCCGCCCCCACGCCTTCGGCGTGCCAGATCACGCGCGATCCGTACACGTCGTACCCGGTGGTCACCGATCCGATGTGGCCGCGGGACCAGCGCCCGGCGAGGGTGCCGCGCTCGAGCACCGTGGTATCCATCGTCACCACGCCCTCCACCTCGGAGCGGGTGATCCGGCGCCACGCGGTGTCGGCGTTCGCAGTGACGAGGCGCAGCTGCTCGCGCAGCGTCCCGATGCGGCCCGCGTCCTTCCCCCCGCACCGGTACACCGCGAACTCGGCGAAACCCGGCGCCAGCCGCCGCCCGTCCACCTCCCCGCCGCCGACGGTGACGCGAAGCGGAGGCGCCTGAACGGCGAGGAGGGCGGAAAGAACGGCCCGGCCGAGAGCGCTCAAGGGCCGTGCGAGGTGCTGCCGATGAACTGGGCGATGTTCGCCTTGAGCTTCGCGAGCGCGGGCTCGTACAGGTACATCATGTGCCCGCCGTCGTAGTACTTGAGCTCGATGTGGCTCCGCAGGTTCGCGGGAAGGCCGAGGTGGTCCATGGTGTATTCGGTCGCCGCGAAGGGCGTCGCGAGATCGTAGTACCCGTTCTCGACCTCCACGTGGAGATTCGGGTTCGCGACCATCGCCTGCTCGAGATCGCTGCCGACGTAGGTCGCCTGCCGCCAGCCGCCGTCCTGCCCCTCGCGGCCCCAGTTCCAGTTGATCCCCGAGCCGCTGACGGCGTAACGCTGGTCCTCGCCGAACTTGAGCTCGTCCCGCAGATACGAATTGATCGCCGCGGTGAAGGGGCCGGTGACGGCGGACGACTGGGGATCGTACTCGGCGTACTCGCTCAGCAGATCGAAGGTGGGCCCGGAGAACCGCGAATCGAGCCGCCCGGTGATCATCCCGTGGGTCCGCTGCAGCTCCTCCATGAACTGGCCCAGATTCACCCGGAGGTCGGCCTTGGCCAGGTATTCCTCGGAGAGCCCGGTGTACTGCGAGAGTTTCTTCACCACCGCCGCCCGCTGATCGGCGGGAAGCGAAGAGCCCCGGGAAAGCGCGGCGGCGTAGTCGCCCATCGCGAAGCCGCGGACCTCCGCCAGGAAGGCGCCCAGGTCCGCGGGCTGCGGAATCACCTTGTGGTACACCGCCGTCGCGGCGTAGCTCGGCAGGTAGAGCTCGTACGAAATGTCGTGGCCCGGCGCGAAGAGCAGGGTTTCGAAATCCAGCACCGAGGAGATCAGCACCACGCCGTTGAAGGACATCCCTTCCCGCTCCTGCAGGCGGTTCACGAGCACCGCGGAGCGGGTGGTGCCGTAGCTCTCGCCGATCAGGTACTTGGGCGAGTTCCAGCGGCCGTTCTTGCTCACGTAGTTGGTGATGAACTGGTCCAGGGACGCCGCGTCCTCGTCGATCCCCCAGAAATCCTTGCCGGTCCCCTTCCCCGCCGGTTTCGAAAACCCGGTGCCGACGGGATCGATGAACACCAGGTCGGTGACGTCGATCAGGGAGTTGGCGTTGTCCACCAGACGATAGGGCGGCGGCGGCGTGGGCCCCGCGTCGGTGGTGGTGATGCGCCGCGGTCCGAACGCCCCCATGTGCAGCCACGCCGACGAGGAGCCGGGCCCGCCGTTGTAGACGAACGCGATGGGCCGGGTGGACACGTCCTTGCTGTCGCTGCGGGTGTAGGCCGTGTAGTAGAGCGACCCGATGGCGTCGCCCTTGTCGTTCTTCAGGATCATGGTCGCCGCGGTCGCGTGATAGGGCACCAGCTGGGCGCCGATCTTGATGGAGTGATCGGTGACCGAAGACTGGGCCTTGGGCTCGGCGCCCGGGGCTTCCTTGGTGGTCGTGTCCTTCGCGGCGGCGGACGGCTGCTGGGCGGAAGCGAGTGCGGTGACGGCGGCGAAGAGCGGAACAAGACCGAGCTGGCGCATGGAGACTCCTCGGGCGGGCGTGGATGAGACGGCGGAGCGGCGGAAAAAGTGCACGCCGCCCGCCCCGCCCGCTACCGGGTCACCGCGTCCGAACCCCGGAGGGCCGCCAGGTCGTGCTTGCCGCTGGGAAGAACCGGAATCGCGTCCCGCACCTCGATGCGGGCGGGCTGCATGTAGCGCGGCAGCTCCCGCGCGCAGTAGGCGGCGAGCCGCTCCCGCGAGCCGCCGCCGGCGAGGACCACGAAGGCGACGATCCGCTCGCCCCAGACCTCGTCCGGCTCTCCGGCGACCACCGCTTCCGTCACCTCGCCCGAGGCGTAGAGGACGTCGGAGACTTCGTCGGGGCCGACCCGGTACCCCATGATCTTCACCACCCGGTCCTTCCGGCCGACGTAGTACAGCAGGCCCAGCTCGTCGCGCCGCACCAGGTCCCCCGAAAACACCACCCGCTCCGACGACGGCGCGCCCGCGGGCCGCAGCGGATTGGCGCGGAACACCCGGGCCGTCAGCTCGGCGTCACCCCAGTAGCCCAGGGTCACCGTGGGACCGCGATGCACCAGCTCGCCCACTTCTCCCGGATCGGCGGGTGTTCCGTCCTCCCGGAGCACGTAGACCTCGCTGCCGGGAATGGGACGGCCCATCGAGTCGGGGTGGCGGTCCACCTCCTCCGGCGGGAGGTAGGTGCTGCGGAGCACCTCGGTCAGGCCATACATGAGGAAGAGCCGGGCTCCGGGCTGAGCGGCGCGGAGCGCGCGCACCGAGGGCGGCGGGAGGCGGCCTCCGGCGTTGGTCATCACCCGCAGGGCGGGAAGCGGGGTCTTGAACGCGCTGGTACCGAGAAGCCGGATCCAGAGCGGCGGCACGGCGGCGAGGACGGTCACCTCGCGGGCGCGGAGAGTCTCGACCACCTGCTGGGGGAGGGGCGAGCGCTCCACCACCAGCGCCGCCCCGGACCCCGTCGCGCAAAGCAGCTGGCTCATGCCGTACACGAAGCTCAGGGGGAGCACGCTCGCGATCCGGTCGTCGCCGGTGATGCCCAGGTATCCGATCACGATGCGGGTGGCGGCGCGGAGGTTGGCGTGGGTGACGGTCACGCCCTTGGGAAGCCCGGTCGAGCCCGAGGTGAAGATGATCTGCGCGACGTCGTGGTCGAGGCGCGGGACGGGCGAGAACGCCGCGCGGCCCGCTTCGGGAATGGCCGCCACGTCGAGCATCCTGGCCGCGGTCTCGAGCGGACGCGGAAGCGCGTCCAGGAGGTCGCGGCTCGCGATCAGCCAGCGCGCGCCGGAGTGCTCGATCAGCCGCTCGATCTGGCGCGGCCGCAGGGTCTCGTTCGCGATCACGGCGATGGCGCCGGTCCCGACGGTCCCGAAGAACGCGGCGGCCGCGTCCGCGCCCCGCTCGAGCAGCATCGCGACCCGGTCGTTCGCTCCCACGCCCGCCGCGGCGAGCGCTTCCGCGATCGCCGCGGCGCGCGCCGCGAGCGCCGCGTAGTCGGCCTGCCGGTCCCGCTCCACGATCGCGGGACGGGAGCCGTGCGCTCGCGCGGCGGCGAGCAGGAGTTCGGCGACGTTGGCGTTCGAGGTCAGGGCTCCGCCTTGATGAGGTGTCATCGAAAAGCACGGCAACGAGCGTACCAAGCGCGGGCCAGCGCGGGTCAGTCCCGACGGCGGCATTCCTGTGGCGCGCTCGCGACACGAACGGCCGCGCTGTGGCGCGGGAAGGACGCCCGGCTCCTCCCGGCGCGCGCGATTCTCCGGCAAATCCCGGCCTGAACCTTGCACCTGATGCCGGGCACCAAGGAGATCACCGTGACCACGATGCCCGCCGAACGCCTGCACCTGGACCTCGATCGCGCCACCCGCACCATCGCGGATGCTCTTCGCACCCAGGTGGGGGAGGTCCTGGGCCGGAGCGGCCTCGTGGTCGCGATGTCGGGGGGCGTGGACAGCTCGGTCTGCGCGGGGCTCGCGGTGCAGGCCGTCGGAGCGAAGCGGGTGCTGGGGCTGGCGTTGCCGGAGCGCGATTCGGATCCCGAGAGCCTGGGCCTCGCGCGAGAGTGGGCCGCGACCTTGGGGATCGAGTTCGTGGTGGAGGACATCACGCCCGCCCTCGAGGGCGCGGGCTGTTACGCCCGCCGCGACGCGGCGGTGAAGCGGGTGGTCCCCGCGTACGGCGCGGGTTGGCGCTGCAAGCTGGTGCTCGACGCCGGCGGCCTCGCTCCCGACCGGCTGCACGTTTGCCACCTCGCGGTGCAGGCCCCGGAAGGCGAAATCGAAACCGTGCGGCTCCCGTCCCGGGAGTTCCGGGAGATCGTGGCCGCGACGAATTTCAAGCAACGGGTCCGGAAGATGATGGAGTACTATCACGCGGACCGGCTGCACTACGCCGTGGTGGGCACGCCCAACCGCCTCGAGTACGATCAGGGATTCTTCGTGAAGGGCGGCGACGGACTCGCCGACGTGAAGCCGATCGCCCATCTCTACAAGAGCCAGGTCTTCCAGCTGGCCGAGCACCTGGGCGTCCCCGCAGGGATCCGCGGCCGCACGCCGACCACCGACACCTACTCCCTGCCGCAGACCCAGGAAGAGTTCTTCTTCTCGCTCCCGCTCCGGGAGCTCGACCTGGTGCTCGAAGCCCGGAATTCGGGACGCGCCGCCGACGAGGTGGCGCGCGATCTCGGTCTCACCGCGGCGCAGGTGGAACGGGTCTACCGGGACATCGACTGGAAGCGCCGCGCCACCCAGTACCTCCACCTCCCGCCCCTCCTGGTGGAGCCGGTGGCGGAAGCCGACGCCCGCTCGGGAGGAACGCGCTGATGTGCGGCTTCGCCGGCGTGGCGCGGCGGGAACCGCGGGGCATCTCGGCCGATCTCCTGCGCCGGATGGCGGCGGCGGTCCGCCACCGCGGGCCCGACGGGTTCGGCGTCCGCGCCGACGAACGGGTCGGCCTCGCGCACGTGCGGCTCTCGGTGCTCGACCTCGCGGGCGGCGCTCAGCCCATGGCCAACGAGGACGGCCGGGTGCTGATCGTCTACAACGGCGAGATCTTCAACTTCCGCGCCCTCCGGCACGACCTCGAACTGGCGGGCCACCGGTTCCGCACCCGCAGCGACACCGAGGTCCTGATCCACGGCTACGAGCAGTGGGGCCCGGGGCTCCTCGAGCGGCTGAACGGACAATTCGCGTTCGCCATTCACGACCGGCGGGACGGCTCCGTTTTCCTGGCCCGGGACCGCTTCGGCATTCTCCCGCTCCATTACGCGGAGCGGGGCGGCGACCTCTACTTCGGCTCCGAGATCAAGGCGATCCTCGCGAGCGGCGAGGTGGAGCGCGAGCCCGATCCCGAAGCCCTGGATCAGGTGTTCACCTTCTGGGCGGCGCGGCCCCCACGCACCCCGTTCCGGGGGATCCGGGCGCTCGAGCCCGGGTGCTGGGCGCGCTGGCGCGACGGCCGCCTCACCGTCCAGCGCTACTACACGCTGGACTATCCCGATCTGGGCGACGAGCCGCCCGACGCGATCCGGACCCTGAACGAGCTGATGCGCTCGGCGGTGCTGGGCCGCCTGGTCGCCGACGTGCCGGTGGGCGGCTACCTCTCGGGCGGGCTCGACTCCAGCGTGATCTGCGCGCTCGCGGCCGCCGGCTCGGCGTACGCGCTCCGCACCTTCTCGGTCTCCTTCGACGATCCCCGCTACGACGAGAGCGAATTCCAGGAAGCGGCGGCGAGCGCGGTCCACAGTCTCCACTCGGTGCAGCGGATCGCCGGCAGTGACGTGGCGCAGGTCTTTCCCGACGTGGTGCGGCACGCGGAGACGCCGCTGGTGCGCACCGGACCCGCGCCGCTCTATCTGCTCTCCCGCCTGGTGCGCGGCGACGGGGTGAAGGTCGTCCTGTCCGGCGAGGGCTCGGACGAGATTTTTCTGGGCTACGATCTCTTCAAGGAAGCCGCGGTCCGGCTCTTCTGCGCCCGTCAACCCGGCTCCGAGGTCCGCCCCCGGCTCTTCGACCGGTTGTATCCGTACCTCTCGCCCGAGCGCCGGGCCGGCGATTTCTGGCGCCGCTTCTTCCTCGACGCGGGCGCGCCGTCCGACCCGCTGTTCTCGCACCTGCCGCGCTTCCGGCTCACGGCGCGGATCAAGGAGTTCTACTCGCCCGGGTTCCGGGCGTCGGTCGCCGGGTTCGACGCCGAGGCGGATCTGCGCGCCGCGCTGCCCCCCGGATTCGCCGGGTGGTCGCCGCTGCATCGGGCGGCGTACCTCGAGATCGTCACCCTGCTCTCGCCCTACCTGCTGTCGTCCCAGGGCGACCGGATGGCGATGGCGCACGGGGTCGAGGCCCGGGTCCCCTATCTCGATCACCGCCTCGCGGAATTCGCGGCCACGCTCCCCGAGCGGAGCAAGCTGCGGGGCCTGAAGGACAAGCGGGCGCTGCGCCGCTTCGCGTCCGGGGTGCTCCCCCGCGCGCTCGCGCAGCGGCCCAAGCAGCCGTACCGCGCGCCGGACGTGCCGCCCTTCTTCGCGGCGGACGCGCCGGAGTACGTCCGCGACCTCCTCGCGCCGGGCGAGATCGCGCGCACCGGCATCTTCGATTCCCGCGCCGTGGAGGGCCTGGTGCGGCGCTGCCGCGCGGGCCGGGCCACCGGCGTGGCCGAGAACCAGGCGCTGGTGGCGGTGCTCTCGACCGAGCTCTGGCATCACGAATTCTTCGACGCGCCGGCCCAGCCGGTCCCGCTGGACGAGCCCAGCGAGACCGCGGCACCGGTGCCGGCGTGACCATTCTTAAGGAGCGAGAATGACCGACGACAATGCGGTGAGCGGCGGGGACGTCCAGGAGCGGGTACGCGCCTACGTGCGCGAGAACTTTCTCTACATGCGTCCCGACTGGAAACTCGGCGACGACGATCCCCTGCTCCGCACCGGCGTGGTGGATTCCATCGGCGTGATCGAGCTGGTGGAGTTCGTGCAGGGGGAATTCCGGATCGGGGTAGCGGAGGAAGAGATCACCGAACAGAACTTCGGGACGCTCGCCGCGATCGCGCGGTTCGTCTCGAGCAAGATCCGAGCCCGGTCCACCCAGGCGGCGTAGGACCCCCGCGCCCGCCACATCGTCGCTAGATTAAGAACCGTCGCGTCGCTCTCTCTTCTTTCGGGAGTTCCGCATGCGCCGGCGGGTCAGCGTGTCGTGGTGGGTCTCGTTCTCCTGTGCGCTCTCGTGCGTCGCCTGCCTCCGCCTCGCCGCTCAGCAGTCGAACGACGGCGACTGGACCCTCCCCGGCAGGGATTACGCCGCCACCCGCTACAGTCCCCTCGCCGCCATCACCCGCGCCAACGCGGCGCGCCTGCGCCCGGTCTGGAGCTTCTCCACCGGGGTCCTCGGCGGACACGAGGGCCAGCCCCTCGTGGTCAACAACACGATGTACGTGGTCACGCCCTTCCCCAACGTGCTGTACGCGTTCGACCTCACCCAGGACGGATACCCGCTGCGCTGGAAGTACCGCCCCGACGTGAATCCCTCCGCCATCGGCAGCGCCTGCTGTGACGTGATCAATCGCGGCGCCTCCTACGCGCAGGGGCGGATCGTCTACAACACCCTGGACGGTCACACCGTCGCGGTGGACGCGATGACCGGCAAGGAGCTGTGGCGCACCGAGACCGCGAGCCTCGCCGACGGCGAGACCACGCCCATGGCGCCGTTCATCGTCAAGGACCGCGTGTTCGTGGGACCCTCGGGCGGCGAGTTCGGAATCCGCGGCTGGCTCAAGGCGCTCGATCTCGCCACCGGACGGGTGGTCTGGACCGCCTACAACGAGGGCCCGGACTCCGAGGTGATCGCGCGCGCCGGGACTTTCAAGCCCTTCTACGACCGCGGCTCGAACCTGGCGCAGAACTCCTGGCCGGGGGACGCGTGGCGGCGCGCCGGCGTGCCGGTCTGGGGCTGGATCACCTACGACCCGGCGCTCGACCTGATCTACTTCGGCACCGGGAACGCCGCGCCCTACAACCCGGAACAGCGCGTGGGCGACAACAAGTGGGCGTCGTCGGTCCTCGCGCGGCGGCCCGAAGACGGCGCCCTGGTCTGGGCCTACCAGTTCACCCCGCACGAGAACTGGGATTTCGACGCCAACGCGGAGATGATCCTCGCCGACCTCACCATCCGCGGCGCCAGGCGAAGAGTCCTGGTGCATTTCGACAAGAACGGATTCGCCTACACCATCGACCGCGCCACCGGCGAAGTGCTCGTGGCCGAGCCCTTCACCAATGAAAATTGGGCCACCCGGGTGGATCTCTCGAGCGGCCGCCCGGTGGTGGACACGGCGAAGCTCACCGGCGCCACCCGCGGCGACATCAAGGACATCTGCCCCAGCCTCGAAGGCGGGAAGAGTCCCGCCTCGCCCGCGTCGTACTCGCCGCGCACCGGACTCTTCTACACCGCGACCAACAATCTCTGCATGGACTACCAGGCGTCGCGCGTGACCCACATCCGCGGGACCCCGTACATCGGCGCCAACACGCCTTATCACGCGGGGCCCGGCGGCAACGAGGGCGCGTTCATCGCCTGGGACGCGGCGCGCGGCCGCAAGGTCTGGGAGATCAAGGAACCGTTCCCGGTCTGGAGCGGGAGCGCGGTCACCGCGGGTGACGTCGTGTTCTACGGCACCCTGGACGGCTGGTTCAAGGCCGCCGACGCGCGGACCGGGAAGGTCCTCTGGAAGTTCAAGGTCGGCTCCGGGGTGGTGGGCGCCCCGGTCGTCTTTCGCGGACCCGACCGCAGGGAGTACGTCGCGGTGTACGCCGGAATCGGCGGAGACTGGTTCCTCCTCGCGGGCGACCTCCGCTCCGACGATCCCGCGGACGTCCGTCCGCCCGCCGATTTCGCTCCCAACCTGGCGCGTTACACCAGCCAGGGAGGCATGGTGTGGATCTTCGGACTCGAGTGACCCTCTGCGCCGCGCTCGCAGCGGGCGCCTGCGTCCCCCGCGCCGGCGCGCCGGTTGACCCCGCGCCCGCCGTGGCCACGCTCACCGCTCAAGTGAGTCACACCACCGCCCTGCTGCAGGCGGTGAGCGCCGTGAACGACAGCGTGGTGTGGGTCGCCGGGCATCACGCCACCTGGGTCCGCACCGTGGACGGGGGGCGCACCTGGGAGGCCGGCGCGATGACCGGCCCGGACTCAAGCCTCGAGTTCCGCGACGTCTACGCGGCGGACGCCGATACCGCGTACCTGCTCGCCGCGGGACCGGGCGAACGCTCCCGCATCTACCAGACCACCGACGCCGGCCGCTCCTGGCGGCTGCAATTCGTCAATCACGACTCGACCGCCTTCTTCGACTGCTTCGATTTCTGGGACGCCCGGCACGGCGTCGCCGTGAGCGACGCGGTCGCGCGGCGACTCATCGTCCTGCGGACCGAGGACGGCGGCGCGCACTGGGAGCGCGTGCCGGACGAAGGAATCCCGCCGGCGCTCCCCGGCGAAGGCGCGTTCGCCGCGAGCGGCACCTGCCTCGTGGCGCGGGGCGCGCGGGAAGCGTGGATCGGCGCGGGCGGTGACAGCACCGGCGAACGCATCTATCACTCGGTGGACGGCGGGCGGCACTGGACCGCGGCCGCCCTCCCCCTGATCACCGGCCGGGCCACCGGGGTCGCGACGCTCGCGTTTTCGGACGCCGGTCACGGCCTCGCGGCGGGCGGCCGGCTCGCCAACGCCGCCGACCGGTCGGACAGCGTGGTCGCGGTGACCGACGATCGCGGCGCGTCGTGGCGGGTCGTCGCGCGGCCCGCGTTCCCCGGCGCGGTCTTCGGGCTGGCCGTCGTGCCCGGCCTCCCGGGGTACGCCGTGGCGGCGGGGCCCGGGGGTCTCGCGTCGACACCCGACGACGGCGCGCATTGGACCACCCTCGGCGCCGACGCCTACTGGGCCGTGGGGTTCGCCTCGCGGCGCGCGGGCTGGGCGGTGGGGCCCGCCGGGCGCATCGTGCGCGTCACGTTCGCGGGAGGCGAAAACCAATGAGACGGCTCGCGACGATGGTGGTGCTCCTCGCCGCCTGCGCCCGCCCCGACGCCGGGCCGGTCTCGGGCGCGCCGCCCGCGATCCGCTACGATCAGCACGTCGCGGCGGGGGGCGCGGCGCCCCCCGCGACCACGCTGGTCAGTCCCCTCAAGGCGGACACGCAGTCGGTGGCGGAAGGCGAAGGGACTTTCTCCTCGATGAACTGCGACGGGTGCCACGGCATCGGGGCCACCGGCTGGGTGGGACCGAGTCTCGTGGACGGCCGCTGGCGCTACGGCGGGACCGACGGCGCGATCTACACCTCGATCTTTTACGGCCGACCCCGCGGCATGCCCGCCTACGGCGGGGCGCTCTCGCCGGCGGCGATCTGGAAGATCGTGGCCTACCTCCGGGCCCAGCCGGTCCCGTCCGACGTCCCCACGGAATCCTGGGTGAGCGGTCAGCGTTGAATCGCGATTCCGCCCCGGGCCTAGAGTCCGGCCCGGGACGGAGAGTTCCGCGACGACGCACCGCGTTGGCTCTACCGGGAGCGGAGCACGACTCCGCTCGCGCCGGCCACGATGAACCGGGTGGCCGATGACGCCCAAATGCCTCGCAGATCCGCGGTGGTGCCGCTGGACATGCGGTGCCAGCGCGAGCCGTCAAAGCGCAGGATCGTGCCCTGGGCCCCGACGGCGATCACGTTGTCGCTCCGGGTGCCGAACACCGCGCGCAGCGTGGCCGTCGTCCCGGACGGGGTGCTGATCCAGTTGTTGCCGTCGTAGTGCAGGATGATGCCCCCGTCCCCGACCGCGAAGACATCCGAGGCCGAGGTCCCCCAGACGTCGTACAGCGTGGCGGAGACGCCGGTCGGCAGGACCGCACAAGTCGCGGGGTCACAGCGCTCCGCGATCCCCGACTGACCGACCGCGAACACCAGGGACGCCGAGGTGCCCCAGGCCCCTTCGAGCGCGGCACCGGGACCGCTCCCCACTTGGACCCACGAGTCGCCGGCTCGCCCGCCCCGGAATACCACGCCGTTGTCGCCGACGGCCCACACCGTATCCTGGGCGGACGCCCAGAGCGCGGGGAGCGAGGTTGAGGCTCCGAAAACCCCCTCCCAGACGCTCCCGTTGTAGCGCATGATGAAGGACGATCCGTCCAGCGTATCGATCTGAGTCGCGTAGATGGCGTGGTCGGAAGATCCAGAGATGCTCCGCACGAGTCCGCTGCCGCTCCCCGCGAACGTCACCGTCCAGCTCGCGCCGTCCCAATGCGTGAAACGCCCCGGCCCGGGGCCGGCGAGCCACACGCTCGAGTCGGAAGCCCCCCAGACGTCGAGGAACGCGCCCGCGGGCGCCGTCGGATCGAGGCTCCACGAGGTGGGCGCGGGCCCCGTCACCGTCACCGCGACGGTGGCCGCGCTCGCGCCGAACTGGGCCACGATGGTGGCCGTGCCCGCCGCGGAGGTCCTCACCAGCCCCGTGCTGTCCACCGCCGCAACGGTCGGATTGGTCGAGGCCCAGCTGACCACGGCGGCCGGTTCCAGGTTCCCGCCCTCGTCGAGCACCGTGGCGGAGTAGCGGGCCGTGTCGCCCGCTACCAGCGCCGTGTCCCCGGGCGTGATGATGACCGAATCGGACCCCAGAGTGACGATGATCGGCTGATTGCCGTTCAGGGGACGCAGCACCAGGCGGAGCGCCGGGTTGGTACCGGGGCGCAGCAGAACCGTCGTGTCCCCGGCGTACGCTTCGACGCCCCCCGCCTCGAACGCGGCCCCCGCGATGTCGCGGCCCGCGCCCGCGGGAACGGCGATCGTCCCCTGCGTGCCCCCGGCGGAATCGGGAACGAAGTCGAAGACCAGCGGCCGGGCGATGCCCGGGCCCGAGACCTGGATCACCACGGCCCGCACATCCGGGGGCAGCTGGGCGTTGAACGACATCGACGCTTGCTCGCCGGGGCCGCCGGGGTCACCACACCCGAGGATCCACGCGACGACCACGGCCGGCGCGGCGATTCGATGGAAGAAGCTCAGACGACGCATCGCGACCTCCCTTGAGGACGGAGCACCATGCTCCGCGACGGGCGAGACGATGGGCCGCGCCACTCAAGCGGGAATCAAGCGCCGCGACGAGGCTTGTGGGGGGCGGCCCCCCCGTTTACCTTGCCGCCCAGCCGATAAGAGCACACCCGCCGCGAGGCGGGGCCGCAAAGCCAGGAGTCTCCCCCCGGGAGATCGTCCGGTTGCCGAAGCGAAGCCGAGGGTGGAGTCGAAACCCCCGCGACGGACGTGCATTTCGGCCTGGTGCCTGCACGCTCACTCGCGGGGCTTTTTCGTGCCCGGGAGCGGAGGGCAGGCGTGTGGCGGTTTCGCCTCTTACACCCGGGTGCAAGTCGTGAGCAACGTGTCGCGCGTCGAATCGGTGGCGTTCGTGGGGAACTACCTCGTCCTCTATCTCGTCCAGGGCGGGCTCGCCGTGATTCCCCTGACGCAGGTTCCGCTCCTGAAGAACGCGCCGCGGGAGCGGGACGCGTGGGAAATCGTGGACGGGGGCACTCGGATCGCGTGGCCCGCCCTGAATCACACCCTCAACGTCGAGGACCTGCTGCGGGTGGCGCTGCCGGTCTGACCCGGATACTCTTGGGCTCGCCCTCTCCGCGCGAGGTCTGACGAGTCCGTGAATACCGCGGTGTTCGAGATGCCCGACCTCCTGTCCCGGGCCGGCCGCTCCGGCGAGCGCTACGTCGAGTTCCTGCGCGTCCCCGCCCTCTCGGCGGGACTCTACCGTCTTCCCCGGGGCGCGAGCGACGGCCAGTCCCCGCACCGGGAGGACGAGGTCTACTACGTCGCCGCCGGGCGCGCCGCGATGACGGTGGGCGACGAGGAGCATGCGGTGCGCGCCGGGAGCGTAGTGTACGTCCGGGCCGGGGTTCCCCATCGCTTCCACGACATCACCGAGGACCTGTCCCTGCTCGTCCTCTTCGCCCCGGCCGAAACCACCGCGGCATGCTGAAGGAAACGCCGTTCCACCCGCGCACCGCGCCGCTCTGCGTGAGCCACGCCTGGCGCCGCTGGGCCGGATACGTGGTCGCGAGCTCCTACGAGCTCTCCCACGAACGCGAGTACCACGCCATCCGGAGCTCGGCCGCCCTCCTCGACGTCACTCCGCTCTACAAGTACCTGATCTCCGGTCCCGACGCCGCGCGGCTCCTGGACCGGGTGGTGACGCGCGACGTGATGAAGACCCGGGTGGGCCAGGTGCTCTACACCACCTGGTGCGACGCCCACGGCAAGGTCGTGGACGACGGCACCGTCTCCCGGCTCGACGAGCGCCTCTTCCGGATGACGGCCGCCGATCCCAACCTCCGCTGGCTCCACGAAAACGCCGTGGGTCTCGACGTGAAGATCGAGGACGTCTCCGCGCGCACGGCGGCGCTCGCGCTGCAGGGCCCGAGCTCGCGCGCGATTCTCGAGCGCGCCACCGGCGCCGATCTCTCCGGGCTCAAGTATTTCCGCGTCACCAGGGCGAATCTCGGGGGGATTCCGGTCACCATCTCCCGCACCGGATACACCGGCGACCTGGGCTACGAAGTGTGGCTCGACGCCGGCCAGGCGCTTCCCGTCTGGGATGCGCTGATCGAGGCGGGCACCCCCTACGGCATCACGCCCACCGGCATCCTCGCGCTCGACGTGGCGCGGATCGAAGCGGGGCTGATGCTGCTCGAGGTGGACTACTTCTCCGCGCACCACGCGCTGATCGAGCGCCAGAAGTCCTCGCCCTTCGAGCTGAACCTGGGCTGGACCGTGAACCTCGAGAAGGGACCCTACGTGGGGAAACGCGCGCTCGCCGAAGAAGCGGCGCGGGGTCCCGCGTGGCGGTTCGTGGGGCTCGAAGTCGAGTGGGAGTCGCTCGCGGGCCTGTACGCCGAGGTGGGACTCGCGCCGCGGCTCCCCGCGGTGGCCTGGCGGGCGAGCGTGCCGGTGTACTCGGGGAGCGCGCAGGTGGGCTACGCCACCAGCGGGTGCTGGTCGCCCCTCCTCAAGAAGTACCTCGCCCTCGCGCACCTCGAGGGAGCGCACGGCGCCGCGGGCACCTCGCTCGAAATGGAGGTGACGGTCGAGCATCACCGAAAGCGGGCGCGGGCCCGCGTCGTCAAGACGCCGTTCTTCGATCCCGAAAGGAAGCGCGCGTGAAATACGACGCGATCGTGATCGGCGGCGGGCACAACGGGCTCGTTAACGCGGCGTACCTCGCGCGCGCGGGAAAAAAAGTCCTGGTCCTCGAGCGCCGCGAGCGGGTGGGCGGCGCGGCGGTCACCGAGGAAGTCTTCCCCGGGTTCAAGTTCTCGGTCTTCAGCTACGTGGTGAGCCTCCTCCGCCCCGAGATCATCCGCGATCTCGACCTCCCCGGGCACGGCCTCCACATCCTGCCCCTGGAGAGCACCATCACGCCCCTCCCCAACGGCGATTACCTGGGCCAGTGGGGCGATCACGACCAGAACCGCCGCGAGCTGTACCGCCACTCGCCGAGGGACGCCGAGGCCTACGACGATTACGGCCGCGAGATGCACTTCATGGCGAAGGCGGTCCAGCCGATCCTGGGGATGGTGCCGCCCGACCCCACCTCCCTCGCGCCCAGCGATCTCCTGGGCCTGCTCCGGCTCTCCAGGCATTTCCGGAACCTGGGCCGGGAGCAGTTCCACGCGCTCTACAAGCTGATGACGATGAGCTCGGCCGATTTCCTGGACGAATGGTTCGAGAACGACGCGCTCAAGGCCACGAAATCCGCGAGCGGGATCATCGGGACTTTCCTGGGCCCGCGCTCTCCCGGGACGGCGTACGTCCTCCTTCATCATTACATGGGGGAGATCGACGGAGTCTTCCGCGCCTGGGGATTCGCCAAGGGCGGGACCGGCGCCGTGAGCGAGGCGATCGCGGCCGCGGCCCGGCGGTTCGGGGCCCAAATCCGGACCGGGGCTTCGGTCGCCAGCGTCAGCGTCAAGGGAAACCGCGCCACCGGCGTGGTGCTCGAGCATGGCGAGGAGATCGAGGCCGGGGTCGTGGTGTCGGGGATCGACCCGCGCCAGACCTTCATCAATCTGGTGGGCGAGAAACACCTGCCCGACGATTTCACCGCCGCGATCAAGCGCTACAAGTTCCGCGGGTCGTCGGGCAAGGTGAACCTCGCGCTCTCCGAGCTGCCCGACTTCACCTGCCTCCCCGGCGTGGGTCCGCATCTCCGGGGCGCGATCTCGATCAGCCCCTCGCTCGATTACGTGGAGCGGGCCTACGACGACGCCAAGTACGGCGCCTTCTCCCGGCGCCCGTACATGGACGTGGTGATTCCCTCGATGATCGATCCCGGGATGGCGCCCCCCGGCAAGCACGTGATGTCCTGTTTCGTCCAGTACGCGCCCTTCGACGTGCAGGGCGGCTGGGACGACCGGAAGCGCGAAGCCTTCGGGGACGCGGTGGTGGACACGCTCGCCGAGTTCGCGCCCAACCTGAAGCGCGCCATTCTCCACCGGCAGGTCCTGACCCCGGCGGACATCGAGCGGGTCACGGGTCTCTCCGAGGGAAACATCTTCCAGGGCGAGCTGGCCCTGCATCAGCTCTTCTTCCTCCGCCCCGCCGCCTCGTTCGCGAAGTACCGCACGCCCCTGCGCGGGCTCTACCAGTGCGGCGCCGGCACCCACCCCGGCGGCGGGATCATGGGCGCCTCGGGACGGCTCGCGGCGGTCGAGATCCTGAAGGACGGCGCGTGACCGACGCCATCGTCATCGGCGCCGGCGTGAACGGCCTCGTCACCGCCGCCTATCTCGCGCGCGCGGGGCGGAACGTCACGGTGCTCGAGGCCCGGACCCACCAGGAGCGAGCGTCCGAGATCGGCTGGATTCCGCCGCGGGTGATCCGGGACCTGGACCTCGTCCGCCACGGTCTCACGGTCACCCCTCCCGATCCCTGGATCTCGGCGCCGCTCCCCGCGGGCGGGCGGCTCGAGCTGTGGCAGGACCTCTCGAAATCCGTCGAGTCCATTCGCCGCGTGAGCCCGAAGGACGCGGAGCGCTGGCCCCGGTTCACGGAGCGGATGGCGAAGCTGGCGCGGCTCCTCGAGACGCTCTACCTCGCGCCTCCCCCGGATCTGCATTCGACGAGGGTTTCCGAGCTGCTCCGCCTCGCCGGTTTCGGGTGGCGGGCGCGGCGCGCGGGCAAGGAGACCATCGTGGACCTCCTGCGCATTCTCCCCATGAGCGTGCAGGAGCTCCTGGACGACTGGTTCGAGCACGACACCCTGAAAGCGATCCTCGGCGCCGGCGGAGTCTCGCACATCTGCGAGGGGCCGCGGTCCGGGGGAACGGCGTTCGTGCTGCTGCACCATCACGTGGGAAGCCCGAGAGGCGTGTTCCGGCGTGCGGCGTGGAAAGGCGTGGGCGCCTTCGAAGAAGCGGCGCGAGCGAGGGGCGTGACCGTGAAGCGGGGCGCGGAGGTGCGGGCGATCGTGGTGAAGGATGGACGGGCGGCGGGCGTCGCCCTCGCGAGCGGCGAGACGCTCCCCGCCTCCGTCGTCGCGTCGAGCGCGGACACGGCGCGCACCTTGCTGGGCCTGGTGGAGGCGTCGTGGCTCGACCCCGAATTCGTCCGCGCGGTCCAGCACATCAAGACGCGCGGGGTGACGGCGCGGGTGAAGCTCACCCTCGCGAAGGCGCCCGACTTCGAGCGGCTCCTCGTCGCGCCCACGCTCGAATATCTGGAGCGCGCGTACGACGACGCCAAGTACGGGCGAGTCTCCTCGCGCCCGTGCATCGAAGCCCGCGCCGAGGGGAGCACCGTCCACGCCGACGTCCAGTACGTCCCGCACACCCTGCGCGAAGGCGCCTGGGACGATCCGCGCCGGAACGCGCTCGGCGACCTGGTCGTGAAGCTCCTGGGTGACGCGGTGCCGGGACTCGCGCCGCGGGTCACGGCGCGCGAGGTCCTCACCCCGAAGGATCTCGACGCCCGCTTCGGCTTTCCCGGCGGGCACCTCTACCACGGAGAGCTCACGCTCGATCAGATTCTGTTCATGCGGCCGGTGCCGGCGTGCGCCAACTACGTCACGCCGGTGGAGGGGCTCTACCTCTGCGGCGCGGCGACCCATCCGGGGGGCGGCATCCTCGGCGCCTCCGGGTTCAACGCGGCGCGCGCGATGCTCGGGGGGACGCGATGACGACATTCCACCGGACCACGGAAGCCTACCAGCAGGGCGCCCGCACCCTGCCTGGCGACTACTACGCCTCGGCCGAGATCTTCGCGGAGGAGCAGGAGCGCGTCTTCCGGCGCCACTGGATCTGCGTGGGCCGCGCGGCGGAGCTGGGAGAGCCGGGCGCCTTCAAGGTGGTGGAGATCGCGGGAGAAAGCCTCATCGTGCTCCGGGACCAGGGGAAGACCCTGCGCGCCTTCTACAACGTCTGCCGCCATCGCGGCACCCTGCTCTGCGAGGAGCCGGCGGGACGGCTCTCGGAGACGATTCAGTGCCCCTATCACGCCTGGACCTACAAGCTCGACGGCCAGCTCATCGGCGCGCCGCACATGAACGAGGTGCGGGATTTCGAGAAGCGGGACTACCCGCTGCACGCGGTGCCGCTCGAGAGCTGGGACGGGTACCTGTTCGTGAATCTCTCGGCGCGGCCGTCGCCCTTCGCCGAGACCTTCGCGCCGCTTGAGGGACGGTTCGCGCGGTTCCACCTGCCCGCCCTCCGCACCGTGCGTCAGATCGTCTACGAGGTGCAGGCCAACTGGAAGCTCATCCTCCAGAACTACTCCGAGTGCCTGCACTGCCCCACCATCCATCCGGAGCTCTCCACCAAGCTCCCGTACACGAGCGGCGCCAACGATCTGATCGAGGGGCCTTTCCTCGGCGGCTACATGCAGATCAAGGAGCCGAACCAGAGCGCGACGATGAGCGGGCGCGCCTGCGCGCTCCCTCTCGGCGATCTCTCGGCCGACGACCGCCACCGCGCGTTTTACTACACGCTCTTCCCGACCATGATGCTGTCGCTCCATCCCGACTACGCGGTGTTCTACACGGTCTGGCCGCGCGCCGCGGCCGCGAGCCGGGTGGTCTGCGCATGGATGGTCCACCCCGACGCGCCGCGCGCGCCGGGCTACAACATCGCGGACGCCGAGGAGTTCTGGGACCGCACCAACCGTCAGGACTGGCACATTTGCGAGCTGGCGCAACGCGGAGTGTCGAGCCGCGCGTACACGCCGGGCCCCTACTCGCCGCGGGAGAGCATTCCGGCGGCGTGGGACCGGGAGTACCTGCGGACGATGGACCGCTCCCCCTGACCCGGGGGTGAGGCCGCGTCGCGAGCTGAGCGGTCCCCGGCGCTACTTCCCGCCCATCCCCTCGAACACGAACCGGTACGCCTTGGCCGTGCTGTCGTAGTCGGCGCGGAAACTCGTCGGGTACTTCGTCCCCGCGGGGCGCCCCGGGACGTCGAGCAGCGGAAGGGTGAAGCTTTTCCGCGCCGCGAGCGTCGCCTGGGTGATCATCGGCTCCACGAAAATCGGGCTCGCGTGGTAATACCCCACCACCATCGTCTTCTCGAAGATGTTCGCGGACGCGAGCTCGGCCGCCGGCAGGGCGTGCATCCCCATCTTCGGCACGCAGATCCCGACCAGATGGCCGACGCCGGGAATGTCCGCGTCCGGCAGCGCGTAGCCCGCCGCGAGCGCGGCCGGCTTGGTCGAATCCGCGCAATCGATCGCGTCCACCGCCGCGGCGGGAACTCCGTAGAAATGGAAGTCGAAGTGCGGCGTCAGGTACGCGCCCGGCGGATGACCGTGCGGCTCCCAGAAGATCGTCATCTCGCTGAACCCGGTCCCCTGCGCCACCGCGGCCGGCAATGGAATCACCGCGTCCGCCACCGGCGGCCACGCCATCTTCATGTCGGCCGGCGCCGAGTCCGCCACCATCACCGGGATCGTCGCGCCGAAGGCCACCACCTGCCCGGCCATCGTCTCGCCCCAGGTGCACACCTGCGCACCGTGCACGGCGCGGCACTCGCCCGCCACGGTCTGACGTCGATTGCACCCGATGCTCGCGAGCAACAGCGCGCCCGCGGTGGGCAAGAGAAGAGAACGGCCGAGGATCGGCATGGGGCCTCCCGAGGAATGTAGGGGTGTTTCAGTTCAGGACGGCCGCTAGTATGGCGGAAAATCGGATCGTCTGCAAGCGCGCCTGGAGGCGCGCGTCTTCACGCTTCGAGCGACGCCCCCACCGGCCCCTTTAGGGGCCACGGATTTCCATGCCCCGGATACACGGTGCGGGCTCCCTTCTCCTTGAGCAGCCGCCAGCTGGCCTTCGCCACCAGGCCCTGCTCGTCCTCTCCGATGAGGCGTGGAAAGGTGAGATCCCCGGCGAACACCGAGCCGTCATCGAGCAGCAGGGACACGCTGTCGTCCGAATGCCCCGGCGTGTGCACGATCTCTCCGCCGATTCCGATCCCCTCGAGCACCGCGCGCCCTCCCGCCACCGGAATCACGACGTTCCCCTCCGGGCTGATCTCGGTGTAGTGGTCCCGCGGTTTGGTCCATTGCTTCATCGCCGGAATGGCCTGCACCTGGACCTCGGGCACGAGGAGCCTCACGCCGGCGTTCTTCAGGTCCTGCGCCAGCCCCGCGTGATCGATGTGATAGTGGGTCGCGAGCCCGTAGCGGATCTCGGCGAGCGGCACGTCCATCCTCTGGAGGATGGCGCGGAATTCCCCCATCGTCCCCGGCCACCCCAGGTCCACCAGCAGGCGCGACTTCCCCGCGCTCACCACCCAGAAGTTGGTGGAGCGGTAGCCCACGTTGAGGATGGTGACCGGCGGCGTCACCGCTCCGCCGTGTCCGAAAGGATCCAGGCGAGCACCGGATCCCGGCCCGCGCGATAGGAGGCCCAGTCCGGGTCCACTTCGCGATCGGGCAGGAGCGCCGGCACATCCTGGGGCAGGAACCGGTAGTAGCGCACCGAGTAATTGACCAGGAGGTGCGAGTTGGGGAGCCGGAAGGTCCGCCGCTCCTGATAGCTGTTCGGCATCTCGCCCGGCGGCTCCCCCACCAGCATCGCCCGGGTCTCGGTGCGGAACTGGGCCGCGTTGTTCATCGCCGCCGAAAACGTGAACCGCCCGGTGACGACGAACAGATGTCCGCGCCGGTTCAGCTGGGGACGAGCCAGGACCGGCGCGATGAGACACCGGTGCCCCTGGAGATAGTCGCCGCCGCCGTTCGCGCGCAGGTCAATGATCAGGCGGTCGGGAGGATGCCGGTCGAGCGAATCGAACAGGTCCGACGCGTTCGCGCACAGGTGCCGGTACCCGTTGAAGATCACGTACGCGGTCCGGGTGCCGGGAAGCGTGGTGAACCACCAATCGTCTGCCGCGTGGGCGAGGTAGAGCGGCGGCTCCGCGTAGGGGTGCACCCAGTCGCCGCGCGGCCCCGCCGCCGCGGCCATCGTCCGCACCAGGGTGCTCCCGTCGTCCTTCGCGAAGGTGAACCTGGCGACGCTGTCGCGCACCACGTGCAGCGCGTGCAGCACCTCGGCCGTCAGGAATCGCGGGTAGTGCCCGCGGTAAAACGACGGGTTCTCCCCCCGGGTGAGGATCTCGTCCAGGTTCGCCTGCACCTCGTCCATGCCGGTTCCGTCGATCTTCACGAGGCGGGTGCCCAGGAGATCGCGATGCTCCGGCGTCGTCGCCGTCACCCGCGCCGTGTCCCCGAAGTAGTAGACGCTGAACGGATAGAAATGCTGGCCGGCGGGCAGGCTCAGAAAGGTGTGCGCGTCTCCCACGGCGGCCGCCAGCTTCGAGAAGTAGACCGGAATGTCCGCGGGCTCGAGGCCGGGCAGCGCCGAGTCGATCCGGGCGACGAGCCGGGCATATTCGTCGCGCGAGGTCAGGTGAAAGGCGTTCAGGTGGCGGCGCGCGAGCCCCCGCGCCAGATACTGAAGATCCTCTCGCCACTGCGGCAGCGTGAGCGTGGCCAGGTCCACCGGGGACGACTGACGCGCGTTCCAGAGCCACCACCCGCCTCCACTGAGGAGGCCGATGGCGATCGCGAGCAGCGCCACGCGGGTGCGGGGGCGAGTCATCACAGGGTGGGATGCATCATTGACCTGGAAGGTTGGCGCTCCGCCCCCGTTGCGCAACGCCGCGCGCGGCCCTGACCATGCCGGGATGCACTCCGGGACCGGGCGGAGCCCTACGCAAAGAGAGCGGGCACCGGCGAACCGGCACCCGCTCCCTTCCCCCGGCGACGGGGCGCGCTTTAGCGCAGAACGATGTTCGCCGTCAGGTTCGCGAACTCGTCGTTCCGGTTCTTGGCCCAGGCCTCCTCGTTGTGCCCCGGGTCCACCGGCCGCTCTTCGCCGAACGACACCACGTCGATCCGGCTGGCGTCGATCCCGTGCGCCACCAGGTAGGCCTTCGCGGCCGCCGCCCGGCGGTTGCCGAGGGCCAGGTTGTACTCCTCGGAACCCCGCTCGTCGCAGTTCCCGGCGATCCGGATCCGCACCGAGGGGTTGGCCTGGAGAATCGGAATCTTCTGATCGAGGAGCGCCTGGTCCGACGGCCGGATCTCGGACCGGTCGAAATCGAAGTGCACCATGGTGGCGAGGGCCGCGCTGTCCTCCGCCGACTTCTTCTGGAGCGCGGCGAGCGAGTCGGCGCGGTGCTGCTCTTCGAGGGCGGCCTCCCGCCGCGCCTCCTCCTCGGCCCGCGCGATCGAATCCTGCCGGGCCCGGAGCATGGCGGTCGAGTCCACCACGGGGGTCGCGGCCGCCTGCGGCGGCGGCGTCTGGTGGCAGGCGATCGCCACGAAGGCGAGCGCCACGGGAGCGGCGAAGAGCGCAGGACGCATGGGAACCTCCTAGGACGTGAAGTCCGGCAACGGCGAGCGCCGGCGTGCGGGTGCGAGAAGCGCGGCTCCTGGAGCCGCGCGAAAAATCTTTGGAGCGTCCTACCCGCGACACGCGAGAGGTTCCGCGATTTCTTGTTGCAGGTTGTAAAGCGGAGGGTGTGGCGCGGAGACCGCGCGCCGGGATGGACCTGGCCGGAATCGAACCGGCGACCTGTCGGTTGCAAACCGACCGCTCTCCCAACTGAGCTACAGGCCCGCGCCCCAATTATAGCAAGCCGGCGCCGCAAGAGGGCGCCGCACTTGACCGGCGCTTGGCGGCGCCCGGCTAGGCTCACCTCCCGAACCCCAGCCCGGGAGGCCTCGTGCCCCGCCTTTGCCGAACGCTCGCCGCGTCCTTCGCGCTGTCCCTCGCCCCGGCGGCGGCCTTCGCCCAGACTCCCGCGCCGGCGGCGGCCGGGACCACGCCCCGCTACCAGCTGACGGTGGATTCCGCCCGTCACGAGGTCGTGATCACCGTCGGCCCCTACGACGTGCCCTCAGACTCGGGCGTCGAAGATCCGATGGCCACGATGCCGATGGACGACATCCTGTCGCCCATCATGACCTGGCCCCTCCGGACCGCCATCCGCGGCTACCATCTCACGGTCGAGGATCGGACCGGGCGCCCGCTCCCCCGCCGTCTCCTGCATCACTACGGCGTGGTGGACGTCGATCGCCGCGAGCTGTTGTACTCCGCGGTGCAGAACCTGATCGGCGGCGGCGCCGAGAGCGACGACGTGGTGCTGCCGCGCACGGTGGGCGTGCCCCTCGAGGCCGGACACCGGCTGGCGGTCTACTTCATGTGGAAGAACCGCTCCGGTCACGACCTGCACGGCGTGTTCCTGCGGCTGCGGATCCTGTGGATCGCGGGCAACCAGCGGCCCCCGCCCAGGTTGGTCATGCCCTTCTGGGTGGACGTGAACTATCACCCGGGGGGCACCGACGTCTACGACGTCCCGCCCGGCGGGTGCGTCCGCGCCTACGGGTTCACCCTGCCCTCGAGCGGGCATCTCCTGGCGCTGGGCGGGCACCTGCACGCCTACGGATCGTCGCTCCGGCTCGAGGACGCGGAAACGGGCGCGACCATCGCGCGGGTGGTGGCCCGCCGCGATCCCGACGGGACGGTGCGCGGCATGTCCCGCAGCATCTTCGGCGCCTTCGGCGAAGGGCCGCGGCTCCTCGCCGGGCACCGCTACCGGGTGGTGGCGACGTACGACAACCCCACTCCCGACACGCTCCGGGGGATGATGGGGGTGGTGGGCGGCCTCTTTCTCCCCGACGACCCGGGGACCTGGCCCGCCTTGGACCCCGGCGCTCCGACCTACATCCGGGGCCGCGACCTGCGGGTCTGGGAAGCCGGGATGGACGCTGTGGGGACGGCGACGAGGCGGTGAACGCCCGCTAGATTGTCGGGCATGATCGCGCCTCGACGCCTGACCGTCGTCACCATTGCGCTGGTCGCGATGGGCCGCGCCCTCCCCGCCCAGTCCGCCGACTCCATCATCGCGAAGTACGTCGCGGCGCGGGGCGGGCTCGACCGGCTGCACGCCATCCAGACCGAGCGGCTCACCGGGCGCTTCTCCTCGCCGGGCGGCGAGGGCGCGGACACCGTCGAGCTGGCGCGCCCGGGACGGGTGCGCACCCAGATCACCTTCAACGGGCAGAGTTTCATCCAGGCCTACGACGGCTCCACCGCCTGGACCGTGAACCCCTTCGGCGGATCGGGCGCGCCGGAAGCGCTGCCCCCCGCAGCGGCCGCCAACGTGATCGCCGGCGGCGACTTCGAGGGCGCGCTGGTCGATTACGCCCGGAAGGGAAACCGCGTGGTCCTCGCCGGCACGGACACGGCGGACGGGAAGCCGGCGTGGAAGCTGGTGGTGACCCTGCCCTCGGGCCTCGTGGACAACTACTACATCGACGCCGCGTCGTTCCTCGAGACCAAGTGGGAGGGCGGCCGCACCGTCAACGATCAGCCCGTCACCTTCGAGACCTTTTTCCGCGACTACCGCCAGGTCTCGGGCGTGATGTTCCCCTTCCGCATCGACTCCGACGCCAAGGGCCGGGCCGGCGGCCAGCACATCATTCTGGATACCATCACGCTGGACGTTCCGATCCCGGACGCGCGGTTTGCGATGCCCGGACACTGACGGGTCTTACGCCGCCCCGCGCGGCGCTTCAGATTCCTCCCGCTCCCGCTCCATCTTCTTCCCACAATTCGGAGAGTCTATGTCCCGCTGGTCTCGTGTGCTGTCGCTCGCGATGCTCCTGCCCGCCGCCGCCGCGGCCGCCGCGGCTCAGGCCGCCCCCCGAATGCTGCCCCTGAAGCACAAGCCGCAGCCGACGACCGGCGCCATCACCGCCGCGGATTTGATGACCCGCCTCTACATCTTCGCGGATGATTCGATGCAGGGCCGCGAGGCCGGAACCGAGGGGAACGTCAAGGGCACCGACTATATCGCGGCGGAGGCGAAGCGGATGGGCCTGATCCCCGCCGGTGACGACGGGACCTACTTCCAGACCATTCCGCTCAAGACCCGCGCCTTCGACACCACGTCCACCTTCACCGTCGGCGGCGCCACCATCGCCGCGTTCTCGGGCTACCTCCCCCTGGGCGGGGATTCGCTGGTGAACGCCGCCCTGCCGGTGGTCTACGGCGGACTCCTGGGCGACACCCTGCACGAGATCACCGACGCCCAGGCCGCGGGAAAGCTGGTGGTGTTCACCACTCCGCCCGGATTCAGCTTCGGCCGCATCCGGCGGCTCGGCAGTCCCCTGAAGAGCGCGGCCGCCGTCGCCATCGCGGCGCTCGACAGCCTGCCCCCGCGGTTCCTCGGCTTCCTCCGCTCGCCCCGCACCTTCGTGGACGACAACGTCCAGCCCGCGCCGGCCACGCTCCTCATCTCCAACGCGGTGGCGGCGAAGCTGTTCGCCGGCTCCATCGACTCCCTCGCGGTCGGCGCGGCGGGCAACACCGCGTCGGTGGCGCTCCGCTACGTGATCGCGCCGGTCCCCTTCCCCGCGCGCAACGTGGTCGGCATCGTGCGCGGCAGTGACCCCAAGCTCGCCGGCGAGTACGTGGCGATCGGCGGCCACAACGACCACCTGGGCGTCGGCCGCGCGGTGGATCACGACTCGATCATGATCTGGAACCACGTGGTCCGGCCCGAGGGCGCGGACGACGGCGGCAAGCAGGCCACGCCGGAACAGCAGGCGCACGTGGACTCGCTGCTCGCGGCCTACCGCAAGGCGCACCCCGGGATGGATCGCGCCGACTCGATCTACAACGGCGCCGACGACGACGGCTCGGGCTCGGTGTCGGTGCTGGAAGTGGCCCAGCGGATCGCGACCCTCAAGGTGAAGCCCAAGCGCTCCCTGCTCTTCGTCTGGCACGTGGGCGAGGAAAAGGGACTCCTCGGTTCCCGCTTCTTCACCGATCACCCCACCGTGCCGCGGGACTCGATCGTCGCCCAGCTCAACATGGACATGGTGGGCCGCGGCGACGCCTCGGACGAGACCGGCCGCACCAAGGATGGCGTGGCGCTCCACGGGTCGCCGTCCTACCTCCAGCTGGTGGGCTCGCGCCGGCTCTCGACCGAGCTGGGCGACCTGGTGGAGGCGGTGAACAAGTCCGGCAAGCACAACCTCACCTTCGATTACTCGCTCGACGCCGACGGCCACCCGTCGAACATCTACTGCCGCAGCGACCACTACGAGTACGCGCGCTACGGCATCCCCATCGTTTTCTTCACCACCGGCCTGCACTCGGACTATCACCAGGTGACCGACGAGCCCGAGTACATCGACTACGACCACATGGCGAGAGTGGTGAATCTGGTGGAGGACGTCGCGGTGCACGTGGCGAACCTGGACCACCGGGTGGTGGTGGATCACCCGAAGCCGGATCCGAACGGAGCGTGCCGGCAGTAGAGCGGGCGCATCGGCGGACAGACGGATAAACGCTAGCGGGGTGAGATAGCGGTCATGAGGAACAGCCACGCCGCACCACGGCGGCCCGCCCGCCGCTATTCGTCTGTCCGTCTACCCGTCTACGCTGGGGCTCTGTGGCTCCTGGCCGCCTCACTCTCCGCCCAGGACTGGCCCGCTTACGGCCACGACGCCGGCGGGTCCCGCTTTTCCCCGCTCGCCGAAATCAGCACCGCCAACGTCGCCACCCTGCGGCCGGCCTGGGTCTACCGGACCGGAGACTTCCTCGTCAACCGCGGTCGCTTCGAGGACACGCCGCTCCTCGTGGACGGGACCCTCTACGTCTCGACCCACCTGGGCCGGGTGATCGCGCTCGATCCGGCGACCGGCGCGGAAAAGTGGTTCTACGATGCCCGGATCGATCTGTCGCGCGACTACGGGGACTTCGCGAATCGCGGGGTCTCCACCTGGCTCGACACCCGGGCGCCCGCGGGCGCCAAGTGCCGGCGCCGGATCTTCCTCGCGGCGATCGACAGCCGCCTCATCGCCCTCGACGCCGCGACCGGCCTGCCGTGTGCGGACTTCGGCGCGGGCGGCACCGTCAATCTGGAGCGCGACCTGCTCGTCAAACCGGAGTACGCGGGCGAATACGAGGTCACCTCGCCTCCCGCCGTGGCCGGCGATCTCGTGATCGTGGGCTCGGCGATCGCCGACAATCATCGCGTGAGCGCTCCGCCGGGGGTGGTCCGCGCCTACGACGCCCGCACCGGGAAGGAGCGCTGGAGTTACGACCCGATCCCGCGCACGCCGTCGGCCCCGGGACGCGAGACCTGGCAGGGGAAGAGCGCGGACCAGACCGGCGCCGCCAACGCCTGGTCGGTGATCTCGGTGGACGCCGCGCACGACCTGGTGTTCATCCCCGTCGGCTCGGCGAGCCCCGATTTTTTCGGCGGCGAGCGCATCGGCAAGAACCGCTGGGCCGACGCGGTGGTCGCGCTCCGCGCGTCCACCGGAACGTTCGTCTGGGGATTCCAGGTGGTGCACCACGACCTCTGGGATGACGACGTGCCCGCCCAGCCGGTGCTCTTCACCCTCACCCGGAACGGGAAGGGGATCCCCGCGCTCGCGCAGGTGACGAAGATGGGACACGTCTTCGTCCTGAATCGCCTCACCGGGGAGCCGCTCTTCCCGGTGGAGGAGCTGCCGGTCCCGAAGAGCGACGCGCCGGGGGAGGAAGCGTGGCCCACCCAGCCTTTCCCGCCCGCCGCCTTCCGGCTGGTGCCGGAGAGTCTCCCGGCGAGCGAGGCCTTCGGCACCACGCCCGAGAATCAGGCGGCCTGCCGGCAGGCGATCGCGGCGTCCCGCTCCGACGGCGTCTTCACTCCGCCCTCGCTCCAGGGCACCGTCGTCTATCCCGGCAACTTGGGCGGCGCCAACTGGTCCGCCGCCGCGGTGGACGAAGCCCGCGGCATCCTGGTCGCGCCCGTGAACCGGCTCCCCTTCCTCATCACGCTCATCCCCCGCGCCGACCTCCACGCGGCCTACATGGCGAAGCCGCAGTCCGAGTACGGACGCCAGACGGGCACGCCCTTCGCCATGCGCCGGGATCCGATGCTCGCGCCCAACGGCGTCCCCTGCGCCCCGCCGCCCTGGGGTTCGCTGGTCGCTCTCGACCTGAACGCGGGCACCGTGAAATGGAACGTGCCGCTCGGCTCCGTTCCGTGGGTCACCGACACGGCCGCGAAGGACTGGGGATCGTTGAACCTGGGCGGCGCGATCATCACCGGCGGCGGCCTGGTCTTCATCGCCGGGACCTGGGACCACCACCTGCGGGCCTTCGATCTCGAGACGGGACGAGAACTCTGGAGCGCGCCCCTGCCCTTCGGCGGGCACGCGATGCCGATGACCTACGAAGCCGGCGGGCGCCAGTACGTGGTGGTGGCGGCGGGCGGGCACGACCGGCTCGATCCTGGCCTCGGCGACTACGTGATCGCGTACACCCTCCCCGGCGCCGGCGCCCCGACCCCGGACACCGCCACTTACTCCGCGGCCGGCACCTGGAGCGCCGAGATGCGATCGGGAGACCAGCGCCACCCCGCCACCCTGGTGCTCGACGTCGCGGGGGACTCACTCGCGGGCTCGATCACCTTCACCAATCCCCAGGGGTCGGGCACCGTCACCGGACGCCAGCGCGGCAACAGCGTCACCTTCGTCGCACCCTTCCGCTCGCCGGAGAAGAAGTGCGAGGGGACCATTGCCGCCCAAGGCGACCTCGCCGATCAGGGCCGGCTCTTCGTGGGGCGGATCCTCTTCACCGGATCGTGCAGCGGCACGCCGCCCGACTCCGGCTCCTTCGCGCTGTGGCGAACGGCCAGCCACTAGCGCCGGGCGCTAGTGAATCGAATCCAGCGCGGCGGGGGTAAGCGCGTCCAGCGCGATGCGGACCGCCCGTACCGATAGACTGTCCACGGCGAATACCGTCTCCCGGGGAACCGGCAGCAGACCCTCCCGGTAAACCTTCATCAGGAGTTGAATGCCGCCGGCGCGGGTGTAGAAGGTCTTCCCATCCATGTCTTCGGCCTGCACCATCAGCGACAGCGCGGAGGTGGTTCCGGCGTCCGACCCGAACAGCAGGCGTATCGCCCCCCCGACCGCGCCACTGGGCTCGCGGACACCGTCCCAGTCCACCTGGGAACCGTCGAAGCTGGCCGTCCGAACCTGGAGGACGGGATGGAGCCAGGCGTCGGCGCGGAAGCGGGTCCGCATTTCGCGCAGGGTACCCGCACGCACCGCCTTGAACTTCTCCTGCACCAGCTTCCCGGTGTACGTGTCGTAGAATCCCCCCACCGAGTCGACCTGGCGGTTCCACACGGCCTCCGAGGACTCGGCCGGGATGACGGTGAACCCCGCGTCCCGCAGGCGCTGGGCCACCAGCGAATCGAGACGCTCCCGGGCCTTGCTGAATTCGTTGAATTCGGATGGGAAGAACGTGACGTCGACCATGATGACCTTCGGCGGCTGCTGAGCCGCGGCCGGCGGCCACGTCAGCGGCAGGGCGATGGCCAGCCACCAGAATGCGCGCATGGCGTCGCGTCCTCCGGTCAAGGCGCCCGCGAGCGCGCGACGACCGCGGCGAGGGAATCGAGCGCAAGCTGGACGGCCTTGCGATTGCGTCCCTCGTCGGTGAGCAGCTTGTTGGGGTCGAGATCGTGCAGCTCATCGCGATGCAGCAAGCTGGTCTTCATCATCACCTGGATTCCGCCCTGGCCGCTGTAGATCTCGTGACCATCCACGTCGTACATCGCGACGTACAGCGTCAGCGCGGGCAGGGTCCCGCTCCCGCCGCCCCCGATCCCCTCGGACGTACCGTCCCACTTGGCGTTGCCGTTTCTCCAGGGGATCATCGCGATCCAGATCCGGGGGCGGATGAGCGCGTCGGCGCCGAAGCGGGCTCGCAGTTCGCGGAGCGTCCCGTTCTGGACCGCGTTGTACTTCACGTCGTCGAGGGTACCGGTGAACGCGCTGAAGAAACCACCCACCGAATCCACCAGCCGCTTCCAGATCACTCCTGCCTCGTGCGCGGGGACTACCGTCACGCCCGCGCGCTGGAGGGCGTCCGTCAATAACCGCTCAAATGCGTCCTGGGCGCGGGCGGAGTCCGGAATCTCTTCGGGAATGGCGACCGGTGCGAGGGCCACCGTGCGGAGAGGGACGCGATCGAGCGGTGACGAGGAGCGCGGCGGCCGCCCGGGCGGGAGCGCGAGGAGCGTCAGTGCGACTGGCAGAACCCGAACCGTGGCGCCCGTCATGAGAGGGCCTCCGCACACCTGGGAAACGCCTTGAACGTACCCGCCAGCGGCGCCCCCGGCCAGCCCTGTTGACTCCGACTCCTTCGCGCTGCGGAGGAAGGGACTTTTACTCAGTGCGCCGGCAGCTGGGACTGCAGCACCGCCACCCGCCGGCGAGCATCCGCGATCTGGACGCCGAGCGAGGAGGCCGCGGCCGCGACGAAGCGGCGGTAGAGGTCGAGGGCGACCGAGTCTTTCCCCTGCGACTCCCGGACATAGCCCAGCGCGTAGTACGGTCGCGCGAAATCCGAGTCCTCTTCGATGGCCAGTGAGAACTGCGCCGCGGCGTCCTCGAAGGCCCCCCTCGTGAGCAGGAGCGCCCCGTAATCGTACCGGATGTCGGGCCGGTCGGTGATGAGAGTGGCCGCGATGTCGTATTCCTTCAGCGCGTTCGCGGTGTCGCCGCCGGCGAGCGATGCCTGCGCCAGGGCCACGTGCGCCGGATAGAAGCCCAGATTCTCGGTGAGTGCCAGCTGGTACGCCGCGCGCGCGGAGTCGAGCCTGCCCTGGATCTCCCGGATCCGCCCGATGCAGTAGTTCGCCATCTCCTCGCTCTGATAGACGATGACCAGGCGGGTCGCCTCACCCCGGTGGCGCAATTCGATGAGCTGCTCGAACTCGGCCGCCGCGCTGTCGTACTGGAGTGCGGACACGAAGGCCCGGGCCCGCGAATCGTGCAGGGAGAGCCGCTGGGGATAGCGCTCGATGGCCATGCTGAACCGCCGCGCCGCGTCCGCGTAGCTCCCCCGGGCGAACTGGAGCCAGGCGTCGAACGCCGGGTCGCCGGTGAGGTCGACGCTGGCGAGCCCCACCTCCCCGCCGCTCTCGCGCACCAGATACTGGTCGACCAGCGTGCCGTCGAGCTTCTGCGGCAGGAGCGGCTCCCGCAACAGGGCCTGATACCGGAGCGAGTCCACCGGCAGGACCGCCCGGGAGGTGTGGACCGACTCCTCCCCGTCCAGATACTCGCGCAGGATGTCGAGGGGCTGAACCAGCAGCAACGCCACCCACCGCGCGTACCGCGGCTCCGGCGCGGCCGGATCGAGCCGGGCGGACCAGTAGAAGGCGTCGGCCGCCTGCTCCGGCCGGTTGGCGAGGCGGGACTGCCCGAACTGATAGTACGCGGCCGCGCTGTTGGTGTCGGCGCCGGCGTCGAGTTTGGGACGCTTGGGCGGGCGCGCGTTCTGCGCGCCGGCCGATCCGGCGACCGCGAGGAGTGCCGACAGCACCGCCAGGCTCGCCACCGCTCTCGTACGGTCATCCATGGCCGGCCCTCCGCCGCTACCGTCCTTGGCCGATCGTCTCGTCGAACAACCGGTAAATCCTCCGGTACTCATCGGTCCAGCTGTCGGCCCGGACGAATCCGTGGCTCTCCACCGGATAGAACGCCACGCTCCAGTTCTCCTTGCCCAGCTCGATCAGGCGCTGGGTGAGACGCGCCGTGTCCTCGAAGTGCACGTTGCTGTCCACCAGGCCGTGACAGATGAGAAGATGGCCCGCGAGTCCGGCGGCGAAATAGATCGGTGACGACTGCTGGTAGGCGACCGAATCGTCCTGCGGGCGGTTGAGAATCCGTCCGGTGTAGCCGTCGTTGTAGGCGGCCCAGTCGGTGACGGGCCGGAGCGCCGCGCCCGCGGCGAAGACGCCGGGCCGGGTGAACATCGCCATCAGGGTCATGAACCCGCCGTAGCTCCCGCCGTAGATCCCGATCCGCGCCGAGTCCACGTCGAGGTTCTTCACCAGCCAGCGCGCGCCGTCCACCTGGTCGTCGAGGTCGCGGCCCCCCATGTGGCGGTAGATCGCGGCCCGCCAGGCGCGGCCGTGTCCCGCGCTGCCGCGGTAGTCGAGCTCCAGCACCGCGTAGCCGTGCGCCGCGAGGAACTGGTGAAACATCTGCTCCCGGTAGTAGAACGACCATCCCTTGGCCACGTCCTGGAGATATCCCGCGCCGTGGACGAAGATCACCGCCGCGTGATTGGCGGGCCCGGCCGGCCGGTAGAGCCGCGCCGGGATCCTGGCGCCGTCGGACGCGGTAACCTCGATCAGCCCCGGCTCGGTCCAGGCGTAGCTCCGCCACTCGGGCGTGGTGCTCTCGGTGAGCTTCCGAGCCGGCGCGCCCGCGCGCGCGTCCTGAACGTACAGCTCGGGCGGATGGGTCTGCGTGGAATGCAGGACGGCGATGGTCTTGCCGTCCGGCGACACGGTCACGTCCTGCTGGCCCGGCGCGGTGGTGAGCTGGACCCGCGCGCCCCCGTTCACCGGCAGCGCCCACAGGTGGCGCTGGCCCCAGTCCCCTTCGTCGGTCGAAAGGAGGAACGTCTTCCTGTCGGGCGAGAGCGTGACGTCCTGCACTTCCCAGTCGCCGCTGGTCAGCGCTTTCGCGGCCCCGCCCGCGGCCGAGACGGTGTAGAGATGGGCGTACCCGGTTTCTTCACTGCCGTAGTAGACGGTCTCGCCGTCGGACAGCCACCCCACGTACGCGCCCTGCCCCAGGAATCCGGTTTCGCCCACCCAGGCGTCGTCGTGCCGGTGCATCACCACCCGCTCGGCGAGCGAGGGCAGGTCCACCACCACCAGCCAGAGATCCTTGAAGTCGTCGGAGGTGACGCGGAACAGCGCGTGCCGCGAGTTGGGCGAGATGTCCATCGTCTCCACGTCCCTCGCGCCGCCCTTGATCCCCGCGGTCGAGTCCACCCAGGTCACCTTCCCCGTCGCGAGCTCGACCAGCGCCGCCCGGGCCCGGCCCTCGGAGTCCCCGACCTTCACCCGGCCGCTTTCCGTGGTGACGTACCCCGATTGCGTTACCCAGACCGGCATCACGGTGTTCTGCCCCGTGCCGCGCACCCGGACTCCGACCGAGGCGAACCTGCCGTCCGGCGACACGGCGATCCCCGCCACGCTCTGTCCTTCGGCCAGATACCAGGGCTTCCGGCCGGTGGTGTCGGTGTCCGCCGCGAGACGCTCCGCGGCCACCTGGCGCCGGATGAAGTCGAAGAGCTGTTTCTGCTGGTCGTCCAGGAATTTCTTCTGCCCCGAATCCGCCGCGGGCTTCTTGGGCGCGGGACCGCGCCGGATGTCGGTGAGCTGATCGAGCCACGATCGGTCGAGCGAGAGCGCGAAAGCGTTGTCCTCCCGCGTGAAGTACACCGTCCGCCCGTCGGCCGACCAGGACGGATTGGACTCGCGGGCCGTGGTGGCGGTGAGGCGGCGGGTCACGCCCTTGGTGTCCACCAGGTAGAGATCGCCCTTGAGGGTGACCACTTCCCGGGTCCGGTCCGGAGACCAGACGCCGTCGCCCATCGGAATGGTGTCCACGGCGTGCCGGGGGAGCCGCTCCGGCGCGCCGCCGGCGACCGGGACCCGGTAGTCCTGATCCAGCGTGTCCACGCCGGGGCTGCGCCACCGGAAGTAGAGGGTCCGGCCGTCGGGCGAGAAGCGCACGTCGGACGGCGAGGTCCCCACGAGCTGGGGCCCGCGCATGATGTTCTCGATGGTGAGCTGAAAGCCCTGCGCGGACAGCGCGGGCGCGAAGGCGGCACAGCAAACGAGGGCGAGCGAGGCACGGCGCATGGGGACTCCGGTCCGGTAGTAGGGGCGGCCCCAATGTGCAGACGCGAAACGGGGCGCGGAAGCCGACCCGGCCCCGCGCCCCGTCCTGCTGAATGAAACGGACTACCGCGTCACCGAGAGCTTGTAGCCGCTGAGCGCGCGCAGGCTGTGGTCGCTGGACACCGCGACCTGCTGAATGGTGGCGGTGTACTCGGCCACCTTGTTCACGTCCACCACGCCCACCGTCATGATCGTGGCGCCGTTGGCCAGCGTCCCGGTGACGATGAACTTGGTGGTGAGCCCGCCCAGCGGCCCCGCGAACACCCGCGCCGATGCCCCGGACGCCGTGTCCGTGATCGCCACCGGACCGGTGAGGGTGAACATTACGGCGCCGTCACCCACGTTCGGGGTGGTGAGCTTGATCTTGAGGTTCCCGGAGACCGGTCCGCTGATTCCGTCGCTCTTGCACCCGGCCACGCCCGCGAGAGCGAGCGCCGCGAGGAGCATCCGCACGCCGCGCGTCATGGCCGGCCTCCTTTCGTGGGACCGCGTCTGGGCTGCAGCACCTGGCGAACCACCGACAGCGGCGCGCCGGTCGCCTGCACCCAGGCCAGGAAGTCGCCGAGGTCGAGCCCCCCGTTGTTGTTGCCGAGGAGATCGAGGTACTTCAAGTCGCCGGCCGAGAGCGCCGACGCCGTGCCGAGCACCTGGGCCACCACGTCGGGCGTGGCGAGCACCGGCGCCGTCACGTTGATGGTGAAGGTGTCGGTGGTCTGCGCGATTCCCGAGGTCACCCGCGCGTAGTAGCTGAAGCTGCCGATCTGGGCGGGAATCCCGGAAACCGCTCCGGAGGCCGCGAGGCTCAGTCCCGACGGCAGGCTGCCGCCGACCTTGGCCCAGCTGAAGCTCCCGGTGCCCCCGGACGCCTTGAGGGTGTCGGCGTAGGAGTAACCCATCAGCCCCGCCGGCCGCGCTTTGGTCGAAACCACGGCGACGGGCGCGGCGCCGGAATCGAAGGTCAGGCGGAAACTCAGCGGGCCGTTGGTGCCGGTGCGCACGATCGAGTCGACGGTCCACCCCACCGAGGTGCTGTCCGAATTCTTGAGCGCCGCGGGCGAGGAGAGCGCGGAGAACACGGTGTTCCCGGTGGTGCCGGGATAGGGATCGCCGGCGTCGCCGCGATTCGTGCCCAGGTCGAGCTGGCCCAGGTGGTCCGCCTGCACCAGCTCCACGCCATGGATGGGGCCGTCATTCACCGTGTTGTCCACGGTGAACCCGTGCGCCGTGATCTGTTGCTGGTCGATGTGCCAGATCATCAGCCCGCCGCCGCAGTTGGCGGGGTTGCCGCTCGTCGCGCAGTGGGCCCGGATCATCGCGGAGTCCGCGAGGGAGGACTCGCGGTTCTCCAGCAGGAAATACTCCCCGCGCGGGTTCGCGCCGGCCACGTTGAGCAGGAAGGTCGTGTCCGAGGTCGGCGCCGCACCCACGCTGTAGGTCCCCGAAGCCAGGATCGGGACCACGTTCACCCATCCCAGCTGCTGCAGGGACCAGGCTTCCATCCGGCTGGGCGAGAACGCCGAGGTGTAGTTGCCGCTCCCCATCAGACCCCACTCGCCGATCCCTTCACTGGCGTTGCTCACGTCGTAGAGATCGGGGAGGTCGAGCCCGTGCCCGGACTCGTGCGCCGCGGTGCCCACCGGCATGATCGCCGTCGAGTCGCAGGCGCTCGCGCCGCCCACGCCGCTCTGCAGGAAGTAGTTGCGGACCTTGATGAACTGGCCGGCGTGTCCGGTCCAGGGATCGTTGGTGGTGAAGTCCTGATAGAACGTCTCGCTGGAATCGACCAGCGCGAAGCGGTGCGACCAGAGATGGTTGTTGGAGGCGGGGCCGCACGCGCCGTCGAGCGCGGGCTGCACGAACATCACCATGTCCACGTACCCGTCGTCGTCACCGGAATTGGGAATGCCGTCGGGCCCGTCGTTGTCGAACTGGCCGAAGTCCACCGTGACGTCAGCCTGGCTGAGCGCCTGCCGCATTCCCTTCTGCATGTGGAAGGTCGCGGCAAGACTGAAGAGTCCGTTGCAGCTCGTGCCCCCGTACGGATTCCCGGTGCACGTCCCCGGCGTGCCGGCATAGTACACCTCGTTGGAGTCGAGGTTGGCCCACCCGATCACCCGTCCCTGCATCGAGAAGATCCCGTTCGACATCTGCTCGTAAAACGTGCGCACCGTGTAGGGCCGGCCCCCCGGCGGCGTGGACGAGAACAGCACGCTCGAGTACTGCGCGGTGTCCCTCGAGAGCGTGGTGTCGGTGTCCTTGTACCGGAAGAGCACCGCGGGGACGAACAGGGTTTCCGCGACCGCCATCGTCGAGCGCGCCGGCCCCGCGAGCGCGAGCCCCGAATTGAGCGCGCGGAAGTCGCCGCGGTGCAGCGCCAGGGTGCGGGCCTCCATCACCCGGCGCGCCTTCACCCGCCAGACACCTTCCGGCGAGAAGTCGAAGCCGGGCGGCTCCCAGCCCAGGAAGCGCGGGCGCTGGGGCCGCTGCGCCGCCGCCGGCACCGCCGCGGCGAGGGCGAGGAGCGCCGCCACCAACGAAGTACGATTCACAAAAGGAACTCCTTCCGCCGGCCACCGCCGGCTTGACGGACGCGGAATCGGGGGAATGTACGCTACGGTCCACCCCCGGGGGAGGCTGTGCGCCCCCTCACACCACGCAGGCCCAAAACGAGACCGATCCCCATGAGCGCCGCCACGCCCCCCACCAGCTTGATCTCGAAGATCACCGGGCTCTCGTCGGACGGCGGCACGAACGACAGCACGATCCCGAAGAGGACCGAGAGGAATCCTGATACCCCCGTCAAAAGGCCCCGCCAGGTGCGCCGGCGCCGCAGCCGGAGGTAGGCGGCGAACATATAGAGGAAGGGGATGAAGAAGAGGATGATCGTGGCCTGCGTGAGCACGAGGTACGCGTTCTTCACCGACGACCCCGCCAGTCCCGCGACGATGAAGATGGTGGCGAGCCCCGCCTGCACCAGCAGCGCCACGTACGGCGTCTGCCAGCGCGGGTGCACCGCGCCGAAGGCGGGCGGCAGCACCCGGTCCACGCCGGCCACGTACGGCAGCCGCGCCGAGCCCGCCGCCCAGGTCCCCACCCCGCCGATGTTCCCGATCGCGAGCAGGATCGCGATCCCGGCGGCGACGGGCGCGAGCGCGGGCGCGCCGAGGCGCTCCACCAGCGCCGCCGCCGCCTGCGGCATCCCGTTGGTGATGCTGACGGTCTCGTGCGGCAGGGCCACCAGCATCGCCCCGGTCCCCAGCACGTAAAGACCGACGATCACGAATCCCGACAATACCACGCCCCGCCGCAGGGTCGCCGCGGGATCGACGATCTCCCCGCCCAGGGTGGGCGCGAGCTCCAGGCCGCCGAACGCGAAGAGCATGGTGGCGAAGAGATTGATGGACGGAAAGTCGAACTGCGACGGGACCAGCGCCCGCGCCGTGACCGGAGTCGCCGAGCCCTGGCGCACCAGCGCCACGGCCGCGAGCACGATGAAGATCATTCCCGGCAGCCAGGTGCCCCAGAAGGCGCCGATGTTCGAGAGCCACTTGCCCACCCGCAGGCCCACCACGTTGAGCCCGGTCGCGAGCCAGAGCCCGGCGAGCGACACGGCGCCGATGAAGATGGTGTTGTCGCCGAGGTGGACGAAGCGGGCGCCGCCCGCGTACGCGAGGATGGCCGCGGTGGCCACGAGCAGCGACGGGAAGTAGAAGAGATTGTTGACCCAGTAGCCCCACCCCGCCAGGAACCCGTGCAGGGGCCCGAAGGCGCGGGTGACCCAGCGGTAGAGGCCGCCGGCGCCGGGATCCACGTCCACCAGCTCCCGGACCGCCGCCGCCGAGGGGAGGAAGAAGATCACCATCGCCAGCAGCCAGAGCCCGAGACTGGCGAGGCCGAACTGGCTCGCGGCGGTGGTGAGCCAGCGCAGTCCCACGATGGCCGTGATGTTGAACCACATCACGTCGCGCAGGCCCATCACCCGCGGGAGTGCCCGGGGCTCGCTCATCGGCGAGGCGGTCATCAGAACCTGATGGGGTGAAGCCTCGGCACCACCCAGCCCACCCCGATGCCGAGCGCGGCGCCGGCCGCGACGTCGGTCGGGAAATGCCGGTGCGCCGCGACGCGAAGCGCCGCCACGCCGATCGCGCCCGCGTAGAGCAGCACCGCGTTCCGGGTCGCGTGCGCCAGGTGTTCCCGCCGCGCCAGCACCAGATAGGTCGTCGCCGCGGCGAAGGCGAAGGTCGCGTGACCCGACGGCAAGGAGCGCCGGGAGTCGGGATCGCCGGCCGCGGCGGCGGCGCCGGCGGTGTAGAGCACCGGCCGGCTGCGGTGCACGGCGACCTTCAGCCACTCGGACGTGGCGGCGGCCCAGGCCAGGGAATTCACCATCACCGCCTCGTTCCCCCGCGCCGCGTCTCCCCGCTGGCCGTCGAGGGCGGCGAGGCCCGCCAACCCGACGTCGGCGACGAGCGCCACGTTGCTCGCGGTCCCCGCGCCCGACGCCGGCGCGCCGAGCGTGGAGCGGTCGATGCCCCAGAGGCCCGACGGATCGCAGGGGGCGCAGGGCGGCGCGCCCTCGGGAAGCTTGAGCGCGCCGGGGACTATGAAGAGCGCGCCCGCGACGCCGGCGCTCGCCACGTCGCCCCAGCCGGCGGTGTAGGGCGGCGCTTCCTGGGCCCGGGCCGGCGCGCCCATCGCGAGGGCGAGAATGAGCGCGATCCACCCGGGCCGGCGCATGCGGTGCTCCTCTTGAAACGGGACGGAAACCTGGCGGCAACAACTTACGTCGGGCGCGCGACGCGTGCTAACTCCCGGTCCCGCGACACCTTGCGATTTCGGCGCGCCCCGGGTAAGCTGTACACCGATTCCTGACACTTGAGGCCTCGTGGGCACCGAGACCCTACAGCACATCGCGCTATTCGACAAATGCAAGCAGTTCACGCGAGCGCGCGAGATTCAAGCCGCTGGCCTCTACCCGTATTTCAAGCCGATTTCCCACTCCGAAGACACGGTGGTCGTCATCGAGGGGAAAGAGCGGGTGATGATGGGCTCCAACAATTACCTGGGGCTCACCCATCACCCCGAGGTGCTGGCCGCGGCCCGCGCCGCCCTGGAGCGCTACGGCTCCGGATGCACCGGCTCCCGGTTCCTGAACGGCACCCTGGACCTCCACGAACAGCTGGAGAGCGAGCTCGCCGCTTTCTTCAATAAGGAAGCGTGCCTCGTCTTCTCCACCGGTTACCAGGCCAACCTGGGCGTGATCTCGGGCCTGGTGGGCCGGGGCGACGTGGTCTTCCTGGACAAGCTGGACCACGCCTCCATCGTGGACGGCGCCAAGATGTCCCACGGCGAGACCGTCCGGTTCAACCACGGCGACCTGGCGGGCCTGGAGCGGAAACTGTCGCGCGTCCCCGAGAAGACCGGCACCATGATCATCGTGGACGGGGTCTACTCGATGGAAGGCGACGTGGCGGACCTGCCCGCGCTCTTCAAGGTGGCCCAGAAGTTCGGCGCCGCGCTGGTGGTGGACGACGCGCACTCGGTGGGCGTCCTCGGCCCCCGGGGCGACGGCACCGCCGCGCACCACGACATGGTGGACGAGATCGACCTGATCGTGGGGACCTTCTCCAAGTCCCTGGCGTCCATCGGCGGATTCGCGGCGGGCTCCGAGAACGTCATTCATTACCTCAAGCACCACTCGCGGCCGCTGATCTTCACCGCGGCGCTCCCGCCGGCCAACACCGCGGGGGTGCTCGCCGCGCTGCACATCCTGCAGCGCGAGCCGGAGCGCCGGGAGCGGCTCTGGGAGAACACCCGGCGGCTGCAGGACGGGATGCGCGCGCTGGGCTTCGACATCGGCCCCACCGAGACGCCCATCATTCCGGTGCTGATCGGGCCGCTCGAGAAGACGTTCCTCTTCTGGCGCAAGCTCTTCGACGCCGGCGTTTTCACCAACCCCGTGGTGCCGCCCGCGGTCCCGCCGTCCCAGTGCCGGCTCAGGACCAGCCTGATGGCGACTCACACCGCGGAGCAGATCGACCGCGCGCTCGAGACCTTCGGCCGGCTCGGCAAAGAGCTGGGGGTCATCTGAGTAAAGTGGAGATCGCGCCCGTCTCCAGCGGGCGCGACCTCGAGCGGTTCATCGGATTCCCCTACGAGCTGCACCGCGCGGACCCGCTCTGGGTCCCGCAGCTGCGCATGGACGTCCGCACCCTGTTGTCCCCCAAAAAGAATCCGTTCTATCAGCACGCCGAGCTGCAGGCCTTTCTGGCGCGGAACGGCGACGGGAAGATCGTGGGCCGCATCGCCGCGATCAGGAACGACGCCCACAACCAGGAGCACGGGGACAAGGTCGGGTTTTACGGTTTCTTCGAATCGGTGAACGACCAGGCCGTGGCCAACGCCCTCTTCGCCGTGGCGCGGGACTGGGTGAAGCAGAGAGGGTTCGACACCCTCCGCGGCCCGATGAACCCCTCGGTCAACGACGACTGCGGCCTCCTGGTGGACGGCTTCGACACCCCGCCCACGCTGATGATGCCGCACAATCCCCGTTACTACGTGGAGCTGACCGACCGCGCGGGGTTCAAGAAGGCCAAGGACCTGATCTGCTACCAGTCCACCGGGGTGGAGCTCCCGGAGCGGCTGATGCGCGCGGCGCAGGTCGTGGCGCAGCGCAAGGGGATCACCCTGCGCGGCCTCGACATGAAGCGCTTCGATCAGGAAGTGGAGCTGGTGAAGGAGCTTTACAACGCGGCCTGGGAGAAGAACTGGGGCTTCGTTCCCCTCACCGAGGCCGAGATCGATCACCTCGCCAAACAGCTGAAGCCGGTGGTGGTCCCCGACCTGATCTGCTTCGCGGAGCGCCAGGGAAAGGTGATCGGCTTCGCGGTGGCGCTCCCGGACCTGAACGTGGCGCTCAAGCACAATCCGTCGGGCCGGCTCTTCCCCGGCATCCTCAAGATCCTCTGGTACGCCCGCAAGATCTCGCGCTGCCGGATTCTCCTCCTGGGCACGCTCCCCGAATACCGGATGACCGGCGTGGACGCGCTGATGCACCACTGGATCTGGACCAAGGGGACGGCGCTCGGCTTCACCTGGGGCGAGGCGGGCTGGGTGCTCGAGGACAACCCCGCGATGAACAACGCGGCCCTGCGCGTCGGCTTCCAGCCCTACAAGACCTACCGCATCTACGACCAGGCGGTGTGAAGGCGTTCGTCACCGGCGGCACGGGGTTC
>DASSQQ010000143.1:0-16681 GCA_035702425.1 Gemmatimonadales bacterium
AGCGTGCAGCACACGGGGCGGGTCTGCATCATGGCGTCCGAGGAGGACGAGCAGCCGGTGCCCACCCCGAAGCCGGCGGGAAAATACGTCCTGCTCTACGATCCGCTCGACGGCTCGACCAACATCGACGTCAACGTCTCCATCGGCACGATTTTTTCCATTCTGCGCCGCCGGAGCGATCCCCGGAAGGGTCCGGCGTCGCTCGCCGACTGCCTGCAGCCGGGGCGCCAACAGGTCGCGGCCGGATACATCCTCTACGGATCGAGCACCATGCTGGTCTATACCACGGGGCGCGGGGTCCACGGGTTCACGCTCGATCCCACGATCGGCGAATTCCTGCTCTCGCATCCCGACATTCGCACCGACCCGACCGGACGCTACTACAGCGCCAACGAGAGCCACTGGACCACCTGGGCGCCGGGCGTGCAGCGCGCGGTCGCGGCGTTCAAGAACGGGGACGGCGTCGTCGCCGCGAAGAACATGCGCTACATCGGTTCGCTGGTGGCGGACGTGCACCGCAACCTGATCTCGGGGGGCATCTTCCTATACCCGGCGGACGGCAAGTCTCCCCAGGGCAAACTCCGCCTGCTGTACGAAGCGGCGCCCCTCGCCTTCGTGGTGGAGCAGGCCGGCGGCGCGGCGACCGACGGGACCGGTCCCATCCTGGACGTGGTCCCCACCCAGCTGCATCAGCGCACGCCGCTCATCATCGGCGGCAAGGACGACGTCGCGTTCACGAGCGGCGCGATGCGGGAGGGCGCGCGGCGGTGACCGGCGAGCGCAAGCCGGTGTACGGCCCCGGCGACTGGCCGGGAGATCCGGCGAAGGACCTCGGTCTTCCCGGCGCCTATCCGTTCACCCGCGGGGTCTACCCCACGATGTACGCCGGCAAGCCCTGGACCATGCGCCAGTACGCCGGCTTCGGCACCGCCGAAGAGACGAACGCGCGGTTCCGCCACCTGCTCGAGGCGGGCCAGACCGGACTCTCAGTGGCGTTCGATCTGCCGACCCAGATGGGCTACGACTCGGATCATCCGATGGCGGAGGGCGAGGTCGGCCGCGCCGGCGTGGCCATCGACACCGTGGACGATCTCGCGCTCCTCTTCCGCGAGATTCCGCTCGACCGCGTCTCCACCTCGATGACCATCAACGCCACCGCCGCGATCCTGCTCGCGATGTACGTGGTGGTGGGCGAAGAGCACCACGTGCCGCGGGAGGCCCTCCAGGGGACGGTCCAGAACGACATTCTGAAGGAGTTCATCGCGCGGGGCACGTACATCTATCCGCCGGAGCCCTCGTTGCGCCTGGTGACCGACGTGGTGCGCTTCACCGACCTCTCGCGCATGAGCTTCAATCCGATTTCCATTTCCGGCTATCACATGCGGGAGGCGGGCGCGACCGCGGTGCAGGAGGTGGCGTTCACCTTCGCCAACGGCATCGAATACGTGCGGCGCGCGGTGGCGGCGGGACTCGACGTCAACACCTTCGCCCCGCGGCTGTCCTTCTTCTTCGCGAGCTATACCGATCTCTTCGAAGAGGTGGCGAAGTTCCGGGCGGCGCGCCGGCTCTGGGCCCGCCTGATGAAGGAGCGCTTCGCCGCGGATCCCGCCGGATGCCGGCTCCGCTTCCACACCCAGACCGGCGGGGCGACGCTCACCGCGCAGCAGCCCCTGAACAACGTGGTCCGGGTCGCGCTCCAGGCGATGGCGGCGGTGCTGGGCGGCACCCAGTCGCTGCACACCAACTCCTACGACGAGGCGCTCGCGCTCCCCACCGAGCGGAGCGCCACCCTGGCGCTTCGGACCCAGCAGATTCTCGCCCACGAGACCGGCGTGCCCGAGGTGGTGGATCCCTTCGGCGGCAGCTGGTACGTCGAAGCGCTGACCGACGAGATCGAGGGCGGCGCCTCCGCGCTCCTCGCCGAAATCGACCGGCTGGGGGGCGCGGCGCGGGCGGCGGAGCGGGGCTATTTCCAGGAGGCGATCGCGAAGAGCGCCTACCAGCAGCAGCAGCGCATCGAGAGCGGGCAGGACGTCGTCGTGGGCGTGAACAAGTACGTGGAAAGCGACGGCGCGCCGAACCTCTCCGCTCCCGACTACTCGGCGCTGGCGGACGCGCAGCGCCGGCGCCTCGCGGCGGCCCGGCGCGCGCGCGACGGCGCCAGGGTGAAAGCCACGCTCGCGGCGCTGGAGCGGGCGGCGCGCGGCACCGATCCCCTGATGCCGCCGATGCTCGACGCGGTCCGCGCCCGCGCCACCGTAGGCGAAATCTCGGATGCGCTGCGCAAGATCTTCGGAGTCTATCACGCCGCGTAGGCGCCGCGCGCCGGATTGATTCCCCCGCGCCGCGCGGATACGTTGTTGCGCGATGCCGACCTACGAGTTCAAGTGCCCCAAGGGGCACGTGTTCGACAAGTTCTTCCCGACGATGACCAACCGCCGCACCGCCACCTGTCCCAAGTGCGGCAAGCGCGCGGTGCGTCAGATCTCCGGCGGCGCGGGACTGGTTTTCAAGGGGTCGGGTTTCTACATCACCGACTACAAGCGCGCCGGCGAGAAGCATCCCCCTGAAGGCGATTCCAAGCCGAAAGAATCGAAGCCCTCGGACCAGAAATCGTCCGAGACCAAGTCGCCATCGAAGGGCACTCCGAGCTCCGACAAGTGAAAGCGGCGGACCTGATTCGCGCTGGCCTCGAGCGGGCGGCGCAGGCGCTGGGTGCGCCCGGCGCGAAGGTCGAGCTGGAGCGCCCGCGCGACGTGACCCACGGCGACCTGGCGTCGAACCTCGCGCTCTCGCTCGCCAAGACCCTCCACGCCAAGCCGCGCGACGTCGCGGCGAGGCTGGTCGCGGCGCTGGACCTGCCGCCGGGCGTCGTCAGGAAGACCGAGATCGCGGGCCCCGGGTTCATCAACTTCTATCTCGCCGAAGGCGAGCTCGCGGGCGTGCTGGAGTCGGTGATCGCGGCCGGGGGGAAGTACGGTCGAAGCGAGGTCGGCAAGGGCGCCGTGGTGAACGTCGAGTTCGTTTCGGCGAACCCCACCGGCCCGCTCCACGTGGGGCACGGCCGCGGCGCGGCGCTGGGCGACGCCATCGCCACCCTGCTCGAGTGGACCGGGCACCAGGTGGTGCGCGAATTCTACGTGAACGACGCCGGGGTGCAGATCGACAGGCTGGCGCAGTCGCTCTGGGCGCGGGTGCAGGAGAAGGCCGGGCGCGCGTCCGAAATTCCGGAGGGCGGCTATCACGGCGAGTATCTGGCCGAGCTCGCCGAGGGCGTGCTCGCGCGCGAAGGGCGCGCCTTCGCCGACCTCCCGGCCGCGGAAGGGATCAAGCGCTGCCGCGCCATCGGCGTGCTCTCCCAGCGCGCCGAGCAGACTGAAGACCTTCGCGAGTTCGGCGTGAAGTTCGACGTCTTCTACGAGGAATCGGAGCTGTACCGCCAGGGTCTCGTGGACCGCACCCTGGCGGAGCTCGGCGCCCGCGGCCACACCTTCGAAGAAGACGGCGCGCTCTGGCTCCGCACCACGACCTTCGGCGACGACAAGGATCGCGTGCTCCGGAAGCGGGACGGCACCTTCACCTACTTCGTGCCGGACATCGCCTACCATCGCACCAAGCACGACCGCGGCGCCGCGCAAGCGATCGACATCTGGGGCGCCGATCATCACGGCTACGTCCCGCGGATGCGGGCCGCGATGCTCGCCCTCGGCTACCCGGAGAACTTCTTCCGCGCCGAGATCGTCCAGCTGGTGCGGGTGATGCGGGGCGGGGAGGAGGTGCGGTTCTCCAAACGCACCGGGGATTTCGTCGCCCTGCGCGATCTCTTCCAGGAGACCGGCGTGGACGCGGCGCGCTACTTCTTCCTGATGAAGCGGGGTGACTCGCAGTTCGTGTTCGACGTCGATCTTGCGAAGCGTCAGACCGACGAGAACCCGGTGTTCTATGTGCAGATGGCCCACGCGCGGCTCTCGGGAATCTTCCGCGTGGCGGACCGGGCGCCGGAGAGCGCGTCGCCCGCGGGGGTCGATCTCGCCGTGCTCCGCGAGCCCGAGGAGCAGGAGATCCTGAAGGAGCTCGCCGCCTTCCCGGCCATCGTGGCGCGCGCCGCCGAAACCCGGGAGCCGCACCGAATCACCGGTTTCTTGGACGGGCTGGCCCGGCTGGCCCACGCGTGGTATCACAAGTACCGGGTCCTGGGCGAGCCCCAGGAGGCGGCGCGCCTCGTGCTGGCGCGGGCGGCGCGGCAGGTGCTCGCCAACGGCCTCGCGATTCTCGGCATTCACGCACCGGAGCGGATGTAACCGTGCCTCTCCTCGTCGTCGGCTCGATCGCGCTGGACACCGTGGCCACGCCGTTCGGCTCCGCCGTGGACGCCCCCGGCGGCTCCGCGGTGTTCTTCGCGGCCGCGGGCTCGATTCTCCACCGTCCGTTGCAGGTGGTGGGCGTGATCGGAGACGACTACCCGATGGCGACCCTGCGGGCGCTGGAGAAGCGCGGCGTGGACCTGGCCGGCGTGGAGCGCACCGCGGGTGAATCCTTCCGCTGGAAGGCGAAATACTCCTACGACCTCCAGAGCCGGGAGACGCTCGAGACCCGGCTCGGCGTCTTCGCCGAGTTCCGGCCCAATCTGCCGGCCGCGTTTCGCGGCGCCCGCTACCTCTTCCTCGGCAACATCGATCCCGAGCTCCAGCTCTCGGTGCTGGATCAGTGCCCCAAGCCCGCCCTGGTCGCGTGCGACACCATGAACTACTGGATCAACGGCAAGCGCGACGTCCTGCTCGAGCTGCTGCGGCACATCGACATCCTGATGGTGAACGACTCCGAGGCGCGCGAGCTCTCGGGGGACTGGAACATCTACCGCGCCGCCCGCTGGATTCTCGATCACGGTCCCAAGCGCGCCGTCATCAAGCAGGGCGAGCACGGCGCGCTCCTGGTGGACGACGGCGGGGTCTTCAAGGTCCCCGCCTATCCGCTGGAAGAAGTGTTCGACCCCACCGGCGCGGGCGACGCGTTCGCCGGCGGGTTCATGGCGTCCATCGCGAGCGCCGACGACGCCTCACCCGCCGTCCTGCGGCGCGCCATGGTCTACGGCGCGGCGATGGGCTCCTACGCGGTCGAAGCCTTCGGGATCCAGCGCTTCGATCGCGTCACCCGCGAAGACGTGGAGCAGCGGGTCCGCGCTTTCCGCGACCTGGTGCACTTCGATCTGGGAGCCGCGACCCGGTGAGCGAGCGGTACGCCGCGGCCGGCGTCCATCTCGACGCCGCCGAGGAGGCGAAGCGGCGAATCGCCCAGCTGGTGAAGGGCACCCGCACGCCTCTCGCCCTGGGTCAGCTGGGCGCCTTCGGCGGGATGGTGCGGGTGCCGCCGGGCTATCAGTCGCCGGTGCTCGTGATGTCCACCGACGGGGTCGGCACCAAGGTGCTGGTGGCCGCGCGCGCCGGCATCCACGACACCGTGGGCGAGGATCTCGTCAACCACTGCGTGAACGACATCCTGGTCCACGGCGCCAAACCGATCGCGTTCCTCGACTATTACGCCACCGGGCGCTTGGAGCCCGAGGTCGCGGCGCGGGTGGTCGAGGGAATCGCGCGCGGCTGCCGGGCCCACGCCATGACCCTCGCCGGCGGCGAAACCGCGCAGCTCCCCGATCTTTATCAGGAGGGGCACTACGATCTCGCGGGAACGATCGTGGGCGTGGTGGAGGAGGCGCTCGCGTTGCACGGCGAACGGGTGGAGCCGGGCGACGTGTTGATCGGCTACGCGTCGAACGGACTCCATACCAACGGCTACACCCTGGCCCGGAAGATCGTGTTCGACGGCCTAAAGCTCGACGTGGGCGACCGCTTTCCCGATTCCGACCGGACCGTGGCCCAGGTCTTGCTCGACGTGCACCGGAGTTACGCCGCCGCGATCGGCCCGGTGCTGGGAAAGGTCCACGCCCTGGCGCACATCACGGGCGGGGGGATCGAAGGAAACCTGGTGCGGGTACTTCCCGCCGGGTGCGACGCGGTGGTGGACACCCGCGGCTGGCAGTGGCCCCAGCTCTTCCGGGTCCTGATGCAGGCGGGCAAGGTGTCGAAGGACGAGATGCGGCGGGTGTTCAACCTGGGCGTGGGCATGGTCGCCGTCGCGCCGCGGGACCAGGTGATGGACGCGGTACGGGTGGCGAAGGACGCGGGCGTGGCGACGTGGGTCATCGGCGAGGTGGTGCCGGGGAAGGGACGCGTGCGCTTCGCGGAACGCTAGACCGGAGGCACTCTCCATGCGGCGATACATCCTGCCCCTCGCGGCGCTCCTCGCCGCCGCTCCCCTCGCGGCGCAGGGAGACCCGCAGTGCAACAACCTCAATCCGGCGGTCCAGAACGCGTGCAACGCGGCGGTGGACGCGCTCAAGGCGTTTCATCCGCTCGCGGGCGTGATCGTCTCCGGCGGCGACCCCATTCTCGGCCGCGCCGGCACCCTGGGCGGCTTCGGTCACTTTACGCTCTCGGCGCGGGTGAACGCGGTGAGAGTCGCGATCCCCGATCCCTCCCAGGCCACGCGCGACACCGTGCACTCGAGCGTGAACACCCTGGCCCCGGCTCCGGTCGTCGAAGCGGGATTGGGCGTCTACAACGGCCTCGGGCACGATGGCGGGTTGCTCGCGGTGGATCTGCTGGGATCGGCCACCCTTCTTCCCACCACCCAGGTCTCCGGTCTCTCGGTGGACCCGGGGGCCGCGCACGTCGGCAGTCTCGCCCTCGGCCTGGGCTACGGCGCCCGCGTCGGAATTCTCCCGGGGAGCTTTCCCATTCCCTCGCTCTCGGTGTCGGTGATGCGCCGGACCCTGCCGCGGGTGCAGTTCGGATCGCTCTCGCCCACCGGAGACCAGTTCGAGTTCGACACCGACTTGCAGGCCTGGAACTACCGGGTGACCGCTGGGCTGCGCCTGTTGTTCTTCGACGTGGCGGCGGGAGTGGGGCTCGACCACTATACTTCGACGGCGCACATCCGCTACTACAACGCGCCGCCGGCGACCACCGTGGACACGGTCACCGAGAATCTCGCGAACACGCGGCAGCTGCTCTTCGTGGACGCCGGGATGAATCTCGCGCTCTTCAAGCTGGTGGCGGAGGCGGGACTGCAAACCGGCAAGGATCAGCAGTTCTCGGGTCACACCTACGATTTCGATCCCAAGGCGGGACATGCCTTCTTCGGCGCGGGGGTCCGCTTCAGCTTCTGAACCGGTAACGCTGGACGCGATGCGACGCGCCCTCGACCTCGCCTTGCGGGGTTGGGGGCGCGTCGCGCCGAACCCCCTGGTGGGCGCCGTGCTGATCGCCGGCGGCAAGGTGGTGGCCGAGGGCTTCCACGCCGAGTTCGGCGGGCCGCACGCCGAAGTCGCCGCCCTCCAGGCGGCCGGAAAGGCCGCGCGCGGCGCCACCCTCGTCGTCACCCTCGAGCCCTGCGCCCATCACGGCAAGACGCCGCCCTGCGTCGACGCGATTCTCGCGGCCGGGGTGACGCGGGTGGTCGGCGCGGTGCGCGATCCCGATCCCGCGGCCGGGGGCGGGTTCGCGATGCTCCGCGCCAAGGGCGTCGCCGTGGAGGAGGGCGTGGAAGCGGAGCGGGCGGCGGCGCTCAACGCGCCTTTCCTCTTTACCCGGCGCCATCCCGACCGCCCCTTCGTCGCGCTGAAGCTCGCCGCGTCGCTCGACGCCAAGATCGCCGACAGTCTCGGTCACTCCCGCTGGATTTCGGGCGACGACGCCCGCGGGTACGTGCACTGGCTCCGCGCGGGCTTCGACGCCATCGCGGTGGGCGGCACCACCGCGCTCCGGGACGATCCCCAGCTCACCGTCCGCGGCCCCGTCACGCCGCGCCGCGCGCCGGTGCGCGTGGTGTTCGATCGCCGGGCGATGCTCAACGCGTCCGCCACCTTGGTGCGCACCGCGCGCGAGGTGCCGACCTGGGTCGTCGCGTCGCTCGAAGCGCCGGACACCAGCGTCGCGGCGCTCGAATCGAACGGCGTCCGGGTCTTCCGTCCCACCACCCTCGCCGCGGGCTTGAAGGAGCTGCGGGACGCCGGGGTCCTGTCCATCCTCTGCGAGGGCGGCGGCTCCCTCGGCGCGCGGCTCCTGAGCGAAGGACTGGTGGACCGACTGTACTGGATTCAGGCCCCGCTGTGGCTGGGCGAGAACGGCGTCCCCGCCTTCCGCGAAGTGCCCGACGTCCCAATCTCGCAGGCGCGGCGTTGGATTCCGGTGGAGCGCCGCCCCCTCGGGCCCGATACATTAGTAGTCTTGGACAGGGAGCTATGTTTACCGGCATCGTGAGCGCCGTCGGCCGGGTGGCCAGGGCGACCCGGAACGGGGGGAATGGGGCGGGGGACGGGGGCGGCGTCGCGCTCGCGATCCGCGCGCCCTTCAAGGGGTTGAAGCGCGGCGAGAGCGTCGCCGTCAACGGCGCGTGCCTCACCGTGGAGCGCGTGATCGCCGGTGGCTTCGAGTGCCACGTGATCGGCACCACCATCGGACGGACGCTGTTCGGGGAGTACGCGCGGGGCCGCAAGGTGAACCTCGAGCGCGCGCTGCGCGCGGCGGACCGGCTGGGCGGGCACCTGGTGCAGGGGCACGTGGACGGCACCGCGGCGGTCGCCGCGGTCGCCGAGACCGGTGACGTGATGCTGGTGGACCTCGAGGTGCCGCCGGCGGTGCGGGAGGTGGCGATCCCGCAGGGGTCGCTCACGGTGGACGGGGTGAGTTTGACGGTCAACGCGCTCCCCGGACCGTCGCTGGTGCAAGTGGCGCTGATTCCATTCACGCGCCGTCATACGACACTGGGGACGCTCGCGCCCGGGGACCGAGTCCACGTGGAAGGCGACGTTCTGGGAAAATACGTGAGAGCGCTATGCCGTTCGCAACCGTAGAGCAGGCGATCGCGGACATCCGCGCCGGGAAGCTCGTCATCGTGGCCGACGACGTCGACCGCGAGAACGAGGGCGACCTGGTCGGCGCCGCGGCGCACGTCAGTCCCGAGATGGTCAACTTCATGGCGACGCACGGCCGGGGGCTGATCTGCGTCACCCTGACGCCCGACCGCTGTCAGGCGCTGGGGCTCGCCCAGATGGCCGAGACCAACACCGAATCGCGGGAGACCGCGTTCACGGTGAGCGTGGACGCCGCGGCGCGCTTCGGCGTGACCACCGGCATCTCGGCGCGGGACCGCGCGCAGACCATCCGGGTCGTGATCGATCCGGCCACCATCCCCTCCGACCTGCGCCGTCCGGGGCACGTCTTCCCGCTCCGGGCGCGGCCCGGGGGCGTGCTGCAGCGCGTCGGTCAGACCGAGGCCAGCGTGGACCTGGCGCGGCTCGCCGGGCTCGCGCCCGCGGGCGTGATCTGCGAGATCCTGAACGACGACGGCACCATGGCCCGGCGCCCCGAGCTCGAGCGCTTCGCCGAGCGGCACGGGCTGACCTTCATCACCGTGGCGCAGCTGGTCGCCTACCGTCTCGCCCACGAGCGGCTGGTGCATCGCGTGGCCGAAGCGCGGCTCCCCACGATCTACGGCGAGTTCCGCATCGTCGGCTACCGGAACGACGTGGACTCGGCGGAGCACGTCGCGCTGTCGTTCGGCGACGTCCGGGGCCAGCCCAACGTGCTGGTGCGGATGCACTCCAAGTGTCTCACCGGGGACGTTTTCGGCTCCGGCCGCTGCGACTGCGGCTGGCAGCTGCAGAGCGCGATGCGCGCCATCGCGGCGGAAGGCCGCGGCGTGATCGTCTACCTGGATCAGGAGGGCCGGGGGATCGGCCTCCTCAACAAGCTCAAGGCCTACGAGTTGCAGGACGGGGGCGACGACACCGTCACCGCCAACGAGAAGCTCGGCTTCAAGGCCGATCTCCGGAACTACGGCATCGGGGCGCAGATCCTGCTCGACCACGGACTCTCGTCCATCCGTATTCTCACCAACAATCCGATGAAGCTGGTGGGCCTCGAGGGCTACGGGCTGGAGATCGTGGAGCGGGTGCCGATCGTGCCGCCTCCCTCGGATGAGAACCGCGCCTACCTGGACGTGAAGCGCGACAAGCTCGGCCACCTGCTGACGCACTGACCGTGGCCGTCATCGAGGGCACGCCTCGCGCCCCGGCCAAGCTCGGGGTCGCGCTGATCGTCAGCCGCTTCCACCAGACCGTCACCACGCTGCTCCTGGAGGGCGCCCGCCGCTGTCTCGCCGAGCGCGGCGTGCCGGAGTCGCGCGCCGACGTGATCTGGGTCCCCGGCGCCTTCGAGCTTCCCGCCGCCGCCGAGGCGGCCGCCCAGAGCGGGCGCTACGCCGCGATCGTGGCCCTGGGGTGCGTCATCCGGGGGGAAACCCCGCACTTCGAATACGTCGCGGGGGAAGCGGCGCGCGGGCTCGCCAACGTGGCGATCGCGCACCGCATCGCCGTGGGTTTCGGCGTGCTCACCACCGAGACCGAGGAGCAGGCCTTCGCGCGGGCCGGCGGCCCGGCCGGCAACAAGGGCTACGACGCCGCGCGCTCCGCGCTCGAGACCGCGGACGTGCTGGCCCAGCTGGCGCGTGCAGCGCGCTGAGACCCGCGCCCGGGCCCGTGCCCTCCAGCTCCTGTACGCCTGGGAGCTGTCCGGGGAGCCCTCCCTCGAGACCGTGGTGGCCCGGGTCGCCTCGATCCACGGCCGCCTCCCCGAGGGCTTCGACCGCGGCGCCGATCTCGCCGCCAAGGCCATCGCCGGCCGCCCCGACTTCGACCGCCAGCTCGCCGACGCCGCCCACAACTGGCGCCTGGAGCGCCTGGGCGCCGTGGAACGGAACATCCTCCGGCTCGCGCTGGCGGAGCTGGCCGAGGGCGCCACGCCGCCGCGAGTGGTGATCGACGAGGCGGTGAAACTGGCGCACTGGTTCGCGGGCGCCAAGGCGCCGGCCTTCGTGAACGGCGTGCTGGACCACGTGGCCCGCGACTCGGGCCTGCTGTGAGGATCCTCCTCGTCAACTGGAACGACCGCGAGAACCCGCACGCCGGGGGCGCCGAGATCCACCTGCACGAAATCTTCGGGCGGATCGCGCGGCGCGGCGCGTCCATCGATCTGGTGTCGTCGGGGTGGCCGGGCGCCGCGCCCACCGCTGAGCTCGACGGGATGCGGGTGCATCGCAGCGGCGGCCGCCACACCTTCGCGCTCAGCGCGCGCGGGGTGGTCCGGCGCTTCCTCGCGCGGGAGCGGTACGACGTCGTGGTCGAGGACGTGAACAAGCTCCCGCTCTATCTCCCGACGCTGACCCGGCTGCCGTTCTACACCGTGGTGCCGCATCTCTTCGGCACCACCGCGTTCGCGGAGGCGAACCTGTTGATCGCGGCCACGGTGTGGGCGGCCGAGCTGGCGATCCCGCGGGTCTACCGCCGCGGCGCGTTTCACGCCATCTCGGACAGCACCCGGGACGACCTGGTGCGGCGCGGCGTGCCCCGCGATCGCATCGCGGTCATCTACCCCGGCGTGGATTCGGTCTGGTACGCGCCCGATGCCGCCGCGCCCCGCGCGCCGCGGCCCACGTTCTTGTACGTCGGGCGGCTCAAGCGTTATAAAGGAGTGGAGGTCGCGGTGCGCGCGCTCGCTCTCGCCCGCCGGAGCCGGGCCGAGCTGTCGCTGGACATCGCGGGCCAGGGGGACGACCGGCCGCGCCTGGAGCGGCTGGTGGCGGAGCTGGGACAGGGCGACGCGGTGCGCTTCCTCGGATTCGTGAGCCAGGAGAAGAAGCGCGACCTGCTGCGGCGGGCATGGGCCGTGGTTTTCCCCAGTCCCAAGGAAGGGTGGGGAATCGTGAACGTGGAAGCCGCCGCCTGCGGCACGCCGTCGCTCGCGTCGGACTCGCCGGGCCTGCGGGAATCGGTGCGGAACGGCGAGACCGGCTTCCTCGTCCCCCACGGCGACGCGCCGGCGCTCGCCGAGCGGATGCTCGCGCTCGCGGCCGATCCGGCGCTGGTCGCCCGGCTGGGCGCGGGCGGGCGCGCCTTCGCCCAGGGACTCTCGTGGGACCGCGCGGCCGACCGCACCGCCGCGCATCTCGATCGCACCATTGCCGAGGGAGGCTGACCCCATGCGCGTGACCATCACCGCTCGCCATTGCACCCTCTCCGAGGAGGTCCGCGAGCGGGCCCGCGAGCTCCTGGGGCGGATCGGCAAGCTGGTGCCCCGGGCCCGCGCGGCGCAGGCGATTTTCTCGGAGGCGCACGGAACGGCGTCCGTCGAGCTGCTGCTGCGCGCGACCCGCGGCCAGGTGCTGGTGGGCCACGCCGACGGCGCGGACCATCGCAGCGCGCTCGACCTCGCGGCGGACCGGGTGCGCCGCCAGCTCGACAAGGCGCTGCCCCGCCGCACCGGCGCCGCGCGGCGCCGCGCCGCCGCGCGCCAGGGCTCGCCCGAGTGAGCGCGCCCAAGGTCAAGGACCTCCTCGCCAAGAAGGGCGGGATGCTCCAGCTCGAGGCGCTCACCGGGGACGCCGGGCTCGACCGGCCCATCCCCTCGGCCGAGGCGTCGTCGCCGGGGCTGGTCCTCGCCGGTTACACCGCGCGGTTCGTCGGCAACCGCCTCCACGTGCTGGGCGAGACCGAGGTCACCTACCTCGCGTCGCTCGACCCGCGCGCCCGCCGCAAGGCGCTGGAAACGCTCTTCGGGTTCGACCTCCCCTGCGTGATCGTCACCAAGGGCCAGCAGCCGCCGGAGGAGCTGCTCGCGCTGGCGCGCGAGAAGGGCGTGGCCGTCATTCGCACCCGCCTCAAGACCGCCGAGTTCTACCGGCGGCTCAAGCCCTTTCTCGACGACGCGTTCGCGCCCCGCACCACGGTGCACGCCTCGCTCGCGGACGTGTTCGGCGTCGGTCTGCTGTTCCTCGGCCGTTCCGGCATCGGCAAGAGTGAATGCGTGCTCGACCTGGTCGAGCGCGGCCACCGCCTGGTCGCCGACGACCTGGTGCAGATCACGCGCCGCGGCAACGACGTCCTCATCGGTCACGGCCACGAGCTCTCGCGCCATCACATGGAGATCCGCGGCGTCGGGCTGATCGACATCCAGGCGCTCTTCGGGATCCGCGCGGTGCGGCAGCAGAAGCGGATCGAGGTGGTGGTGCAGCTCGAGGACTGGGACGCCTCCCGCGAGTACGACCGGACCGGCCTGGACGCCCAGGAAACGAGCATTCTGGACGTGCCCCTGCCGCTCGTGACCGTGCCGTTGAACCCCGGCAAGAACCTGACGGTTATCTGTGAGGTGGTGGCGATGAACCACCTGCTCCGGTACAGCGGAGTCGATTCGGCGCAAGCCTTCAACGAAGGACTGATCAAGCGCATGCGGGAGCGCGGGGGGGTCGAGGAGTACCTCGAGGAAGACAATGAGTGACACCAAAGGGGTGATCGTCTCTCACGCCGCGGTGGCGGACGCGCTGGTGCTCGCCGTGGCGGCGATCACCGGGGTCGAGGGCGCGCTGGTCGCGGTGAGCAACGACGGCTGCGACAACGACGCGCTCACCCGCCGGCTCACCGCCGCCGTCGGCGCGGGACCCGCGGTGCTGTTCGTGGACCTTCCCGGCGGATCGTGCCTCACCGCGGCGGTCCGTCACGCGCGCGACCGCGCCGATCTCGCCGTGGTCACGGGCGTGAATCTGGCGATGCTCCTCGACTTCGTTTTCCATCGCGAGCTGCCGCCCGCGGAGGCGGCGCAGCGCGCCGTGCAGGCGGGCGCCCGGGCGATCCGTACCCCGGCGGCATGAGCATCGCGCTGTACCGGGTGGACGACCGCCTCATCCACGGGCAGGTCGTGGTGGGCTGGGGGAAACCCCTGCACGCGGACTTCATCGTCCTGGTGGACGATCGGGTGCGAGCCTCGCCCTGGGAGCAGGAGCTCTACCGGATGGGCGTCCCGCCCGGCCTCGACGTCGAGTTCGCGTCGGTCGCTGAAGCGCGCCAGGGACTGGAGCGCTGGGAGCACGACCCCCGCGTCGGCATTCTGCTCACCGGGGACGTGGCGACTATCGCGGCGCTGGTCCACGGCGGCCACGTGCCGCGGATCAACCTGGGCGGCGTGCACGCTCGCGACGGGCGCCGGGAGCGGCTCCGCTTCATCTATCTGTCGGACGACGAGGCCGAGACCCTGCGGCGCCTGGCGCGGTCCGGGGTCCAGGTCACCGCGCAGGACGTGCCCACGGCGCGCGCGGTCCCCCTGGAGGAATTCCTGTGAGCCTGGAAGTCCAGCTCCTCCTCGTCCTCTGGGGCACCGTGGTCGGGCTCGATCTGGTGAGCGTGCCTCAGACCATGATCGCGCGGCCCATCGTCGCGGGGGTGGTCGCGGGATTCATTCAGGGCGACGTGGACACCGGGCTCCGGCTCGGCGTCTTGTTCGAGCTGATGCAGTACGACATCCTGCCGGTGGGCGCGGTGCGCTACCCGGAGTACGGTCCGGCGACCGTCGCCGCGGTGAGCGCGGCGCATTTCGCCGCCAGCGCGGGCGGCATCGGACTGGGCGCGGTGGTCGGATTTCTCACCGCGATGCTCGGCGGGGTGAGCCTGCACGAGCTGCGGAAGCTCAACGCGCGCCGGGTGCGGCTCGCCGCGCCCCGCCTCGAGGCCGGGGACGCGCGGGTGCTGGTGCGGGTCCACGCCGCCGCCATCGGCCGGGACGCGATTCGCGCGGCGCTGGTGACGGCGATCGGTCTCGGGCTGGCGTGGGTGGCGCGCGAGCTGCTCGGGATCGTGATCGCGGGGCACGGCGTGACGCTGCTCGCGCTCGCGGCGACCGCGGTGGCGATCGCCACCGGCGTCGCGGGAACCCTGCGCCTCGCCGGACCCGGAGCGGGGCTCCGCTGGTTCACCGCGGGCGTGGTGGGCGGGACCCTGGTGGCGGCGCTCCGATGAAACCCGCGCTCGGCACCTCGCTGCTCCGGCTCTTCACCCTGCAGGGCTCGTGGAACTACGAGCGGATGATGGGCGTGGGGATGGGAGTCGCCACCGAGCCGCTGCTCCGGGATCTCCCCGGCGGGCCGGGCGGGGAGGCGTACCGCGCCGCGCTGGCCCGGCACTCGCGCTTCTTCAACTCCCACCCCTACCTCGCGGGCCTCGCGGTGGGCGCGGGCGCGCGCGCCGAGTACGACGGGGTGCCGCCGGAGCAGATCGAGCGCCTGCGCACCGCGCTCTGCGGTCCCCTGGGCGCGGTGGGGGACCGGGTGGTGTGGGCGGGATGGCTGCCGTTCACCTCGGCGCTCGCGATCGCGGGCGTGGCGCGCGGCGCGGGATGGGCGGCGGTGGCCCTGTTCCTCCTGGTGTACAACATCGGCCACGTGGCCTTGCGGTGGTGGGCGCTGCGGTCGGGCTGGAAGCTGGGGATGAGCGTGGCGCAGGCGCTCCGGCATCCGCTCCTGCAGCGCGCGGCCGCGGTGATGGGGCCGGCGATGGCGGTGGCGATGGGGGCGGCGCTTCCGCTGGCCGCGGTGTATCTCGGCGCGCGGTTCAGCGGCGCCTGGATCGCCGCGTTCGGCGGGGTCACCGCGCTGGCGTTCATTCTGCTCCGCGCCTTCCCCAGCCGGCTCACCGGGCTCCGGGTAGGACTGATCGCGGTGGTGATCGCGCTGCTCGGAGGGGCGGCATGGCGGTAGTCGAGCGCGAGGCGACCATCGTCAATCCGCTGGGGATGCACGCGCGGCCCGCCGCGGAGTTCGTCAAGGTGGCGGCGCGCTTCCGCGCGGCGGTCGAAGTCCGCAAGGACGAGCTCAAAGTGAACGGCAAGAGTATCATGGGCGTAATGATGCTGGCGGCGGAGAAGGGGTCTTCCATCTTCATTCGTACCGACGGCGACGACGCGGAGCCGGCGATGGACGCGCTGTGTCAGCTGGTGGCGGCGGGCTTCAACGAAATGGACCTCACCGAATGAGCGATCGGCTCCTCAAGGGAATCGGCGTTTCGCCCGGGATCGCGATCGGTCCCGCGGTGATCGTGCGCTGGACCCTGCCCGAGGTGCCGCACCGGGTGGTCAGCCGCACCCAGGTGGACCGCGAGGTGCGCCGCCTCCGGGCCGCCCTGCGCGACGTGCGCCGCCACTTCGAGGCCCTGCGCGAGCGCGCGGCGCTCCGCGCCGGCCCCGACGAGGCGAGGATCTTCGACGCCCAGATCATGATGCTCGAGGACCGCGAGCTCTTCGGCGCGGTCGAGGAGCTGATCCGCAAGAACCACCTCACCGCCGAGAAGGCGTACGAGTTCAAGGCCCTGGAGCTGCGGGACGCGTGGTCGAGCTCCGGGTCCGCCCTGCTGCGGGACCGCCTGGCCGATCTCTCCGGGATCACGATCCGGGTGGTGCGTCACCTGATGCACCAGCCCGGCGACGAGATCTGGGACCGCATCTCCCAGCCCTCGATCGTGGTGGCGCACGAGCTGTCGCCCGGGCTCACCATGCAGCTCGATCGCGAGCACGTGGTGGGTCTCGTGTCCGAAGAGGGCACCCGGACCTCGCACGCGGCGATTCTCGCGCATTCGATGGGGATGCCGGCGGTGATGGGGCTCGCGGGCGCCCTGGGCCGGGTCCGGGCCGGGAAACCGCTGATCCTCGACGGCACCGCCGGCACCGTGCTTCTCGATCCCACGGCGGAGGAGATCGCGGCCGCGCGGGAGCGCGAGACCCGGCGCCGGGCCTTCGCGGTACAG
>DASSQQ010000144.1:0-54816 GCA_035702425.1 Gemmatimonadales bacterium
GCGGTCAACGACGAGTGCTGGTGTGCTCATGGCCTCGGATCGGCTGGAGGTCTGGACGTGGGGTGGCGACGGACGGGGATACGCTCGCCGCCGGAGGGGAGTTTCGGAAGGGGCGCCCGCCCCTTCAGGCAGGGACTTGCCCGAAGAGCGCGCCCGCCTTGCGCAACCCGGTCACCAGGGCGGCGATGTCGTCGGAATCGTTATAAAGGTAGAAGGACGCCCGGGCGGTGGCGGCGACCTCGAGCCGGCGCATCAAGGGCTGAGCGCAGTGGTGCCCCGCGCGGACGCAGACCGCGTCCTGGTCGAGCACGGTGGCGAGGTCGTGCGGGTGGATGTCCCCGTACGTGAACGACACCACGCCCGCGCGGTGCTCCCGGGGACCGTAGACCACCACTCCCTCGATCTCCTCCAGCGCCGCGATGCACTCCCGCGCGAGCGCCTGCTCGTGCGCCGCGATCCGCTCCAGCCCCACCGCCTCGAGATACGCGATCGCCGCTTCCAGACCCACCGCCGCTTCGACGTTGGGGGTGCCGGCTTCGAACTTGTGAGGGATCTGGTTCCAGGTCGCGTGGTCGTCCCAGACGCGGGAGATCATCTCCCCGCCGCCGTGATAGGGCGGCATCGCGTCCAGCAGGGCGGGTTTCGCCACCAGGGCTCCGCTGCCCATCGGCGCCAGCATCTTGTGCCCGGAGAACGCGTAGAAGTCGCAATCGAGCGACTGCAGGTCCACCGCCAAGTGGGGGGAGGACTGCGCGCCGTCCACCATCGTCACCGCGCCGGCGCCGTGCGCCAGCCGTACCAGCTGGGCCGCGGGGTTCACCGTGCCCAGGGCGTTCGAGACGTATGGGAACGCGACGATCCGGGGATGGCGCTCGAGGGCGCGCCCGTAGTCGGCGAGATCGATGCGACCGTCCTCGGTGAGCTCCACCATTCGCAGGGTGGCGCCGCGCTCCTGACAAAGGAGCTGCCAGGGCACGAGGTTCGAGTGATGGTCGAGCGCGGTGACGACCACCGTGTCGCCGGCGCGCACATTGGCCCGCCCGTAGGCGGCCGCGACGAGGTTGATCGCCTCCGTCGTCCCGCGGGTGAAGACCACGGCCTGGGGTCCCCAGGCGTTCAGGAAGCGGGCCACCCGGGCCCGCGCGCGCTCGTAGGCCTCCGTCGCCCGGACCGCGAGGCCGTAGGCGCCGCGGTGCACGTTGGCGTTCGTGGTCCGGTAGTAGTCGAGGACGGCGTCGAGCACCGCCTGCGGCTTCTGGGTGGTCGCCGCGTTGTCGAGGTACACGAGCCGCCGGCCGCGCTCCGGGCGGGAGAGCAGGGGGAAGTCCCCGCGGAGCCGGCGGACGTCGAGCCGGTCAGTCACGCGGCGACTCCGTCGACACCGGCGCGGCCTGGCCCTGGAGGGCGGCGTGCAGCGTGTGCCACGCCAGGTTCGCGCACTTCACGCGGGCCGGGAATTCCCGCACCCCCGCGAAGGCGGCGAGCTTGCCGAGGGCCGCGGGATCGGGGGGCGCGTCCGGGGCGCCCGTGACCATGGCGTGAAAATCGTGAAAGAGCCGCTCCGCCTCGCTCCGGCTCTTGCCCAGCACGGCGCTGGTCATGAGCGAGGCCGACGCGCGCGAAATGGCGCACCCCGAGCCCTGAAAGCCGATGTCGGCGATCTGGTCTCCGTCCAGCCGGACGGAGAGGGTGAGGTGATCGCCGCAGAGCGGGTTGTTGCCTTCCGCCGAGCGGTTCGCGTCGGGCACGACCTTGGCGTTCCGGGGCCGGCGATTGTGATCGAGGATGATCTGCTGGTAGAGATCGGTGAGATCCGACTGCCCCGACTGCCGGGTCACGCGGCCCGCCGCGCGGCCCCGGCGCTGAGCCGCTCGCGCACCAGCCGGTCCACTTCCGCCCGCACGTCGGCGGAGGCGATGCGCTCGACGATCTCGGCGCCGAAGCCGTACGTGAGGATGTCCCGCGCCGCGTCGGCCGAGAGCCCGCGGCTCCGGAGATAGAACAGCGCGTTGGGGTCGAGGGGGCCGAGGGTGGCGCCGTGGGTGCACTTCACGTCGTCGGCGTAGATCTCGAGCTGCGGCTGGCTGTCGGCCCGTGCGTCCCTGGAGAGGAGCAGGTTGTTGTTGGTCTGCTTGGAGTCGGTGCGCTGGGCCCCCGGCCGCACGATGATGCGGCCGTTGAACACGCCGCGCGCGCCCTCGTCGAAGATGCCGTTGAAGAGCTCGTGGCTCTCGCCGTGCGGCCGCGCGTGATCGATGGTGGTGTGGCAGTCCACGTGCTGGCGGCCGGCCGCGAGGGTCAGGCCGTTGAGGTTCAATTGCGCGCCGGTTCCGTCGATGGTCGCGTTGAGATCGTAACGCGCGAGGGCCGCGCCGAGGGTGACGGTGGTCGAGCGCAGGGTGCTGTCCTTGCCCTGGCTCGATTGCACGGTGGCGACGTGATACGCGCCCGCGCTCTCGCGCTGAATCCGCACGTGGTCGAGCCTCGCGCCGTCTCCCAGCACCACCTCGCTGATCGCGTTGACGAAGTAGTCTCCCTCTCCCGCGCCCCGGTAGGACTCGATCAAGTCCGCCTGGGCGTTATCGCCGAGGACAATCAGACCGCGCGGATGGGCCACGGCGCGACCGGCCGCGGCCGCCAGGTGGTAGTCCACGCGAATCGGCTGGTCCGCCACCACGCCGGCCGGCACGTGAATGAAGAGACCGTCCGACAGGAAGGCCGTGCCCAGCGCCGTGAACGGATTGGCGTCCACCCGCGCGTGTCTCGCGAGGTGGGTCCGCACCAGGTCCGGCCACTCCTTCATCGCGCGCGCGAGAGTCGTGACGGTCACGCCCCGCGGCGCCGGCGAGGCCTCCCACTCGAGCTTCGAGAGCGTGAACGCTCCCTCCGCGATCGGCTGGACGCTGGTGAAGCGCCACTCCTCCTGCCGCGTGGTGGGAAATCCGACCTCGCTGAAGCGCGCCAGCGCCTGTTCCCGCAGCTCGGCGAGCCACGGCGCCGCGGCGGCGCCGCCGTTCCGGGTGAAGGCCCGGTACGCGTCCTGGTAGCGGTCCACGCCGCTCACGCGACCGCGGCCTCCGGCTTGATCCAGTCGTAGCCCTTGCGCTCGAGCTCGAGGGCCAGCTCCTTGCCGCCCGACTTCACGATCCGCCCGTTCGCCAGCACGTGCACGAAATCGGGCACGATGTAGTCGAGCAGCCGCTGGTAATGGGTCACCACCACGGTGGCGTTGGTGGGGCGCTTGAGCTTGTTCACCGCCGCGGCCACGGTCTTCAGGGCGTCGATGTCGAGCCCCGAATCGGTCTCGTCGAGAATCGCGAGCCGGGGATCGAGCACCGCGAGCTGGAGAATCTCGTTGCGCTTCTTTTCTCCGCCGGAGAACCCTTCGTTCACCGCGCGGGACAGGAACGAGTCGTCCCAGCCGATGACCTTGAGCTTGTCTTCGAGGAGCTGCATGAAGTCGAGGGGGTCGAGCTCCTCGTCCCCGCGGTGCTTCCGCACCGCGTTCACGGCCGAGCGCAGGAAGTAGCTGTTGGTGATCCCCCGGATCGCGACCGGATACTGGAAGGCGAGAAAGAGCCCTTCCCGCGCCCGTTCTTCGGGGTCAAGCTCGAAGAGGTCGTGACCGGCGTAGCGCACCGAACCGCCGGTGACCGCGTAGCCGGGGTGACCGGCCAGGACCTGGGCCAGCGTGCTCTTGCCGGAGCCGTTGGGGCCCATGATGGCGTGCACCTCGCCCGCGCGTACCGTGAGGTCGATGCCGCGCAGGATTTCCTTGCCTTCCACGGTCGCCTTCAGGCCGCGGACATCGAGCAGGACGTCGCTCATCAGCCCACGCTCCCTTCCAGGCTGATGCCCAGGAGGTTCTGGGCCTCGACCGCGAATTCCATCGGCAACTCGCGGAAGACTTCCTTGCAGAATCCGTTCACGATCATCGAAACCGCGTCCTCGGCGGAGAGCCCGCGCTGCTTGCAGTAGAAGATCTGGTCCTCGCCGATTTTCGACGTGGACGCCTCGTGCTCCATGATGGCGGTGCTGTTGCGGACGTCGATATAGGGGAAGGTGTGGGCGCCGCACTGGTCCCCGATGAGCATGGAGTCGCACTGCGAGTAATTCCGCGCGCCCTCCGCGCTCTTCAGGATCTTCACCAGCCCGCGGTAGGTGTTCTGTCCCTTCCCCGCGGAGATACCCTTGGAGACGATGGTGGACCGGGTGTTCTTCCCGATGTGGATCATCTTGGTGCCGGTGTCCGCCTGCTGGCGGTTGTTGGTCACCGCCACCGAGTAGAACTCGCCGATCGAGTTGTCGCCCTGCAGGATGCATCCCGGATATTTCCAGGTGATCGCGGAGCCGGTCTCCACCTGGGTCCAGGAGATCTTGGAATTCTTCCCGCGGCAGGCGCCGCGCTTGGTCACGAAGTTGTAGATCCCGCCCCGGCCTGCTTCGTCGCCGGGATACCAGTTCTGGATGGTCGAATACTTGATGGTGGCGTCGTCGAGGGCCACCAGCTCCACCACCGCGGCGTGCAGCTGATGCTCGTCGCGCATCGGGGCCGAGCAGCCCTCGAGGTAGCTGACGTAGCTCCCTGCTTCGGCCACGATCAGGGTGCGCTCGAACTGTCCCGTCGACGACGCGTTGATCCGGAAGTAGGTGGAGAGCTCCATCGGGCAGCGGACGCCCTTCGGGATGTAGCAGAAGGATCCGTCGGAGAAGACGGCGGAGTTGAGCGCGGCGAAGTAGTTGTCCGTGGAAGGAACCACCGAGCCCAGCCACTTCTCCACCAGGTCGGGGTGCTCCCGCACCGCCTCCGAGAACGCGCAGAAGATGATTCCGTACTTCGCGAGCTCGGCGCGGAAGGTGGTCGCGACCGAGACGCTGTCGAACACCGCGTCCACCGCGACGCCGGTGAGCCGCTTCTGCTCGGCGAGCGGGATGCCCAGTTTTTCGAAGGTGTCGAGGAGCTTCGGGTCCACCTGCTCCAGGCTGTCCAGCCGCTGGGCCTGCTTGGGCGCCGAGTAGTAGCGGATCGCCTGGTAGTCGATCGGTCCGTAATGGACGTTGGCCCAGGTCGGCTCTTTCATGGTGAGCCAGTGCCGGTAGGCCTTGAGCCGCCACTCCAGGAGGAAGGCGGGTTCGCCCTTCTTGGCCGAGATGAGCCGGATCACGTCTTCGCTGAGGCCCGGCGGGACCGCATCGGCGTCGATGTCGGTGACGAACCCGTATTTGTAGGGCTGGAGGACCTGGGCTTCGATCGACGTCACGCGCGCCCCCCGCTCCGGGCGGCCGGCGCGTCGAAGGTGATGGCGTACTGGCACGCGTTGCAGCCGCTCGGGATGTGGGCGTGCCGGGCGACGCTCGCGTGCAGGACCGACTGCAGGAACTTCTCCTCCGCGGCGCAGACCTCGGGATACTGCTCCGCCACCGCGCGGATGGCGCAGTTGTGCTCCGAGAGATTGAAGGTGCCGTCGGCCGCGCTCCACTCCGCCATGTACCCTTCGTCCGAGAGCAGCCGCGCGACGGCCTCGAGCCGCCGCTCCGCGGGCACGCCCTCGAGCTCGGCTTCGAGCCGGCGCGCCAGCGTCGCGTAATGCCGGTCGAACATCTCGAGCGCGACGTCCTTCCCGCCGCGCTCGGCGAGATGCGCGAGCAGCTCGGTGAGGGTCGACTCGTAAGCCCGGGGGAACAGGCGCTCGCCCTCGTCGCTCAGGCGGTAGGCGAAGGTCGGGGCGCCCACGCCGCGCTGCTCGCGACCGTAGGCGATGAGCCGGTCGGCTTCGAGCTCTTTCAGATGGTGCCGCACGGCATTCGCCGAGACGCGGAGCTTGGAGGCGAGCTGCTTCGCGGTGAGGGGCTGAGCGCGCTTCAACTCGAGGAGGATCTCCCCCCGAAGGCCCTTCTGGGACGAGAGCTGCGATGCGGAGTCGGTCATGGGACCCGAATCCTACGCCTAGGACTCGCGATTGTCAACTAAATACAATGAATTTGGTGTGAATTGTAAAGCATTGCTGAAATTAGCGATACGTCACGACTGACTGCTTGATGTCTAGTAAATGTCGCGATTAAGCTCGCGGATCAGCCGCTCGTAGTCTTCCGGCGTGTTCAGGTCGTCGGTGACGGCGGGGTCGTCCACCGGGACCACGGTGACCTGGTCCCGGTGAGTCTCGAGCACCGCCCGGGCGCCCGCCTTTGACGCCGCGGCGCTCGTTTCGAGCTCTTCGAAGAGGGCTGCGTCCCAGATGACCGGGTGGCCGTGGCGGTCGGCGAACGACGGGATGATCGCGGCGCCGCCCTGGCGGGCGCGGGCTTCGATCAGACGTTCCACGGTGGACACGCGCACGTGGGGAAGGTCCACCGGCCAGACCAGAACGCCCGCGGGCCGGATCCCCTCGACGGCGCGCAGCGCCAGCCGCAGCGACGCGATGGGCCCGGCGTCGACATCCGGATTTTCGACGATGAGACACTCGTGGGTGGCGATCGCGGGGCGCACCCGGGCGGCGTCGGCGCCGAGGACCACGACCCGGGTCTTGAGGTCGAGCGCTTCCAGCGCTTCGAGGACGCGGATGACGAAGGGCTGGCCCCTGAAGTCGAGGAGCGCCTTCGTGGTCCCCATCCTGGTGGAGCGGCCCGCGGCGAGCACCACGCCGGCGATGGACATGAGACCGACTACGTTAGCCCGAGTTGCGGGGTTCTGCCAAATCACCACATTACGCGCCCATGGCCGTGCGACGCATCCGCCTCCTTGGCGACCCGATCCTCCGCGCCCGCTGTGAGCGGGTGGAGAAGCCGGCTTCGGCGGCGACCCGCCTGGTCGCCGACGATCTCCGGGACACCCTCCGCGCGGCCCAGCGCAAGTTCAAGATGGGGCGCGCGCTGGCCGCGCCGCAGATCGGCGCGCCGGTCCGGATCGTGGTGGTCTACATCAGCGAGAAACAGCGCACCACCCTCGTGAACCCCGAGATCACTGACATCGGCCGCGACGATTTCCTGGTTTGGGACGATTGTTTCTCCTTCCCCAACCTTTACGTCCGCGTCACCCGGGCGTACCAGGTCACCGTCGCCTATCAGGACTTGAAGGGGAAGCCGCACACCATGGACCTCGAGGGGCCGATGGCGGAGCTCTTGCAGCACGAGATCGACCACCTGGACGGGATTCTCGCCGTGGACCGCGCCAGCGGCCTCGACCCGTTCTCGCTCCGGTCCGAGTGGCAGAAGTCGCACAAGAAGGCGGAGCGCTACGGCCCGCCCAAGCCGCGGGATCTCTGATGTAGATTTCGGGACGACGGGGGTGCCCGCGCGATCGGCGGGCTGAGATCATACCCTTTGAACCTGACCCGGGTAACACCGGCGGAGGGAGTCACGATGACCTGCGTAACCCAGATGCACCACGCCCGCGCGGGCGGGCTCACCGACGCCATGCGGCGGGTCGCCGAGCGGGAAGACCTTCCGGTCGAGACCATCCGCGACGAAGTCGCCCGAGGGCGCCTCGTCATTCCGGCCAACGTCAATCACCTCGCCCGGCGTCTCGATCCGATGGCCATCGGCAAGGTGGCCCGGGTCAAGATCAACGCCAACATCGGCAACTCCGCGGTCACCTCGGACATCGAGGGCGAGCTCGACAAGCTCCACCACGCGGTGCATTACGGCGCCGACACGGTGATGGACCTCTCCACCGGCGGCGACATCGACGCCATCCGGCAGGCGATCATCGACGCCTCGCCGGTCCCCATCGGCACCGTGCCCATCTATCAGGCGGTGCAACAGGTGGCGAAGGTCGAGGATCTCACCGCCGACGATCTGCTCGACATGGTGGAGCACCAGGCGCAGCAGGGCGTGGACTACGTCACCGTGCACTGCGGGATCCTGCGCGAGTATGTCCCGCTCGCGCTGGGCCGGGTCACCGGAATCGTGTCCCGTGGCGGCTCCCTGCACGCCTACTGGATGACGGCGCACAACCAGCAGAACCCGTTTTATACCCACTTCGACCGCATTCTCGAAATCGCGCGCCGTTACGACCTCACCCTCTCGCTGGGCGACGCGCTGCGGCCGGGCTCGGTCGCGGACGCGAGCGACAAGGCCCAGTTCGCCGAGCTCGAGACCCTGGGCGAGCTGACCACGCGCGCCTGGGCCAAGGACGTGCAGGTGATGATCGAGGGCCCGGGCCACATCCCGATGCAGCAGATCGAATTGAACGTCCGGAAGCAGAAGGAGATCTGCCACGAGGCGCCGTTCTACACGCTGGGACCGCTGGTGACCGACATCGCGCCGGGGTACGACCACATCACCTCGGCGATCGGAGCCGCGATGATCGGGTGGTACGGCGCCGACATGCTGTGCTACGTGACGCGGAAGGAACATCTCGGACTCCCCAACGCGGAGGAAGTGCGCGAGGGGGTGATCGCGTACAAGATCGCGGCGCACGCGGCGGACATCGCGCGGGGGCGCGCCGGGGCGCGCGATCGCGACGACGCGCTCTCCCGCGCGCGGTACGCGTTCGACTGGAACGAGCAGTTCCGGCTCTCCCTCGACCCGGAGCGGGCGCGTGCGCTGCACGACGAGTCCCTGCCCGCCGAGTACTTCAAGAGCGCCGAGTTCTGCGCGATGTGCGGCCCCAAGTTCTGCTCCATGCACATCACCCGCGAGATCGAGCGAATGCAGGGGAGCCGGGAACCGCAGCGGCCCGCGCGGGAGGCGGTGCCGGCGGATTGAGGGGTCAGGCCGCCGGTTTCGACGCCGGCGCCATCAGCACCGCGAGGGCTTTGAGCAGCGCGCCGTCCGCGGTGCCGCCGTCGGGCGCCTCGGCGAGCACCACTGCCAGCCGGCGGCGCAGCAGCGGATCGCGCTGGGCCTGCGCGGCGAATTGGATGGTGAGCGGCACGAACCAGGGCGCCTGGCGGGCGCCCGCGCCCGAGCGGGCCACGGCCGCGAACTGCTCGAAGAGGGCGAGAAGGAAGGCGCTCTTGGAGCGGAACTGGCGGTAGATGGCGCCCTTCGTAAACCCCGCGGCGAGAGCCACTTCGTCGAGAGTCGCCAACTCCAGCCCCCGCTCGGAGAAGACCCGCAGCCCCGCCTCGAGGAGCAGGGCCCGCGTTTCAGCCTTGCGGCGCCTTCTGACGATACCCATCGGTATCAATGATACTAGCAAGTATCTTCCAGCGCCAGCGGCAGTGTTCGAGAGGCCGGGTTGAGATACTCGTGAGTATCCGAAACCCCGTCATACTACGCTCGAACCCACACCCGGTCTGAACCTCGTGAGCACACCAACTCCGACTCCGCCCCCGCCCAGGGATCCCTCGAGCCTGCAGTTCGAGCGGGCCGAGCCCGTCGGGCCCGTTGCGCCGAGCGTGTGCCTGGTCTGCAAGCGGCCGATCGGAGGGACTTACTTCGAGATCAACGGGAAAGTGATCTGTCCGCAGTGCCGGGCCCGGCTGGACGCCGAGCTCGCCGCCGCGGCGAATCCCGCTCGTTTCGGGGGCGCGCTGTTGTACGGAGCCGGCGGCGCGGCCCTCGGCGCCGCGATCTACTACGCGATTCGCGCCATCACCGGCTATGAAATCGGCCTGGTGGCGATCGTCGTCGGCATCCTCGTCGCGCGGGGGGTCCGCAAGGGGGCGCGGGGCGCGCGCGGGCGCCGCTATCAGGTGCTGGCGCTCGTCCTGACCTATCTCTCGATCGCCGGGACCTATGCGCCGTATGTTTTCCGGGAAGTCTCCGACCCCTTCGCGGCGGTCATCACCATGCTCGCCGCGCCGATCATCGTAGGAGTGCGCGCCCCGCTCAGCCTGATCATCGCCGGGATCGCCCTCTATGAGGCCTGGCGCCTCACCCGGCCGGTAGCGCTCAAGATCACGGGCCCCTACCAGACCGGCGTCGCCGCCTAGCCGCGCCGCCTTCATGAGCGACTCCAGTATTCCGGACCGGCGCCGGTGCGCGAGCTGCGGCACCGAGCTCGCGCCGGCGCTCCTCGTGTGTCCGAGCTGTCACGCCCTGGTGCACGCGGCCGACCTGAAGCGACTCGCCGCGGACGCGCAGCGCGCCGCCGACTCCGGCGACGCGTCCGCGGCACTCGGCGCCTGGCGGGAGGCGCTCGCGCTCCTCCCGCCCGCGACCGAACAGTACCGGAGCATCGCGGCGCGGGTGGCGGAGCTTTCGAAGCAGGTCGAGTCGGGCGCCGCGGGCGCGAAACAGCGCTCGCGCTGGGCCAAGGGGGCCGCGGGCGCCGGGGGCGCGGGCATCGTGCTCTCGAAGCTCAAGCTCCTCCTGCTCGGCCTCACCAAAGCGAGCACCCTGCTCTCGATGCTCGCGTTCGCCGGCGTCTACTGGGCGGCGTGGGGGTGGCGTTTCGGGGTGGGGATCGCGCTCTCCATTTACGTGCACGAGATGGGCCACGTGGCGGCGCTTCGGCGGTACGGCATTCCCGCCACGGCGCCGATGTTCATCCCCGGCCTCGGCGCGCTGGTTCGGTTGAAGGCCTATCCCATGGATCCGCGGGAAGACGCCCGGATCGGGCTCGCGGGGCCGATCTGGGGCTTCGGCGCCGCGGTGGCGGCCTACCTGCTCTTCCTCGCCACCGGATGGGGGAGCCTAGCGGCGATCGCCCAGCTCGGCGCCTGGATCAATCTCTTCAATCTGATTCCGGTCTGGCAGCTGGACGGCGCGCGCGGATTTCACGCGCTCGACCGGCGACAACGGTGGATCGCCACCGGGGCGATCGCTCTCACCTGGATCGTGACCCGCGAGAACCTGCTGCTGCTCGTCGGACTGGTGGCGGCGGCGATGGCGGTGTTCGGTCGCGCGGAAGAAGAGGGAGACAGTCGCGCCGCGATCGAGTACGTGGGACTCATCGTCGCGCTTTCGGCGTTGACCCGTCTCCCGGTTCCGGTCGCGGGGCCTTGACGATGGTGCTTCGGTTTCTATGTTTGCGACACGACAGCGCGGCCCGCGACGGCCGCGTGCCTCTTTAGGGAGCGCAGGGCATGCCATACGTCATCGCGGAACCGTGCGTCAACGTGAAGGACCGTTCCTGCGTGGACGTGTGCCCGGTCGACTGCATCTACGAGGGGCCGGACATGCTGTACATCCACCCCGACGAATGCATCGATTGCGGGGCCTGCGAACCCGAATGCCCGGTGACCGCGATTTTCCCGGAAGAGGACGTGCCGCCGCAGTGGAAGGATTACATCGCGAAGAACCGCGACGTGTTCGCGAGCGCGAATCCGCCGGGCAAGCCTCAGCGCAAGGGCAGCTAGCGCCGCCCCTCGATACCGGCCACGTCCCGCATGCCGTCCACCAGGCCGCGCATCTCCTCCTGCAGCCGGTCGAGCTCGGCCCCCGCGCGCCGCGAGTCCATCTCCCCCACCGCCACCCGCATCACCACCCGGTTCATGCCCCGCGCCTTCTCGAGCAGGTCGTCGAGCATCGCGCGGAGGCCGAAGTAGCGGCGCCGCTCGTCGTAGGACGCGCGGAACCGCCGGGAGAGGTCGTCCGGCGAAAGACCCCGCGCCTGGCGCAGCAGCTCTTCGGGACTGCGCCCCAGCATTTCCTCCTTGTCCCACACTTCGGTACCGCCGTTTTCCGTGAACCAGAGGCGGCCGCGCCACCACACGTCGTCCTCCAGGCGCAGGCGCAGCATCACCCGCCACTGCAGGCCGTCCAGGTGCACGTAACCCACGAAGCCCTGACGGACCTCGTCCAAGTGTTGGGCGGCCGGGCTCTTGGGCATGGGCTATAGGCTACCGGCCGCTCGCCGGGCGCGAAAGGTCGCAGGTCACAGGGCTTGCAGGAAATCGCCCAGGGCGCGGGCGGTGGCGAGCGGCTGCTCCAGGGGCGCGAGGTGGCCCGCGGCGGGGATCTCGGTGAACCGCGCGCCCGGTATCGCCGCCGCCAGTGCGCGCACGTCCTGCGGCGGCGTGATTTGGTCCTCGGCCCCCGCCAGCACCAGCGTCGGCACCGTGATTTTGGGGAGCAGATCGGAGGCATCCTTGCGGTCGCGCATCGCGAGGAGCGCGCCCACCGTGCCCGGCACCGAGAGCCGCGCGGCCATCTCCCGCACCTGGGTCACCACTTCGGGCTGGCTCACGGGGGTGTCCGGCGCGAGGAGCCGCGGCAAGAGACGATCGGCGACGGCAGCGGGGCCCTCCGCCTGCGCCAGCCGGGCCAGCTCGTCCCGCGAGCGGCGCGACTCGGGGGAATCGGCCCGCGCCCGCGTGTCCATCAGGATCAGGGCGCGAATCCGGTCGGCGTGACGGCGCAGCAGCTCGAGCGTGATGTACCCGCCCATCGAGAGGCCGCACACCACGGCCTGCTTGACCCCGAGCGCGTCGAGCAACGCGACCAGGTCATCGGCGTACCGGGCGAGCGAGTAGCCGTCGGGGGGCGCGCCGGACCCGCCGGCGCCGCGGAGGTCGGGCGCGATCCGCTTCCAGCGGGCCAGCATCGCCAGCTGGTGCCGCCACATGGTGCGGTCGAAGGGGAAGCCGTGGATGAAAAGTACCGGCGTCCCCTCCCCGCGCACGTCACACGCGAGCTCCACCCCGTTCACGGTGTGGCGCTGGACCTCTCGCGGCGACGCGCCGGACGTCCGCGGCCCGAAGATCTTCACCAGCTCGTCCGGCATCGGGGTCGAGCGCCCCAGCCGATCGATGCACACAAAGACGATCTCCGCTTCCGCCACCACCACGCCATCGGATCCGCGGGTGGCCACCTGGCGGAGGGTCATGCTGGTGGTGCCGCGGTGGGTGACGACGGTCTCGATGGTCAGGATGTCGCCGGGAAAGGCGCCGGCCTTGTAATCCACGGTGGCCTTGCGCACCGCGGGCCAGACGCCGTTGCGCTGAAACACGTTCATCCCCGGACCCCGTGCCAACGCGTCCCATCGGGCCCGCTCGAAGAGCGCGAGAAACGACGCCTCGTTCAGATGTCCGAAGGCGTCGCACTCGTAGGGATAGACGGTGAGCTCGACGCTGGGGAGGTTGGTCACCCGGTGAACTCCGCGGACGGGGGTGGAGGCGCGGCAAACGTATGCCAGAACACGACCCGCCGGAACCCGGCCCGGACGACCACGGGCAGAATGGAGAACGCCTTCGCTCCGTACGTCGAGTCGAGGACCAAGCCCCGCGCCTCCGCGTCCCGCCGGACGGATTCGGCGCGCGCCGACGGCCACCCGTAACCGCGGCCGATGACGCTCTCGATGGTGAGTGGAGCCGCGCCCCGTCCGCACGAAATTCCGGCGCCCCGGAGCACGCGTTCGGCCCCGCGCGCGAGCGCACCGACGCGCCAGCGATTCGCCACGATCACCGGCGCCACGCGCGCCGCGACGATCCTCGTCGGCCACGCGAGGAGTCTCATCGCGACCAGCAAACCCGCCGCCGTCCCTCCCGAACCGAGCGGCGTGACGATGGCGTCCGGCGGAGCGGCGGCCTGCTCCGCCAGCTCGAGCCCCGCGAGCACGTGACCGAGGACCGCGCGAGGCGCGGCCCCGCCGCCCGGAATCCAGCGCCGGGGACCGAGCCGGCCGGCGCGGCGCCACGCTTCGAGGACGGCCAGGGGCAGAAGCGCGCGCGCGGGCGCGCGCACCACGATGTCGGCCGCGCGGAGGGACGCGTCGGCCACGGCGGCCGCTGCGGGGGACGCGGGCTGTGGGAACTGCGCCAGAGCCGCGCGGTGGCCGAGGGCACGGCCGTGGACGGCGGTGGCGAGGCAATGACTCGACCCCGCGGCTCCGACGGTGACGAACACCGTGCCGCGTGCCGCCCCCGCGAGGAGGAACTCCAGCCCGCGCACCTTGTTGCCGCCGTACCCGGGGGCGGTCAGGTCTTCGCGTTTCACTTCGAGCGCGTCGAATCCCAGCGCGGCGGCGAGGACCTCGGCCCGATCGAGGGGCGTGGGCCGGGGCCCGAGACAGCACGGCGCGAACGCGTCGCGTATCTTCCGGGTGAGTTCAGCGGCAGCGGGCAACGGAGTTCCTTCCATCACGGGGGCGACGATGCGAGTCCCGACCGATTACATCCGCCACGCGGCGCGCGCCGCCCGCAAATGCGCAGGCGACCCACTCGGCGGAGCGCCGGAAGCCCCGGATCCTGAATTCTACCGGACCCTCGCCAAGGCCCTGGAAGAGATAGCGTCCGGGCTCGACCTGTTGGGCAAGCGAGAGGATTGAGCCCAGTCGAGTGGGTACATCATCGCGACAGATACTGTACATTGATGACGCCACCAAGCTCGCGAGCCTGGTAGCGGAGTTGTCGCGGGAATCGAGCATCGCCGTGGACACGGAGGCGGCGAGCTTCCACAAGTACGTCGACCGGATCTACCTGATCCAGCTCTCCGGCGGGGGCCGCACCGCGATCGTCGACCCCCTGGCGGTGACCGATCTCGCGCCCCTGGGGGCGCTGCTCGCGGCGCGCCAAGTCGAAAAAATCTTCCACGACGCCGATTACGACCTCCGCGCCCTGGACCGGGACTACGGTTTCCGCCCGGTGCATCTCTTCGACACCCGGATCGCCGCGCAGCTCGCGGGGGAGCCGGCGATCGGACTCGCCGCGCTGCTCGAAAAGTACGCGGGCGTTAAGCTCTCGAAGACGCACCAGAAAGCGGACTGGTCGCTCCGTCCCCTGCCGCCCGGGATGCTGGCCTACGCCGCGGCGGACACCACCTACCTCCCGGTCCTGCGCGCGGCGCTCGCCGCGCGCCTCACCGAGCTGGGCCGGCTGGGGTGGGCCGAGGAGGAGTTCGTGCATCTGGAAGCGCTGCGCTGGGGCGGCCGGGGGGACGGCGAGGAGCCATACCTCCGGATCAAGGGCGCGAAGACGCTCGACCCCCGCGCGCGGGCCACGCTGGCGGAGCTGTTCCGCTGGCGGGAGGAGCTCGCGGCCCGCGAGAACAAGGCGCCTTTCCGCATCATCGGGAACGAAGCGCTTTTCGCGGTGGCGCGGGCGCGTCCCGCCGAACCATCGCAGCTCGCCGGGCTCAAGGACCTGCCGGCGTCGCTCGCGCGGCGCCACGGGCCCGCGCTCTTCGCCGCGGTGGAGAAGGCGCGCGCCATCCCCGAATCCCGGCTGCCGAAGATCGAGCGCGTGACCCGCCCCCCGAAGGATCCGGAGGTCGATCAGCGAGTGGAGCGCCTGAAGGCGGCGCGCAACCGGGTGGCGGCGAGCGTGGGACTCGATCCGGGGGTGCTCTGCGGCCGGACCACCCTGGAAGCGGTGGCGAGAGCCCGCCCCAGCAATCGCGCCGGGCTCGAGCAGACGGGCGAGCTCCGGCGCTGGCAAGTCGACGTGCTGGGGGACGCGCTGCTGAACGCGCTCGCCTAGAACCCCATCATCGCGCGGATCTTGGGCTCGATCCGCTCCGGCGTCCAATACGGTTCCCAGACGATCTCGATGTTGACGTCCTTCACGCCCTCGAGGGTACGGAGCTCGCGCTGGGCGTCGCTCACGATCTGGGGGCCCGCGGGACAGCCGGGCGAGGTGAGGGTCATGGCGATGCGCACGTCGCCGTCGGCCACGTCCACGTCGTAGACCAGGCCCAGGTCCATGATGTTCAGGTTCAACTCCGGGTCCTTCACCTGCCGCAGGGCCTGGCGAACCACGTCTTCCGTCAGCGGTGCCGTCATGTCTTTCTCCACCTCACGAACCTAGTCACGTCGCGGCCCGGGGGCCAACGCGCTCGCGCCGCGCACCACGCAGTGCCGCCGCCGCGCGACCCAGCGGTATACGCGCCGCGCGAGCGGAAGCGCGCCCGGCAGCCGGAACGGCGAAGCGAGGAAGCGTCTCCCGGGGAGCAGGCGCAGGATTTCGGGAAGCGCGTCGGCGCCGGCGCGCACGGCGCCGCCGGGGAGCACCAGATGCATCGCCGCGGCGAGCGCCGGAAGGGGCACGCCGAACCGCGCGACCGCCTCCTGATCCTGGAACGGCACCAGGGCGATGCGGTGTTCCCGGTCCCATCGCGCCACCCACCGTACGGCCGAGCGGCAGAGGCCGCACTCCCCGTCGAAGATCAGGGTCGCCCGGTCAGCGGGCATCGCTCGCCCGCGCGGCCGCGTCGGCCACGCGTCCCCGAATCGCCTTGAGCGCGGTGAAGGGGCGGCGGGCCCGCGGCGCGTACGCGCGATTGGTGAGCAGCACCACGAACAGGTCGCGATCGGGATCGATCCACACCGAGGTCCCGGTCCATCCGGTGTGGCCGTAGCTCCGCGGCCCGAAGCGCGCGCCCGCGCTGGACACGTTCTCACCGGTGGGGACGGCTTCCCACCCCAACGCCCGAGAGCCCGGGCCGAGGCGGCCCGTCGCCCGAGTGGTGAAGAGACGGACCGTCCCCGAGTCGAGCAGGGCGCGACCGTCGGGCAGGCGGCCGAGCCGCAGCATCAGCTGCGCGTACCGCGCGACGTCCCGCGCGGTGGAGAAGAGCCCCGCGTGCCCCGACACGCCGCCCAGCCGGACCGCGTTCTGGTCGTTCACGACGCCGGCGACCGGATGCCCGTGCCAGACGCCGGTGGGCGCGATGCGGTAGGCGAGGGCGCGCGGCGGCCGGAATAGGGTCTCGCGGAGATCGAGGGGTCGGAAGATCTCCCGCTCGGCGAAGCGATCGAGGGGCTCTCCGGACACGCGCCGGACGATCTCGCCCAGCAGGATCGCGTTCAGGTCACTGTAGGCGATGCGCGTGCCCGGCCGGGTGACGGGGGTCGCGGCGAAAACCAGGCGGAGCGCGGCCGCGCTGTCCCGGGCCAGCCGGTAGAGCGGGAGCGTGGGCCGGAGCCCGGAGGTGTGGGTCAGGAGCTGCCGCACCGTGATGCCGGCGGTGCCGGCCCCATCGAACTCCGGGATGTAGGTGCGCACCGGGGCGTCGAGGTTCACGCGACCGCGCTCCACCAGAAGCATCAGCGCCGGCGTGGTCGCCATCACCTTGGTGACCGAAGCGAGGTCGTAGAGGGTGCTGTCGGGATCCACGGGCGCGCTGGCGGCGCTCCAGGTGAGGTGCCCGTATCCGGCGGCGTACAGGATGGTGTCGCCGCGGCCGACGACCAGCGCCGCGCCCGGGTAGACTCCCCCCGCGATACCGGCGCGCACCAGCGGATCGAAGGTCGCGGCGTCGAAGCGGGCGCGCGGCGGGCCGCCGGGCGCCGCCTGCAGCGCGACCAGCAGCGCTAGCACCAGACGCCCGGAATCCTCCGGCGGCACGAAGGGCAGGCGCCGTCCGCGCCGATCCGTTGAGCCCGGATGGTGTAGCCCCTGCGCTCGATCAGGAGATCGCCGCAGTCGGGGCAGTAGGTATTCTCCCAGCGCCCCACCCGCCCCGGCAGATTCCCGGCGTACACGAACTTCAGCCCCGCGGCGGCGCCGATCTCGCAGGCCCGGAGCAGGGTCTCGACCGGCGTGTTGTCGGGGTCCGTCATCTTGTAGTCCTGATGGAACGCGGTCACGTGCCAGGGAATTTCCGGGCTGACCGACGCGATGTAGCCGGCGGCGGCGCGGAGCTGGCCGTCGTCGTCGTTAAAGCCGGGGACGACGAGCGTCACCACCTCGAGCCAAAATCCGCGGTCGTGCACCAGGCGGATGGCGTCGGTGACGTGCGCCAGCACGCCGCCCAGTTCGCGATAACGCCGGTCGTCCATCGCCTTCAAATCGATCTTGTAGCAATCGGTCCAGGGGCGGATGTAATCCAGGACTTCCGGGGTCGCGTTGCCGTTGGAGATGAACGCCGTCTTCAGGCCGGCCGCCCGCGCCGCGCGAAAGACCTCCACCGCCCATTCCGCCGTGATGAGGGGCTCGTTGTAGGACGACCCGACCAGGCGGGCGCCCTGACGGCGGGCCAGCGCGATCAGGCCGTCGGGTGTGGCCTCGCTCGGCGACACCCCCGCCGCGTCGTCCCGGAGCGCCTGGGAGGTGAGCCAGTTCTGGCAGTAGCCGCAGTGGAAGTCACAGCCCAGCATGCCGAAGGTCAGCGTGTCGGAGCCGGGGAAGACGTGGAAGAACGGTTTCTTCTCGGTGGGATCGCACTGGAGCGCGGCGACATAGCCGGTGGGCGCGTAGAGGGCGCCTTCCTTATTAAAGCGCACCTTGCAGATGCCGCGGCGGCCGGGTTTGACCAGACAGCGATGCCCGCACGCCACGCACCGCACCGCGCCGCCATCCGCGGGAAGGACGAGCTCGGCTTCCCGCACCCTGGCGTCGAGCGCCTGGGCGAGGGTGGCCGCGCCGCCGTCGGGGGCGTCCCGGGAGAGGAACGAGACCACGGAGCGCGGCATCACTTCAGGCTCCCCGCGGGCAGCTGATAGAGGAGCAGCGCGGTCTGGATGTCCCGGCTCGAGAGGTCGCGGGTCTTGGTGGTGGGATACATCACGTCGGTCGAGTCGGGCGAGTGATCGAGACCGAGGAGGTGGCCGATCTCGTGCAGGGCGATCACCCGGATGTCGTCGGGGTCGAGGGGGCGCCCCTTGGGGTCGAAGGTCGCGAAAGTGATCACGCCGCTCTGCAGCTCGCCGTCCTCGTTCCACTGAAGGTCGGTCTGGGCGGTGCGGTCGATGTCGAACTGGACCTTCCACTTGATGCGCACCTCGGCGAGCGACGAGTCGGCGTCCACGTCGAAGCGCACCGGGACGCCGGTGCCTTCCCAGCGCGCGAAGGCGGTGCGGATGGCGTCGAGAAACGCGGGCTGATAATTGGCGGCGGTCCCGGGCGCGAGCCAGACCCGCACCGGGCGGGAATAGCGATCGTCCCAGCGGTGGAGCATCGAGTCTCCGCTCGCGGCGACGATCTCGTTCAGGTAGGTGATGCCGGCGCTGGCGCGGATCCGCCGCCGGTTCTCGGCGCGGGCGAGCTGGTCGAGATATCCCCCGCCGCGGTCGGGGTCGGAGGTTCCGCCGGAGGATATCGAGTCCACCGGCGCCGCCGGGGGCGGGGGCGGAGTCGCCGCGGGCCGGACCGGCGTGGAGTCGGGGGACGCGGCTGCCGGCGGCGGCGCGGGCGCGCGCCGGCCGCTCGTCGCCACATCCCACATCACGGCGATCACCACGATCACCGCGCCGACGGCGATCGGCGCGGACATCCGGCCCACAGCCATGTCGGCAATATGACCAAACGCGGCCCCGCACCGCTAGCATTGGCCCTTGGGCCTCCCTATGATTGTGGCCTGCCCATGCATGGCCGCTGAATGATCACATTGCCCGCGAAGGCACTCATCCGCTGGCGCGGATGGGTGATTGCGGCGTGGGCGGCGCTCGCGCTGCTCTTCCTGCCGCGGGCGCTGCACGTTCAGCGCGCCCTCGCGGTGCGGGGCGGGCTGGTGGAGCAGACCGAATCGGCGCGGGCCAACGACACCCTTCGCACCGCGTTCCCGGCGCCCTTCGCGGAGTACGTCGCGCTGGTGGTGCGGGGCCCGGTGCCGAACACCACCCGGCGCTTCCGCACCTTCCTGGATTCGCTCACCAGCGCGGTTCAGGCCCAGCCCTACGTGACGCAGGTCGTCTCCGCGAGCTCGCTCGGCGAATCCACGTTCGTCAGCCACGACCAGCACATCACGCTCCTCGTCGCCGCGGTCCAGCCGGAATCGGCGGACGACAGCAAGACCTTCGTGCCCGATCTGCGCGATCTCATCGCCCGGGTGCGGGCCCGACTGCACGGCGGCGCCGAGTTCGACGTCAAGGTGACCGGTTACCCGGCGCTGGACTACGATCTTCGCACGGTGAGCGGTGACGACACCGAGCAGGGTGAGATCCGCGTCCTTCCGGTGACGCTGGTGGTGCTGGTGCTCGCGTTCGGCGCGCTGGTCGCCGCGCTCCTGCCGCTCGCCGTCGGTATGCTGGCGATCGTGATCGCGCTGGGCCTGGTCACGGTGGCGGCGAGCTTCCAGACCATGTCGGTGTTCGTGCTCAACATCACCACCATGGTGGGACTGGGCGTGGGGATCGATTATTCGCTGCTGGTGGTCACCCGTTTCCGGGAGGAGCTGAACCGGGGACTCACCCCCGCGGACGCGGCGATGCGCACCATCCAGACCGCGGGTTCGGCGGTGGTGACCTCGGGCGTCACCGTGGTGGTGGGCTTCCTGGCGCTGGTCACGACGCCGCTCACCGAAACCCGCTCCGTGGGGATCGGCGGACTCCTGGTCGTGGCGGTGGCGGTGTTGCTCGCGGTGACCTTCCTGCCCGCCCTGCTCGCGATCCTGGGCCGCAACATCGACCGGCCCAAGTGGCTGGCGCGTCCCCTGGCGCGGTTCCACGCGCCCACCGGCTGGGAGCGCTGGGCCCGGTGGCTGGGCCAGCGCCCCTGGCGCGCGATCGCCGTCGGCGGGATCACGGTGGCGGTGCTGACCTTCCCCCTCGCCGGGATCCGGATCGGCCTCCCCGCGCACAACTGGTTTCCCCCGCAAACCGAATCGGGCCAGGGGCTGGCCGAGCTGCGGGTGATGGGCGCGTCGGGTCTGATCGAGCCGATGCGGATCGTGGTGCAGGTGCCTCCCGCCAACTCCGCGCTCGGCACCCGGTGGCTGCTCGGCCTCAAGGCCCTGACCGACTCGCTGCGCAAGGACCCGCGCATCCGCGACGTGCACGGCGTGGCGAGCCTGCGGCCCGGGATGTCCACGCTCCAGCTCGCGATTCTCTACGGGGACTCGAAGGCGGTGCGCGATTCGAATCCCCGTTTCTTCAACGCCTATCTCTCGGCCGACAACCGCACCACGCTGCTCGACGTGATCCCCAACGACAGCGTCACCATGACGGGACAGATGGACATGGTGCGCCGCACCCGGGCGGTGATCCGGCACGGGGTGCGGGGGTTGAACGGCGCGGAGATCCTGGTCGGGGGGTTTGCCGCCTCGGGCGTGGACCTCCAGCACGATTTGCTCTCGCGCATGCCGCGCCTGGTCGGCCTGATCCTCGGCATCACCGCGCTGATGTTGTTCGTCGCGTTCCGCTCGCTTCTGGTGCCCCTGAAAGCCGTGCTGCTGAACTGCCTGTCGGTGAGCGCGGCGTTCGGGGTGACGGTGCTCGTCTTCCAGCACGGCTACGGGGGGAGTCTCTTCGGTCTCGACGGACCCACCGAGGCGATCTTCGTCGTGGTCCCGGTGCTGGTCTTCGCGACCGTTTTCGGCCTCTCAATGGACTACGAGGTGTTCCTGCTGACGCGGGTGAAGGAAGTCTTCGACAAGACCGGCCGGAACGATCACGCCACGATGGAAGGCCTTTCCGCGACGGCGTCCACGATCACCTTCGCCGCCGCGATCATGATCGCGGTGTTCGGCGTGTTCGCGTTCGCGCGGGTGCTGCCGGTGCAATTCATCGGATTCGGGCTCGCGGTGGCGGTGCTGCTCGATGCCACCCTGATCCGCATGGTACTGGTGCCGGCCATCATGCACATCGCCGGACGGTGGAACTGGTGGCCCGGGGTCCGGGGCCCGAGGGTCCGCCCCGAGGCCTAGCCGCCGCCCGCGTCCACCCGCGCGAGATGGGATCCCCAGAGATCCCAGTGCCACGCGGGCACCCGGATGCCGGTGCGCGGGTCCTTGAGCGGCTTGTACTGGAGCCAGGCGGGGTGCAGCTCGAGGGTGCGTCCCACGGCCAGCAGGCGGTCCTTGTCGGCGCTCACCAGATGCGCCATCCGATCCCCGCGCAGGCGGTGGCGGTGCAGCCAGACCCCGCCGTCCAGCGCGAAGCACATCCCATCAAAGCGGCGGGGAAATTCCCGCCACCGGTCCTCTACTGGCAGGTGATGTGGCCTTCGATGGTCGCGTTGCCGACGGGCGCCGCGGCGCCGGAGAAGATGTAGCACTTGTGGGTGGTGATCGCGTGGGACGCGGTCGCCGACCACCCCTGGCCGTTCGCCGCGTTCACGGTGAGGGTGACGCCGGAGCTCCCCGAGAAGTTGTTCAGCAGGGCGAGGCTCGTGGTGTAGGTCGAGCTGTCGTAGAAGAAGGCCTCCTCGGCGGTCGCCAGGTTGCGCAGGTCGGACTTCATCGACCCGATGTAGGCCTTCTCCTTGGTATTCGAAAACTTCGGGATGGCGATCGCGGCCAGGAGGCCGATGATCACCACCACGATGAGCAGCTCGATCAGCGTGAACCCGGATCGCGTATTCACTCTAGCCCCCTTCGGGCGCCAAAGGGCGCCGGCACCCGTTCAAAAAGGACTCCGGGCCGGCGCATGCAATACTGGGCGCTGGGGGCTGGTGTCGCAAGACTCGTGCTTAGGCCTTGGCTTCGAGCCAAGTTGGCCCCATACCGACACTTACGACTAAGGGAACGCTCAAATGGGCGGCCCCCTCCATATGGCGTTTTACCAGTTCCGTGGCGACCGCCTGCTCCCCCTCCGGCACTTCGCAGACCAGCTCGTCGTGCACCTGCAGCAGGATGCGGGTGCCCAGCCCCCGCTCCCGGAGCGCGGAATGGAGCCCGATCATCGCGATCTTGATGAGGTCCGCCGCCGAACCCTGGAGGGGGGAATTGGTGGCGAGCCGCTCCCCGAAGGCGCGGGTGTTGAAGTTCTGGTCCTTGAGCTCGGGGATGTAACGCCGCCGGCCGAAGATGGTCTCGACGTACCCCCTGGCCCGCGCCTCCTGCACCGTCCCGTCGAGCCAGGCCCGCACCCCCGCGAAGCGGGTGAAGTACTGCTTGATGAATTCCTTGGCCTCGTCCTGGGTGATGCCCAGGGTGCGGGCCAGGGCGAACGGTCCCTGCCCGTAGATGGTGCCGAAGTTGATGGTCTTGGCGCGCGCGCGCATCTCGGCCGTCACTGCGTTTTCCGGGACGCCGAAAATCACGGCCGCGGTCTGGCGATGAATGTCTCCGCCCCGGGCGAAGGCTTCGACGAACGCGGGATCCTGCGAGAGGTGCGCCAGAAGCCGGAGCTCGATCTGCGAGTAGTCGGCCGTGAGGAGGGCGTGCCCCGGCGCCGCGATGAAGGCGCGGCGGATCTCCTCGCCGCGCGGGGTGCGCACCGGGATGTTCTGAAGGTTGGGGTCGACCGACGAGAGCCGGCCGGTGGAAGCGCCGATCTGGTTGAAGCTGGTGTGGATCCGGTGCGTGACCGGATTCACGGACGCCGGAAGCGCGTCCACGTAGGTGGACTTGAGCTTGGAGAGCTCGCGGTACTCGATGAGCAGCCGGGGCACCTCGTGGCCCATGGCGGCGAGCTGCTCCAGCACCTCGAAGTCCGTCGAGGCCCCGGTTTTCGTCTTCTTCTGGACCGGAAGCTGGAGCTTCTCGAAGAGAATGGAGCGCAGCTGGGGGGTCGAGTTGATGTTGAAGTCGGTACCGGCGGCCCGATAGATGGCCGCCTCGATCTCCTTCAGCTCGGCGCCGAAGCGGCGCGAGATCTCTCCCAGCAGCTGGACGTCCACCAGAATGCCGGCCCACTCCATGTCCACCAGGACGCCGACCAGCGGCAGCTCGATGGTCTCGAGCAGGCGCGTCAGCCCGTGATCTTCCAGCTCGGGCTGGAAGGAGTCCCGCAGCGCGAGGACGGTTTCGCTGTCGTCGCAGCAGTAGCGCGCCGCGCCGGCCACCGGCACCTCCGCGAAGGGCCGCTCGCCGCGACCCTTCCCCGCGAGGTCGGCGTAGGTCTTGAGCTCGCGGCTGAGCCGCTCGCGCGCCAGATCGTCCAGCGCGTGGGAGCGCCGCCCCGGGTCCAGCACGAAGCTCGCCAACATCGAGTCGTACCGGACGCCGCCGAGCTCCACTCCCGCCCGGCGGAGCACCAGCCAGTCGTACTTGATGTTGTGTCCCGCTTTGGGGACCGCGGGATCGGCGAGGAGCTCGCGCAGGGGGCGGCACGCCTCGCTCGAGAAGGGCGGCAGATTCCGGGGCGCGGGACCCGCGGTGAGCTCGCCGTCGGGAGACAGATGCCCGAAGGGCAGGTACCAGGAGCGGTCGGGCGCGACGGCGAGCGAGAGGCCCACCAGGTCGGCGCGCATGGCGTCGAGGGAGGTGGTCTCGGTATCGAGCGCCACCAGGGCCGCGCGCCGGCACTCCGCCACCACGCTCGCGAGGCGCGCGGGATCGTCGAGCACCCGCGCCGGGGCGCGGCCCGGCGCCGCGACCGCCCCGGGCTCCGGGGGCGCGGCGGGGACCGGCGCCGCGGGGGTGGTCGCCGCGCCGAAGCGGTCGAGCTTGGGAATCAGGGAGCGGAACTCGAGCTCCGTAAAGAGCTCGGCCAGCCGCCGGACCTCCGGCGCTTTCACGCGCAGGGCGTCCAGGTCGAGCGAGACCGGCGCGTCCCGGCGGATGGTGACGAGGTCCTTCGAGAGCCGGGCGAGCTGGGCGTCGCGGAGCAGCGCCTCCCGGGCGCGCTTCCCCGGCACCTGCGCGGCCGCGGCGAGGATCCGTTCCAGGTCTCCGTATCCGCGGAGCAGCTCGAGAGCGGTCTTTTCCCCGATCCCCTTCACGCCGGGCACGTTGTCCGAGCTGTCGCCCACGAGGGCGAGGAAATCCACGACCCGTTCCGGCGGCACGCCCAGGCGTTCCGAGGCGTTGCCGGGGTCCACCCAGTGTTCCTCGACGGCGGCGGGGCCGCCGCGCCCGGGGTTCAAGAGCACGATGCCGGGCTCGACCAGCTGGTAGAAGTCCTTGTCGCCCGACACGATCACCGCCTGCAGTCCCCGGGCCGCGGCCTGGGTCGCGAGGGTGCCGATCACGTCGTCCGCCTCGAATCCTTCCACGCCCAGCACCGGCACCCGGAAGGCGCCGAGGAGCTCACCGATGCGGCGGACCGACCGGTCGAAGTCCTGCTGCAGCTGCTCGTCCAGCTTCTCGCGGGTGGCTTTGTATTGCGGGTAGGCGGCGTGGCGGAACGACTCGCCGACGTCGTTCACCCAGCCCAGGTAGTCCGGGTGGTGCTTCTCGAGGAGCCGGAGGAGGAAGTTGGTGACGCCCCAGGCCGCGGAGGTGTTCTCTCCGTGACGGGTCTGGAGCGGGCGGTTGATCATCGCGAAGAACGCGCGATAGATCAGCGCGTAGCCGTCGACGAGGAACAGGCGCGGAGGAGTCGCGTCGGGCATGGGGGAACATAATAGGCCCGAATCGCGGGCCGCGGGACGGCGGCTAGTTGGCGGGCGTCGAGTAGAGGACCCGATAGAGGACGCGGTTCCGCAACACCGCGCGGACGTACCCCCGGGTCTCCTGATAAGGAATGAGCTCGATGAACTGGTCCGGATCCTCGGCGCCGGGCCGGGAGAGCCAGCGGGCGGCGGGAATGGGCCCCGCGTTGTAAGCCGCGGCGGCCACTTCCTCCCGTCCCCCGAAACGGCGGAGCAGTTCCGCCAAGTGCGCGGCGCCCAGGTGGAGGTTCAGGTCGGGGACGTCGATCCACGCGGGATCGAAGGGCACGTCCAGCCCGCGCGCGGTGCTGGCGGCGGTGCCCAGCAGGAGCTGGGCCAGGCCGTGGGCGCCCGCGCCGGAGAGCGCCTCGACGTCGAAAACGCTCTCCTGGCGCACGATGGCGACGAAGAGGTACGGGTCCACCCCGAACTCCCGCGCTTCGGCCTCGACCGCGGCGCGATTGGGCCAGAGGAAGATGGCGCGGAGCACGCGCGCGTCGTTCGGAGACTTCGCGGCGGCCTGCCACGCCAGCCGCACCGCCGCTGGCCCGAAGCCCAGATCGGCGACGCCGCCGCTCGCCGCCAGCAGGTCGTCCACGCTCTCCGGCGGACGCGCCAGCAGACTGCGGACTTCGTCCGCGGCTTCCGAGTCGAGCCCGGCGCGCAGCAGGGTGTCGATGCTCGCGATCTCCACCCGCATCGCCGGCGTGTCGGGGAGCGGCGCGGCGGCGATGACCGGCGGCCCCAGGCCGGCCAGCGAGCGGGCGCGGAGACCGTAATAGCCGACCGAGTCGTCGCGGGCGAGCGCGGTCCACGCGTCCCGGGCCGCAGCGGTGTCGCCGCGGGCGAGCGCGACCCGGGCCAGCCAGAACCGCGCGCCGATCCGCTGCGGGCCGCCCGCCGCGATTTCTCCCTGCCACAGCGCCGCCGCGGAGTCCAGCGCGCGGGCGCGGTAGGCGGCGACCGCGAGCCGGAACCGGGCCAGCGAGGCGCGCGGATCGGCGGGATAGGCGCGGAAGAGCTCGCCGAACCAGCCCGAGGCCGCAGCCGAGTCGCCGCGCTCCAGCATCGCGTCTCCCGCGAGGTAGAGCGCGGTGGGCGCGGCGGTGTCCGACGGATAGGCTTGCGCGAAGGCGGACAAGGCCTCGGTCGCGCCGGGATCGTGCAGGGCGACGAGCATCCGCGCCCGCCGGTAGAGCGCGAGCGGGGCGACGGCGGAGTCGCGCGCCGCCGCGCGGTAGGCGTCCGCCGCGTCGGCGAGGCGTCCCGTTCCGGCCAAGAGCTCGCCGTAGAAAAGGAGCGTGGCGCCGCTCGAGTCGCCGGCCTGGACCGCGAGACCCACCTCCCGGCGCGCCTCCCCGGCGGCGCCGTGGAGCTTCAGGGTGTGGGCGAGCGCGATTCGTTCCGCGGGGACGACGGGCGGCATCGCCGCCCATACCAGGGGCACCGCCGCCGCCGCGGGGTCCGACTCCGGGGCGCGGGCCATGAGATCGTAGAGCGCGGCCCGGCCGCGGGCGGTGTCGCCGCGGGCGAGCGCGAGGCGCGCGGCGTCCAGGGTGCGGCCCGCCGCGCGGAACGCGTCGAAGGCGTCGGCCGAGTCGCCGGACGCGAGCAGGGCCCGGGCCCGCGCCACCAGCACCGCCCGCCCCGCCCCGGGCGGCGCGCCGTCCAGGAGACGGAATGCCTGGACCGTGTCGCGGGTGACGGCCGCTTCCCGCAGCGCGAGCCAGGGCCCGATGGCGGGAAGATCGCGCCGGGCGGCGGCGTAGAGCGGCGCGGCGCTGTCCGGAGCTCCCGCTCCCTCGAACGCCAGCGCCTGCCGCACCGCGAGCATCGCGGCCCGCGCGCCGGACGCGCGGGCGCGGGCGGCGCCGAAGTCGCGCGCGGCGTCCGCGAAGCGGCCGAGGTGGGCCTCCGCCTGGGCGAGGAGGGCGAGGGGCTCGCCGTCGCCGTACGTCGCGAGCCAGGGCTGTCCGATGAGGAGGCTGGCCGCGCGATCGTAGCGCCGGGCGGCGAGCTCGGCGCGCGCCCCCGCGACGACGAGCGCGGGGCGCGGGTGAACGTCGCGCGCGGCGGCGGTGAGGAGGGCTTCGGCGGCGTGCCAGGGACGGCCGGCGGCGCGCAGCGATTCCGCGTGCGCCGTGACGTCGGGACTCCCCTGCGCGGCGACCGTCCGGACGGCGCCGATCGCGAGCGCGCAGAGGGCGGCGCGGATCACTGACCCCTGCGAACCCGGTCCAGCACGCGCTGATAGTCCGAGCGGGACAGCGGGGTGAGGCGATACTTCCCGAGGCCGGTGGCGTCCTCGAAAAAGACGGTGAGACGAAGCGTGGTGTAGGTCCACTGGTACCCGTGGGGGCCGACGCGGCTCATGTCCCCGGAAAGATCGAGGATCTCGTCCGGCTCGCCCAGGGTGATGTACACCTCTCCCCGGTCGGTCAGCCATCCGGGGTCCCCTTCCTCGAGGAAGCGCTGATTGGCGACCTGCACCCGCTGGAAGTACTCGTCCAGCGCCTCATTTTCAGGCGTCAGCGGCACCGGATCGGTGGCCGTCCAGAACTGGCGCCAGAGCGTGGGGCGCTGCTCCGGCGTCGCCGCGCGCAGTTTGTCGATCCACGCCTGCTGGGAGAAATAGCGGAGCAGGCTGATCATCTGGTCGAAGTTCGCGATCACCCAGTCGCCGGAAAAGCTCACCAGGAACGGGGCGCGAACCGTGTCCACGCCCTCGGCCCAGACCTGGACCTCGCCCTCGCCGATGGGGAGGCGCTCCGGCGGGATCAGCACCACGCTGCTGGCGAGCGCGCTGTCGCCCGCGAGGGCGACCGAGTCGCGAAGCAGCTCGGTGCCGGCCGCGTCTTCCGCCCGCACCTGCAGGCGCACACCGGGACGCAGGTCGTAGCCCTCGAGGTAGATCCGCAGGGAATCCGCGCCATAGGGCAGCGTGGCTCGCGGGTTCAGGACCAGTTTGGGCAGCTCGGCGCGGGACGTCCGGCCGGTTCCCTGATAGAAGGGGAGCGGCGACGCGATGCCCCGCCCCGCGAACCGCGGCACGGTGTCCGGGATTTCCTGGCGGGTGAAGGCCGGCCCGTTCCGGTCCCGCACCATGACGGTGAAGGTGTAGATCCCGGGGGTCACCGTGAGCAGCTGCTGAAAGATCACGCTTTCGTCGGCGCGCATGGTCTCCTGGAAGTTCGGGACCCGCACCGTCTCGTCCCGGGCCGCCTGTCGCGCGGCGCCGCCGGTGCCCCGGAACGCCATCTCCACGTGGTATTCCGCGACGAACGCGTTGGCGTCGCGGTGGAAGTTGAGCGCGTGATTGGCGAGGGAGATGCTGAAGACGGCCACCGTGGAATCGGGCGTGGGGCCTTCGACGTAGCGCAGGGATCCGACCCAGGGGAGCGGCGCGCCGGCGACCAGAAAGCCCATGCCGCGGTAGACCGACGCGGCGTCGAAGAGGCGCGGCAGGACGGCGTTGGGGCTGGGGGGGCGGTCGGCGGTGCCCACGCGCTGCCACTGGCCGCACGCCGCGAGGCCCACCACCAGGATCGCCCCTGCGCGTCGCGTCACTTGCTCAACCTCGAAGTCGCGCATTAGTTTCGCCGGTCCCCATGGCCAGCGACAGTCTCGCCGGGCGTACGATCGCCGGCTATCGCCTCCTCGAGCGCGTGGGCGAGGGAGGCACAGCCGAGGTGTACCGCGCGGAGCATCCCGAGCGGGGTCGCTGCGCGTTCAAGGTATTGCGGCCGCGCCTGCGCGGCGACCCCGTAGCGGTGAAGCGTTTCCTGCGCGAGGCCGGGTACGGCTCGCGGGTACGTCATCCCGGCGTGGTGCGCACCTACGATTTCGGCGAGGCCGACGGCCAGCACTTCCTCGCGCTGGAGTGGGCCGAGGGAGATTCCCTCGCCGACTTCCTACACCGCAAGGGTCCGCTCGCTCCCGGCGCGGCCGCGAATCTGGTGCGTCAGCTCGCGGACGCGCTGGGCGCCGCGCACGACGCCGGGATCGTCCACCGGGACCTGAAGCCCGAGAACATCATGTACGACCCCGCGAGCGCCACCGTGAAGCTCCTCGATTTCGGGATCGCGCGGGACGCGGAGCTGCCGCCCGAGGAGCGGCTGACGCGGACCGGATTCTTCGTGGGGACCCTGCAGTACGTGGCGCCGGAAGCGCTCTCCGGCGAACTGGTGGACGGGCGGGCCGACACCTACAGTCTCGCGACCATCACCTACTTCCTGCTGACCGGCCGGCATCCATTCAGCGGCAAGAGTCCCCGGGAGCTGTTCCAGCAGCTCCTCACCCAGCACCCCACGCCGCTCAACGCCGCGATACCGGGAATGCGCTTCCCCGCCGCGCTGGAACGGGCGGTGATGCAGGGCCTGGCCCGGGACCCGGCCGCCCGCCAGCAGGACGTGCGCCAGTTCGCCAGGGACGTGGAGGCCGGCGCCGCAGGGACCGTCGAGCCCCCGCCTGCCCGCGGGTTCTTCTCCGCGATCCGGGACGCTATGCGCCGCAAGGATGAGTAGTAGTAGTAATGACTACTACTAATAGACTCATCGAGTTTCTTCTTGCCCGGTCGGTCACCCGCGGGGACTTCGTCCTCTCGTCCGGCAAGCGCTCTTCCTTCTATATCGACGCCCGGCGCACCACCATGTCCGGCGAGGGACTGGCCCTCATCGGCCCCCTGGCCCTCGCCCGCCTTGACGCCCGGGGGTGGCAGCCCGCCGCGGTGGGTGGGCTCACGCTGGGCGCGGACCCCGTGGCCTATGCCATCGCGGCGGCGGCGGCAGCGCGAGGCCGGCGTCTTGACGCCTTTACCGTCCGCAAGCAGGCCAAGACCCACGGCACCGGCAAGCGCATCGAAGGATGTTTCGCCGCCGGCGAGCCGGTGGTGGTGATCGAGGACGTCATCACCACCGGCGGATCGGCGCTCGACGCGGCGGCGGCCCTGCGCGCCGCGGGAGCGAAGATCCTGGGCGTCCTCGCCGTGGTGGACCGTGAGGAGGGGGGACGCGCGGCGCTGGAACGGGCCGGCTTCCCGGTTGAAGTGCTGGCCACTGCCACCGACCTCGGCCTCTCGTCCGGTTCAGCCTGATTCGCTGGCCCGCCGGTGGCCGCGGGGCTAGAATCCCCCCCGTGACGTCGTCCCCTCTCCCTCCCCCGCCCCGGACCCGTTCGACCCGGGCCTCCGCCTCCCCTGCCCCGAGCCGCCTTTCGCTCGCGTCCCGGATGCGCGGATGGCAGGATCAGGCCTCCGCCGCCGAGCAGCGGCAAAAGGACCTCGACACCTTCGCGCGCAGCCACCACCGCCGCTGGATCCTGGTGGTCGCGGGAGGGTTGATCGGCATCCTGGGCTGGGCCACCGGCGCCGTGCACGCCCGGCCCGGCTCGATCGTCCTCACCGCCGGGGGGGCCGCGGTCGTCAACGCCCTGGTCGGCATGGTCAACGAGCGGGGCTGGTATCGGTGGTGGCTGGTGTACGTGCTCGCGCTGCTCGACGTGGTGATGGTGGCGGTGCTCGTGGTCTGGTTCGGGCACGGCGGGCTCATCGCGGCCTTCTTCCTCGCCGTCCTGCCCTACGCCTTCGACCAGGGGCGGGGCGTGGGCGATTTCCTCGTCCTCATGGCGTCCCTCGCCTACCTGGGCGCGAGCGCCCTGCACGCACAGATGTACGGCGGCGAGGGCCTGACCACGCTGACCTATCTCGAGACCGTGGTCTTCATCGTCGTCGCCATGGCGCTGAAGCGGATTCCCGCGACCCTGATCGAGCGGATCCGGCAGGCCCGCAGCGTGATGGGCGAGGCGGAGCAGGGGTTCCTCGCGGTGCGCGCCGCCGCCGGCGAGGCCGACGAGCTGGGATTCCTGGAGCAGAGCTTCAACCGGATGCTGGAGGAGATCGGCGCCACCATCTCCACGGTGCAGCGGGAGGCGGACGAAGTGGCGGCCTTCGCCGAGGAGCTGGCGGCGTCGGCGCAGCAGATTCACGCCACCTCGGAGGCGGTGACCCACACCGCGCAGCAGCTGGCGCAGGACCTCGCGCGCCAGCGCGACAACGCGGAGAACGCCCGGAGCGAGAGCGCGAAGGCCGCGGACCAGGCCGATTCCCTCCGCACCCGGGCGGAGATGATGCAGGCGGACGCCGGCCGGCTGACCGCCGCGGCGGAGCGGGGGAGGGAGCGGGTGGGGCGCGCCGGCCAGACCCTGCGCGCGGTGGGAGACGAAGTGCGCGCCACCGCGACCACGGTGACCGGGCTCTCCGCGATGTCGGAGCGGATCGGGGTGTTCGCGCAGACCATCGCGCGCATCGCGCGGCAGACCCACCTGCTCGCGCTCAACGCGGCGATCGAAGCCGCGCGCGCGGAGGAGCACGGCGAGGGGTTCGCGGTGGTGGCGGACGAGGTGCGCACCCTGGCCGCCGAAGCGGGGAAGTCGGCCCGGGAAGTGGCCGAGCTGGTGAGCGACCTGCGCGCCGGCATCGACGCCGCGGCCCGGGCGATGCAGTCCGGCGAGGCGAAGGTGCAGGACATCGGCGCGGTGGCGGGGGAGGCCGACGCCGCCCTCCAGGAGCTGCATCAGGGGGTCCAGCTGGTGGGCGACGTGGTGAACGCCACCGCGGCGGTATCGAAGAGCCAGGCGCACCGCCTCGCCGATCTCGCCCAGTCGCTGGCCGAGGTGGCGACGGTGTCGTCGGCGTCGTCGGAGCGGGCCGACGGCGCGGCGGCCGCCACCCAGGCCCAGATCACGTCAATGGGCGATCTCACCGCCACCTCGCAGCAGCTGGCCCAGCTGGCGGAGCGGTTGCGGGCGAGCATCGCGCGTTTCTCGGTGCTGCGGCGCGAGCACGTGACCCAGGAGCACCCGGTCGCGCGCAGCGCCGCGGACTGACGAATCACCCCGCCCGGGCCGCCACCGGCACCTCCGGTCCTTGGTCCCAGCGTCCCGCGGTGAGCGGGCGGAGGGTGCGCAGGGCGTCCCGGTACGGGGTGATGAGCAGATCCAGGTAGCGCGCGAGCGATACCTCGAAGGGAAAGCGCCGCCGAAACTCTCCCGCCGTGACGCCGAGCAGGGCCCGCAGGTGCCGCCCGAAGCTCTGGGGTGACGAGTAATCCAGCCGATACGCCACGTCCGACACCGACAATCCCGGGTTCGAAAAGAGGTACGAGGCGTGCAGGAGGCGCATCGCGGCGAGGTAACTCTTGGGGGAGGGGAGCCCCGCGCGGTAAAAGCGCGACATCAGGGTACTGGGCCGCACCTGGAGATGCCGCGCCAGCCCGCGAACGGTCGCCAGGACCGGCGCGAGTCGCGCCACCGCCTCGAAAAAGAGCCGCAGATCCTCGGGCACGGGTCCCAGGGCGGGAATCAGATGGGTGAGAATCCGCGCCGCCGCCGGTGACGCGGGGTGGCCGACCAGGTCCCGCAGGCGCCGCCAGCCCTCGGGGTCGGTGCAGTCCACGGCGGCGCGAACCCCGGTGGCGCCGAGCCGCAGCAGTGTTTCCGTCGCCGTGCCGTCGTGGCGCGAGACCAGCGCGACGGCCGGGATCGCGGGGAACTCGCGGACGAAACGCGCGACCACGGGAAGCTCCTGGCCGGCGCAGCGGTGGACCGAAATGAGCAGGGCATCGAGCCGCGCGCGCCGCGCGGTGGTGATCGCTTCGCGGCAGGACTCGGCGTGGAGGGTCACGAAGCAGCCGTCGCCCGCTGCTTCGACGCGCGCCCGCTCCGGAGGAGGAAGCACCGTGCACACGGTCACCATACGGCGCGAAGTCTAGAGGACGCGCATCAACCCTCGGTCAAGCCCGGTGGCGGCGACTCAACCTCGTTTCAACCCTCGTCGTCCCCCAGGAGTCGGCGGTACACGGCGAGGTCGCCCGCGCTGAAGCAGACGAACCGGACCAGGCGGATCGCGGCGAAACGCTCGAGCGACCGGCGCACCGTGAGGACGGCGATCTCCGCTGCGGCCGCGATGGGATAGCCGTAGGCGCCGGTGCTGATGGAAGGAAAGGCGATGGATTCGAACCCGCGCGCCGCGGCGAGCTCGAGCGCGCGGCCATAGCAGCCGGCGAGCAGGTCCGCCTCCCCGCGCTCGCCGCCGCGCCACACCGGGCCGACGGTGTGGATGACCCACGGCGCGCGCAGCCGATACCCGCGGGTCAGCCGGGCCTCCCCGGTCGGGCACCCGCCGATGGCGCGGCACTCGGCCAGGAGCCCGGGTCCGGCGGCGCGGTGGATCGCTCCATCCACGCCGCCGCCACCGAGGAGGCTCTCGTTCGCCGCGTTGACGATGGCGTCCACCGCCTCCCGGGTGATGTCGCCCTGCACCGCGTCGATGCGCCGCATGGTCTGCAAGCGTCGCGAGCCGCGGGCGCGCGGTCAAGCGGCGCGACTGGCCCCCCTCCGGACCGCGCCCTAAGTTTCGCGCCGGGGGACCCGAAGCATGGCCGGACGCGACCTGATCGACCGAGTGAAGAAGGCGGTAGGGGATCGTTACACCGCGATCACCCCGGTGGGCCGGGGCGGCAACGCCGCCATCTTCGGCGCCTACGACCGCGCCGGCACCAAGGTCGCCATCAAGGTCCTGCACCCCGAGCTCGCCGCCTCGGTCGCCGCGGACCGGTTCCTGCGCGAGATCGTGTACGCCTCCCAGCTCGACCATCCCCACATCGCCCGGGTGATCGACAGCGGGGAAACCGATTACCTGCTCTGGTACGTGATGCCCTACGTTCCCGGAGACACGCTGCGCCAGCTGCTGCGGCGCGACCGGTGGCTCCCGGTGGCGCGCGCGGCGCAGGTGGGATGCGACATTCTCGATGCTCTCGCGCACGCCCACGAGCACGGCGTGGCCCACCGGGACATCAAGCCCGACAACATCGTGCTGTCGCCGGGCGGGGCGGTCCTCGTGGACCTCGGCATCTCCCGCGCCATCGCGAGCTCCGGGGAGGACCGCGTCACCCGCTCCGGCTTCGTGGTCGGCACCGAGCAGTACATGAGCCCCGAGCAGGCCGCCGGGGCCCCGGACGTGGACGGCCGCACCGACCTCTACTCGATGGGCGTGGTGCTCTACGAGTCCCTGGCGGGGCGGCCGCCGTTCTCCTCGGCCAGCGCCGCGGCGGTGATGGAAATGCACCAGCATCAGCCGCCCCCGCCGCTGCGACGCCAGCGCGCGGACATTCCGCCGGCGCTGGAAGAGATCGTGGTCCGCGCGCTCGCCAAGTCTCCGGCGGAACGCTGGCAGACCGCGGCGGAAATGCGCGCGCCGCTCTCCAAGTTCGCGACACTCTGACCGGCGGGCGCGGCCCGTCGCTAGATTCCCGCCCATGGCTCCCCGCCGAATGCCCGCCCCCCGGCTGCTGCCGGGGCTTCTGCTCCTCGCCGCGGGGTGCCGGCTGTGGACGCCGCCGCGGCTCCTGATCCTCGATTTCGCCGCGCCGGACTCGGTGGCGGCGGCGGCGCTCGCGGCGCCGTGGATCGAGGGCGGCTACGACGTGGATTTCCGTCCCTACGACGCGCATCCCGCGCCCGACGACCGCACCCGCTACCGCGCCGCCGTGGTGCTCCTCGGCGGCGCGGCCGCGCCGGACACGATCACGCCGGCGGACTTCACGCGCCTCACCGAGTGGCTCCGGGACGGAGGCGTGGTGGTGGCGGCCTATCCGGTCGGCCCGTCGGGGACCCGGGATCGCGCGCGTCTCAACGCCTGGCTCGACCGCCTCTCCGCCGGCGTCACCATCGGCGGCGCGCAGCTCGCGGACAGCACCGCCGCATTCTCGGCCGAGCCCGCCCCGCCCGCGACGCCGGTTCCCGACAGCCCCCTTCGCGAAGCGGGGTTCGACGCCTTCCCCTTCGGCCGGAACGATCCGCTCGAGGTGCAGAGCCGCTGGCAGGTTCTGGCGCGCACCACCCGCTCGGCGTATCAGCGCGCGCCGGGGTCCAAGTCCCTGAGCCGCAGCGCCGCCGCGGTGGTGGCGGCGCGCCGGGTGGGCGACGGCATGCTCATCGTCCTCGCCCGCGACGCCCTCGCGGCGCCGGCGGGAGGTGAGGACGGTCGTGTGGTGTCCCTCGTCGACACCAGCGCGCTCGCGGGCTCCCGGGTCTTCCTCACCGCGCTGGCCCGCTGGACCCGCCGCCCGGCGGAGTGGGGGCTGGTGCCGGTCGCCCGTCCGCCGCGCACCGCGTGGCTGACCCACGCCGGGCGCGGTGGAACCATCCCGGCCCTCCAGCCCGCCGCGCCGCAGCGAACGATCCCCCTGGGAAGCGCCGGCCCGCCGCCGCCCCAAGCGAACGCTCCCGCCTGGGTGACGCGCTCCGGCGCGCGCGCCCTCCTCACCTCCGCCACGCTCACCCGGACCGGGGCGGTGGACTCGCTGGCGGAGTTTCTCGACGCCGGCGGATTCACGATTCTCGCGACCCTCGGCGTCCCGCGCGGGCTGGGCGACGCGCTCCAGACCACCAACGTCCGCTGGATTCCGTTCCTCGATCCGGGGGGCTTCACGCCGGACTCCGTGGCCTGTGCGCTCGATCCCAGGTGGTGGGACGCCTTCGGGACGGCCTACCAGGCCGCGGCGCACGGGAGCGCGGCGTGGGACGATCTCGTCCCGGCGGTGGGCCTCGATCTCTCGCGGCGCCGCGGGGCGCCGTTCGCACCCGGGTTCGCCTTCTGCGATTCGACCTACGCGCAGGTCCTCTCCCGGCTGCGCGCGGAGCCGCGGCTCGATTCGGTCCCCCGCGACCGCCGCTACGAGGAGCTTCGGGACGCGGGGCGGCTCGACGCGTATCTCGACACCTTGCAAACGCTGGTCACCGCCCGGGCGGCGGGGATCGCGTCCGCCGCGCGGATGGAGCATCCCGATCTGCTGTTCGCGGCGCGGGCGGATTCGGTGCCCGCGGACTGGTTCACGGTCGGACTGATCGCGGGGTTCGCGCGGGGCGGGGAGCCGGTGCTCCTGTTCACGGGGTCCACCGCGCCGGCGGCGCTGCTGGGGCGTTACCGGGCGCGGGGAATCCGCATCATTCATCTCGTGAGACTGCCGACGCCGCTCCCGCGGGTGCCGGACTGGCTTCGGGCGCGGCCCCTGCTGTTCGACTGGAGCGACGGGTTCTGGCTCGACGCCGGGGCCGCGGCGGCGCCCGCCGGTCGCACCCTGGGCGGAAACCTGCGGCCGGACAGCCTGGCGCGGCTGCTGCGGCGCCTGGCGCGCTGACAGGCTTGCCCCGGGCCCGCGCGGGTCGGTAGGTTTGGCTCGGGAGACGGTGGGGCTTGATGGTCGCGGGGCGCCGGCAGGAGTGGCGCTCCCGAGGAAAGTCCGAGCTCCAGAGGGCAGACTGCCAGGTAACGCCTGGGCGCCGCAAGGCGACGGAAAGGGCCACAGAGAACAGACCGCCCTTTTTCCAAGGGTAAGGGTGAAAAGGTGGGGTAAGAGCCCACCGCGCGGCTGGCAACAGACGCGGCACGGTAACCCCCAGTCGGAGCAAGGCCAAGTAAGCAGCGAGACCCGGCCCGGGTCGCTCGAGCTGCGGGTAGGCCGCACGAGGTGGCTGGCGACAGCCATCCCAGAGAGATGACCATCGCCCGTTTCGGCGGGTAACAGAACTCGGCTTATGGCCTCACCGTCCTCCTCCCCGACGTCCAAGCCCTACCCGCCCCAATGGGAGCAGGTGGCGGACCTGCGCGTGTTCAGAACCAGCGCGGAGGAGTGGGAACGCCTGCTGGGCTGGCGCGCCGACATGCGCAAGCGCGGCTGGAAGCTCCTCCGGGTGTCGTCCGAAGGACCGGAGATGGTGGCCATCTTCGGCCGCAACAAACCGGATCGCACGTCCGAGTAACCAGGGGAGGCGACGCCACTGCCAGACGCCCGACGGTTGACGGTCGCGGGACTCGCGCTCGCCGCGGCCTGCGCCTCCGGGAGCGGCTACACCGCCCCGGCTCCCCCCGCCGCGGTTCCCGCCCGGGACTCCGCGCCTCCCCGGGCGGTGAGCGCGCCCAGCACCATCCGCCTCGGACCCAGCGCCCTGCGCTACGTCGTCGCCCGGCACATCCACCGGTCCTTCAGCGGCCAGTCGCTCGACATCGCGCTCCACGTCTACCTCGGGGCGCTCATCGTGGGACCCGCGGACACCGCGGGGTATCCGACCACGATCACGGTGGACTCCGTGACCGCCGACTCCGGCACGTTCCTGCCGCCGGCCTTCAACCTCGCCGGCGCGCGCGGTCTGCGTTTCACCGGCCATCTCGCCGCGAGCGGGGACTTCCGGGACGCGGTGGCGTCGGACACCGGCGTGGCCGCGAACCTGAGCACGCTGATCGGCAATTTCCGCGACTTCTTTCCCCGGGTTCCCGCCGGCGGACTCGCGCCCGACGCCAAGTGGACCGACACCACCAGCGTCACCGATCAGGGAGCGGGGTCTTCGGTGACCGTGACGTCGCTCAATCACGCCAGCGTCGGACGCTGGGCCGACCGGGACGGCACCCGCTGCCTCGAGCTCGACGTGCAGTCCACGTTCACGCTGTCCGGCAACGGCCAGCAGAACGGGCAGAACTTCACGCTCGCCGGCAGCGGGGTGCGGAACGGAGTGGACTACGTGTCCGTGGACGGCCGCTACGTGGGCGGCACCGCCGGCGACTCGACCTCCTACACCGTCAGCCTGCAGGCGCTGGGGCAGGTGGTGCCGGTGGTGCAGACCACGCAGACCACCATCGTGGTGATCCGATAATCCGCCGGGCGCTGGTCCTCTTGGTCGCGATCGCGACGGCCCGCGCCCTTCCCGCCCAAGTCGCGCCCAACCGCTCCGCGGTGTACCTCTTTCCGTCGGACGTCCAGGACACCCGCGCCCTGTGGGTGAACCCCGCCGCCCTCGCGATTCTGCGCGAGGCTTCGGTGGGGTTCGACGTGACGGTGGGGAACCCCGGAGCGCTGGGCCGGCTGGAACAATTCACCCTCGGCCTCAACTCCCGCGGACTGTCGTTCGGATACCAGCGGGACATCTTCGACAACGGCGTGCGCGGCAACACCTACCGGATCGGGCTCGCGGGCGCGTCACACGGCCTCGCCGCGGGCGCGGCCGCGGCTCTCTATCGCGGCCAGACCAGCGAGCTGGGATGGGAATTCGGCCTCACCTACATGCCCCAGCCGATGTTCCGCTTCGCCGCGGTCCTCGTGAACGTGGGCGCGCCGGTGGTGCGGGGCTTCAAGCAGGAAACCGGGCTCGTGCCCTCCATCACCTTCATCGCTCCCGCCGCGGGCCTCTCGGCTTCGGCGATGGGCACGGTGCTGGGCGGGCCCGCGGCCTACGCCTTCGGACTCGCCTGGCGGGCGACGGGAAGTCTGCCCCTCGGGCTCCTCGCCCGGATGGACACCGACGGCTCGCTGCGCCGCGGGGCCTTCGCGTTCGGGTTGTCGTTCGGACGGGGGGATCAGGCGGGGCTGGTGGGAACGACGCCGGGGGATCTCTCTTCGGTGGACGCGGCCACGCTGTACGGAGTCTCCTCCCGCAGTCCCTCGCGCTAGGGCCCGACCCGCACCTGCACGCGGGGGCGGGCGGCGCGCTCTGAATCCGAGGCCAGCAGGGTGTCGAGCACCGGCGCGAGCGCGATGAACGAGCGCGGCGAAAGATTCGCGTAGACCGTGTCCGGCGCCGCTCCATTCGGCCGCAGGACGAAGGGCAGGCAGCAGAGCCCCCGATCCAGGTTGTGCTGGAAATCCAGCCCGAAATGATAGGTCACGGCGTCGCGCCGGTAGGCCCGCGTGGCGTGGGGCGTCACCACCGCGACGGCGCGCCGGGACACCATCAACAGGGTCGAGTCCCCCGCGCCGTCGGGCTGGAACGCGAAGAGCGCCGTGTCCCCGGCGGCGAGTGCCCGCGACTTCACCAGCGCGGCGGTGACGCTGTCCGGCACCGGCGCCCGGGCCACGAGCCGCGGCGGCTTGCTGAAGACGGTCCAGAGCACCACCAGCGCCCCGGCCACGAAGGCCACGAACGCGAGACACCCGCCCACCGCGAGGCCGAAGAGCGACCGCAGCGCCATCGCGCCCAGCCGGCGGCGCCAGGGAAGATGCACCCGGCTCCGCGCGGCGCCGGGCAGGGTGTCGACCAGCGCGCGGCTCAGGTCCGCGGCGTTCTGGAACCGCCGCGCGGGATCCTTGGCGAGCATCCGGTCCAGCACGTCGGCGAGGCCCTCCGACACGTCGGGGCGCAGCCGGGTGATCGGCTCCGGCGTCGCGGTGAGCTGCTTGGCGAGGATCTTGGCGGACGATTCCCCGTCGAAGGGCGCCGCGCCCGCGAGCATCTGGTAGAGCACGATGCCCAGCGAGTAGATGTCGGAGCGCGCGTCCACCTTTTCCCCCGCGGCCTGCTCCGGACTCATGTACTGCGGCGTCCCGATGATCATCCCCTCCGTGGTGAGCTCGCTCGAGCCCACCTGGGCGACATCCTGGACCACTTTCGCGATGCCGAAATCGGTCACCAGCACGTGGCCGCGGGAGTCGAGAAGGATGTTGTCGGGCTTCACGTCCCGGTGTACCACTCCCTGCGAGTGCGCGTAGGCGAGGGCGTCGGCCACCTGGCGGGTCAGCCGCGCCGCGTCGCCCACCGAGAGCCTCTTGTGGGTGGTGAGCAGCTGGCGCAGCGACGGACCGTCCACGCAGCGCATGGAGAGGTAGAGCAGGTCGTCGCGTTTCCCGACGTCGTAAATGGGGACGATGTTGGGATGCTCGAGCCGCGCGATGGTCTGCGCTTCGCGAACGAACCGCTCGGCGAGCGTGGGAGAGGGACTGCTTCCCAGGTCCAGGACCTTCACCGCCACGTCGCGATTCAGGTCTTTTTCCCGGGCGCGGAAGACCGCGGCGAACCCGCCCTGCCCGAGAAGGGGGCCGACGCTAAATTCATCGCCGAGCGCTTGTTGCAGGCGACGCTGGAGGCCGGCTGAGTCCATGGGCATGGCGGAACGAAAACCTAGGAGACTGCGCGCGGCGGCGCTAGGCGCGCTGGTCTGCGGCGCGCTCTGGCTCTTCGGGGTGTGGCCGCCGCCGGTCTGGTGGCGAACCCACTGGCCGCGCGAGACCGCGATGATGAGGGAAGAGACGGCGGATGGGCCCCGGCCGTCGTATCGCCCCACGCCGTTGGCGTCGATCTCCCCGCTGATCCAGCGAATGGCGATCATCGGCGAGGATTCGCGGTTCCGCACCCATCACGGCATCGATCCCGACGAGATGGCGGACGCGCTGGGTCTCGATCGCGACGCCGGCTTCTCCCGCACCGTGGCCACGATCTGGCGCCGCCGGGATCAGCTCCGCGGGGCCAGCACCATCACCCAGCAGCTCGCGAAGAACCTGTACCTCTCGCCCTCGCGCAACCCGCTCCGCAAGGTGAAGGAGATCGCGACCGCGTTCCGCCTCGAGTTGGCGCTCTCCAAGGACCGGATTCTCGAGCTCTACCTCGACCTGGCCGAGCTGGGGCCGGGGGTGTGGGGGATGGACGGGGCGAGCCGCGCGTATTTTGGAGTGCCGGCGTCCGCGGTGACCGAGGATGAAGCGGCGGCGCTGGTCGCGACCCTGCCGCACCCGCTCACTTCGAATCCGGTGTATCGGCCTTCACGCACGCTGGCGCGGCGGGACCTGATCCTGGCGCGTTTCCACGGCGCGGACGTCGTGGTCCCCCACGAGGAGGAGCTGGACTCGATCCCGCTCGAGCCCGCGATCCCGGTGCTCCCGCCGCCCGAGTCCCTGGAAATAAAAATGCCCGCGGAATCCACGGGCGATACCCTGCGCGATACGTTGTTGGATACCGCGCGGGACACCACGCGCGATACCCTGCGACTCGAGCGCCGCTAGTCCACCAGCCGGAGCGGCATCACCAGCGCCAGGTAACTCGCCGGATCGTTCCACCCCACCGGCTCGACCGTCGCCGCGCGCTCCGGCGCCTTGAAGGTGAGCCGCACTTCGTCGGTGGGCATGTACTTCAGGATCTCGAGCAGGTAGGTCGCGTTGAAGCCGATCTCGAGCGGCTCCCCTTCGTAGGTCACCGCCAGCTCGTCCTGCGCTTCGCCCAGGTCCGGGGTCTGCACCGAGAACTTGACGGTCCCGCCGCTCCAGGCGAGGCGGATGCGGTGGGTCTGATCGCTCGCCACCACGCTCATCCGCCGCAGCGCCGCGGCCAGGGCCATCTTGTCCACGGTCGCGGTCTTGTCGTTCTCGCGCGGGATGACCTGCTCGTAGTTGGGGTAGGGTCCCTCGATGAGCCGGGTGAAGACCAGGGTGCCGCCGGCGCGGAAGCCCAGGTGGTTGTCGGAGCGCGCGATCTCGATCTCGGCCTCGGGGCTGAAGAGCCGGCGGATCTGATCCAGCGCCTTGGGCGGAACGATGAGGTCGGCGGTGGAGCCGCCGGAGGCGGGAACATCCATCCGCGCGAGCCGGTGGCCGTTGGTCGCCACCATGCGCATCCGGTCGGGGCGGAGCTCCCAGAGCACGCCGTTCAGGATGGGGCGGCTCTCCTCGGTGGAGGCCGCGAACGCGATGTGGCTCACCAGCTTGTGGACCACGCCGGCGGGGGCCTTCCAGGACCCGTCGAACTTCACGGCGGGGAAGGACGGGAACTCGTCCCGGGGGAGGCCCAGGAGCTTGAACTTGGAGCGCCCGCACTCGATCGAGACCCGCTGCTCGCTGGCCGCGGTGATGCGCACCGCGCCCGACGGCAGTTCCCGCGCCATGTCGGAGAGCTTTTTGGCGGGGAGGGTGACCGCGCCCTCGGTGTCCACGTCGGCCGCCACGGTGGTGCTCACCGCGATGTCGAGATCGGTTCCGGAGAGCCGCAGGCCCTGCTTGGTGGCCTCGAGCAGGACGTTGGCGAGCACGGGGAGGGTGGTCTTGGCGGGGATGGCCGCCAGGACGCCCGAGAGTCCCTCTTGAAGCTGTTCCCGCGTGATCGTGAACTTCATTCCGTTCTCGCTCCGGCTCCTCGAATGTGGGGAGAGAGTACCTACTTCTATTCTATATAGAAATACTAGTAGTACTAGTAGAGGACGGGGATATGTGGGTGGACGCCGCAACTGCCCACAACCACAAACCCTATCCCGTTCCACTTGATGTTGGCGCCCTGTGGGGAGTGTTGGCGCTTTGTCTACTCCGGGCCGTCTTTCCACGGCCGCCAACAACGTCCACAGCCCCCGAGCCCTGGTGTGGGCTAGAGTGCGGACAACTCCTGGCGCGCCATTTCCACCCGTTCCTTGAAGGTGCGGTCCCGCATCATCTGGCGCTCCACCTTGTCCACGCTGTGGATGACGGTGGAGTGATCCCGCCCGCCGAACGCCTGGCCGATTTCGACCAGCTGCATCCCCAGCATGTCCCGGGCGAGATACATCGCGACCTGCCGCGGGACGGTGAGGGTCTTGGTCCGGGCCTTGGAGCGGAGGCCTTCCGGGGTCACCCCCCAGCGCCGCGACACCACTTCCTGCACCCGGTCGATGGAGGGCGCGGCCGGGGCGCCGTACGCGCCGGCGTCCTCGCCCTGGCGGATCTTGTCGGAGAGGGCTTCCCGGGCCAGCTCGATCGTCACCTCGCGGTTCTTGAGGGAGGCGAAGAGCAGCAGCTTGATGATGCAGCCTTCCAGCTCCCGGACGCTCGACCGGATGTGCTCGGCGATGAACCGCAGCACGTCGTCCGGAATGGTGAGCTCCAGGTGATCCTGCTCCGCCTTCTTGCGGAGAATGGCGATCCGGTGCTCGAGATCGGGGTGGCCGATGTCGGCCACCATGCCCCACTCGAAGCGGGAGATCAGCCGGTCTTCCAGGCCCGGGATTTCCTTGGGCGGCCGGTCCGAGGTGAGCACGATCTGCTTGTGCGCCTCGAACAGCGCGTTGAAGGTGTGGAAGAATTCCTCCTGCGTCATCTCCTTGCCCTCGAGGAAATGCACGTCGTCCACGAGGAGCAGGTCCACGTCGTTGCGGTAGCGCCGGCGGAATTCGGGCATGGTCCGGGCGTGGATGGATTCGATGACGTCGTTGATGAACTGCTCGGCGCCGAAGTACTGCAGCCGGAGGTTCGGATCCTTCTGCAGGACCGCGTGCGCGATGGCCTGCATCAGGTGGGTCTTGCCGAGTCCGGTGGCGCCGTAGATGAAGAGCGGGTTGTAGGTTTTTCCGGGCGCTTCGGCCACCGCGTGCGCGGCCGCCGCGGCGAGCTCGTTCGACTTGCCGATGACGAAGGTCTCGAACGTGTAGCGCTCGTTGAGCGGCGTGGTGGCGACGCCGCCCTTGTCGGCCGCCTGCGCTTCGCGGGGTGCGACGAAGAGATCCATCTGCGGCCGCTCCCGGCGCTCGTCGTGCACCCGGAACACCACGGAGGTGGGACGGCCGAACACCCGCTCCGCCGCGCGGGCGAGGAGCGTGGCGTGCTTCGACTCGTTCCACTCCACGGCGAACTGATCGGGTGCGCCCAGGATCAGACGTCCGTCGTCCAGCGCGATCGGCTCGGCGGGCTCGAGCCAGGTCCGCACCGCCGCGTCGGGAAGTTCACGCCGCGCCTCATCGAGGAGGCGCTTCCAGGCTTCTTTAGCTGACTGCTCCATCGATGATTGACAAAGGTAGGACGTCGAGCAAGGGCGGCCCGAAAGTACGGCTCGCCTGTGGAAAAGTCAACCTTGACCGCGCTCTGTCGCGCGGTGTACTTTTCGCGCCCGTTGAACATTCGAATCTAGAGGCCGACTCATGGGTCCGACATATCGCCCGCGCAATCGTCGTCGCATCAACCGCCACGGCTTCCGCGCGCGCATGAGAAACAAGTGGGGGCGCGAAACACTCTCCCGCCGCCGCAAGAAGGGTCGCAAGCGTCTCACCATCCGGCTGCCGTCGAAGCACCGGAGCAAGTAAACGAGCGAGCGGTACCCGCGGTCAGCGCGTCTCGGGCGAGGGGCCGACCTCGTCGCCTGTTGGGACGCCGGAACCCGCCGCCGCACCCCCAACCTCGAGCTGGCCTGGCGTCACCAGTCCTTGGGTCACCCACGCGTGGCGATCGTCGTTCCCCGCTTCCAGCACACCGCCGTGGCGCGCAATCGCTTGCGCCGGCGCCTGCGCGAAATCATCCGCCGCGAGGCGCTGGCCGGCATGGGATCGCTGGATGTGGTCGTCCGAGCGAAACGCTCCGCGTACGCCGCCCCCTTTGCAGTCCTCTCCGCCGAATTGACCGGCGCCGTTCCGGGCAAGTGAATCCCCTCCGCTGGCCGCGAACGGTCGCGCTCGCGCTCATTCGAGGGTATCAGCTCACGCTGTCGCATCTGGTGTTTACGCAGTGTCGCTTTACGCCGTCGTGCTCCCATTACACTTACGAGGCGATCGAGCGGTACGGCGCCCTGCGCGGCATCTGGATGGGCATGAAACGAATCGCCCGCTGTCACCCGTTCCATCCGGGTGGCTACGACCCGGTCCCCTAGGAACGACGACCCGTGAACGAAGGCCGACGCCTCGCGATCGCCATCGTGCTGATGGTGGTGGCTTTCATTCTGCCGCAGCTGATCTGGCCGCCGAAGAAGCCGGTGCAACCGCCGGCCCCGGCGGCGGACACGACCGCGGCGGCGCCGTCGCCCGCACCGCGGCCGGCGCCGGCGGCGAGCGCCCCGCGTTCAAGCGCGCTCCAGGCCCGGAGCGGGCCCGCCCCGGTCGCCGCGGAGACGGTCTGGGTCTCCACGCCGCTCCTGAAGCTCGGATTCAGCACCGCGGGGGGAGAGCTGGTCTCCGCCCAGCTCCTCGACTATCGCTCCTTTGCGCGCGGGGATTCCGCGTCCCGCGCCGAGATCCTGGGCGCCGATGAGCCGGCGCTTCGGGCCCGCCTCGCGGCCGGCAAGGACACGGTAGACCTCTCGCAAGTCGCGTTCGCGCCGAGTGTTCGCGAATTGAAGGTGGGAAGCGACAGCGCGACACTGTCGTTCGGCGGCAAGGTGGGAGGCGGGTTCGTGACCCTCTCCTACACGTTCTACCAGGACTCCTACCGATTCTCGGTTCGCGGTCAGGCGACGGGACTGGGCAGTGAAGGGGCAGTGCTGCTGCTCGGCCTGGGCGAGGGACTGCGCTCGGTGGAGGCGGACTCGGTGGACGATTTCCGGCACGCGGGGGTCGTCACCCGCGCGACGAAGAGCCAGATCCTCGCGCTGCAATCGGTGGACTCGAACGCCGTCAAGATTCTCGACGGGCCGTTCGAGTGGGCGGGGGTGAAGTCCAAGTATTTCTTCCTCGCCGCGCTCGCGATCGAGGATTCGGAGCCGCCCTTCGCGGGCGCGATCGTCGAGGGGCGGCCCCGCACCGTCACTACGCATTCTCTATTCGGCACCAGCCACGTCGCCTCGCGGGCGGGGGTCACGCTGACGCTTCCGGTGCCGGCGGTGGGGGCCTTCCGCTACCAGGTGTACGCGGGCCCGCTCGATTCCCGGCGGCTGTCGCGCATCGGGCACGATCTCGACGACGCCAACCCCTACGGCGGGCTGGTGCGCTTCATCGTGAAGCCGGTCTCCCAGTGGGTGGTGGCGATCCTGCTCTGGATGCACGGGCGGTTGAGTCTCGCCTACGGGTGGGTGCTTGTGATCTTCGGGGTGCTGGTCCGGGTGCTGCTCTGGCCGCTCTCCCAGAAGGCGATGGAGTCGAGCGTGCGAATGCAGGCCCTGCAGCCGCTCCTCGAGGACCTGAAGGCGCGCCACAAGAACGATCCGGAGCGGATGCAGAAGGAGACCCTGCGGCTCTACAAGGAGCACAAGGTGAACCCGCTGGGCGGGTGCCTGCCGATGCTCCTGCCCTGGCCGGTGTTGATCGCGCTGTTCTTCGTGTTCTCGAACACCATCGAATTCCGGGGCGTTTCGTTCCTCTGGCTGCCGGACCTGTCGCGCGCGGATCCGTACTTCATCATTCCGATCGTGATGGGGCTCTCGATGTTCGCGCTCTCCAAGGTGGGGCAGATGGGGGTGCCGCCCAATCCGCAGACCAAGACCATGCTGTACGTGATGCCGGCGATGATGACCTTCCTGTTCATGCGCTTCTCGTCGGGCGTCAATCTCTATTACGCGGTGTCGAACATCTGCTCCATCCCCCAGCAGTTCCTGATCGCGCGGCGGCGGTTGCAGCAGCAGGGAGCGCGAAAGACCCCGTAGCTCGTGCTGACGGACTCCATCGTCGCGCTCGCGACGCCTCCCGGCCGCTCCGCGCTGGCGCTGATCCGGCTCTCCGGCCGCGACGCGCTCGCCGTGGCCGCGCGGGTGCTCCGGCCCTTCCAGCCCGATCCGCCGCGGACCGCGTTCCTCGCCCAGATCATGCATCCCGATACCGCCGAGCCGATTGACGAAGCGCTCGCGGTGTGCTTCCGGGCGCCGCATTCCTACACCGGCGAGGACCTGGTCGAGATCTCGACCCACGGGGGCCTGCTGGTGCCTGCGGGGGCGGTGGCGGCGTGCGTCGCGGCGGGCGCGCGGCCGGCCCTTCCGGGCGAGTTCACCCGGCGCGCCCTCCTGAACGGCAAGATGGATCTGCTGCAGGCCGAGGCGACGGCGGATCTGATCGACGCCGGCTCGCCCGCGCAACGCAAGCGGGCGCTGCATCAGCTGGACCGCGGGCTGTCCCAGCGCCTCGAGGACCTGCGGCAGGGCGTGATCGAGCTCGAGGCGCTGATCGCGTACGACATCGACTTCCCGGAAGAGGACGAAGGCCCGGTGTCGCCGGAGCGGGTGCGGGGGGCGTGGGCGGTGGTGCGCGGCAAGGTCGCGCACCTGCTCGCGACGGCCCCGGAGGGGGAGCGGCTGCGCGAGGGCGCGCTGCTGGTCATCGCCGGACCGCCGAACGCGGGGAAGTCGTCGCTCTTCAACGCGCTGCTGGGCTCGGAGCGGGCGATCGTCACCGAAATTCCTGGCACCACGCGAGACGCGATCGAGGCCAGCGCGGTGATCGAGGGCTTTCCGTTTCGTCTGGTGGACACCGCGGGCCTGCGGGACTCGGAGGATCGGGTGGAGAAGCTCGGCATCGAGGTGAGCCGGAAGTATCTGGGGGCGGCGGATCTGGTGCTGTACTGCGAGGAATGGCGGGATGGGGCATTGGGGATGGGGGATTCGCGCGCCCGCGAGGAGTTCCTGTCCCAGGTCAGCGCGCCGGTGGTTCGGGTGCTGACCAAGGCCGATCTCGCGGAGCCGCGCGGTCCGTCGGCCCGCCGGTCCCCCGCTGCTTCGTCCGTCGCCGTATCGTCTCTCTCCGGCGCCGGCCTGGCCGGGCTGCGTCGCCAGCTCGCCGAGGTCGCCTTCGGCAAGCTGATCGAGCTGGGGGACGTGGAGCCGGTGGTGACGCGGGCGCGGCACCGGGCGGCGCTCGCGCGCGCGCTTTCCGAACTCGATCTCTTTCAGGCGGCGCGGGAGGGTGGCGTGGACGCGGCGGCGGCGGCGACGCACCTCACCGCGGCGGTCACCGCGCTCGACGATCTGATCGGAGTGGTGACCCCGGACGACGTGCTGGACCGGGTGTTTGCGAGCTTCTGCGTGGGGAAGTAGGGGCGGCTAGCCCGTCACCCACTTCTTGGTCGTCCCGCGGAAGGGGTCGCCCGATCCCGGCCGCCACATCGCCGCCGCCTCGAACCGCCGCGCCAGCTCGAAGTCCTTGTCGGTGATCCCCTTCGCGCTGTGGGTGTTCAAGCGCACGCTCACCGATCCCCAGCTCACCGCCAGATCGGGGTGATGATCGGCCGCCTCGGCGATGAAGCCGAGGGCGTTGACGAGCATCAGGGTGGTGGGCCAGCCGTCGGTCTGGTAGCTGCGCGCGAGCGCGCCGTTCTCGAAGCGCCAGCCGGGGAGGGCCTTGAGTCTGGTCGCGATTTCGGCGGCGGAGTAGGTCTTCTCTGGGTCGGTCATCGGATCCTCCATGCTCGGCTCCAAGCCGCGGCTCGGCCGTGCTGCTGAGTTTACTCGCGCGTGGCACACGGCGCCTGCCGCCCGCCAGAACCCCAATCGCGCCCCGTTCGTCGGGCCGCTACATCGTCTCCCGGTAGCTCGCCGATTGCCCGAAGTTCTCCTCCACTTCCAGCTCGATCATCGAGAGATGGGAGACCCCGGCCTGGGCCAGAATCGCCTTCACCCGCCCCGTGAGATACCGCGCCAGCTCCTCGACCGTGGTGTTCGGGATCGGGAGGAGGACGCAATCCCGGGTCGGAAACGCGTAACGCTCCTCGCCCTCGTAGGCGACGCGCACCCGGTCGCCCACGGTTCGCACCGTGAGCTTGGGATTGGTGGTGGGGAGGAGCACCCGGTGATCCAGCTCGTCGGTGAGCCCCTTCATCAGGCGCTTCAAGGCGACGAAATCGAACACGAACCAGGTCTCGGGCTCGAGCTCGCCCTCCACCACGATGCCGGCGCGGTAGTTGTGCCCGTGCAGGGACTCGCAGCGATGGCCGGCGAGGGTGATGAAGTGCGCCGCGGCGAAGACCAGGTCTTCCTTCGCGACGCGGACCTGGAAGGTGCCCACGTTCAGGCCGCGTGCGGCGGCGAGGGCGGGGGCTCGCCTCCGGTGGCCACGCGCCAGACTTCGTCCGCCAGCCACTCCAGGCGCTCCTGTGCGTATTCCATTTCCGAGGGCGTCATGACGGCGGCGCGGCGGGCGACGTCGCGGGCGTGCGCCAGGAGGTCGTCCAGCACTTCGCGCAGCGGCCGGTTGCGCCGGCGCTCGTCTTTCCGCTTGGGGCTCATGCGGTCTGGATTCCCAGTGCCGTCTCCTCCGCCTTGCGGATCTCCGGGGTCCGAGCCCGCACCGTCGCCGGGAGGCCGTGCTCGGTGAGATAGGGCTCGATCAGGCGCTGGCCAAGATAATAGCCGCTCCGCTCGGGAAGCACTTTTCCGTCCACCAGCCGGGCCGCGGGCGAGAGACCCCCGGAGAGATAGCGCAGGCGCAGGCCCAGACCGGCGGTGTCGAGCACGGGGTCGGCGGCGCGCCGCAGGAAGGAGTCGAGCTCCCGGATTCTCCTGTATTGGCGGCGATTATAGCCGAAGTACTCCCAGGGCTCGAAGCCGGGCGCGACCGCTTGCGCCGCCGCCACCGCGATCCCCTCGTTCACCAGGAGCTCCCGCAGGCTCGCGCGGGATCCGGTCTCCCAGTAGTCGTAGAACCCGTGCTGTTCCGCCACCAGCCTGTGCATCTCGGCCTGCGACGCGGGCGAGGTGTAACGCACCGCGTGCGCCACCTCGTGCGCGATCCAGAGCGGGAGGAGATGCGGCGCCAGTCCCATTCCGTAAGTCTGGGCGTTGGCCCGGCCGGTGAAATGCTCGAGGCAGATGAGCGCGATGCCTCGCCCGCCCACCACCAGCTCGGCGGCGTTGGGCGCGCCCACGCCCACCGTGAGGTAAAGATCCACCGGACAATCCGCCGCGACCGCGTCCAGCGAGCGCTGGAGCGCTTCCTCCGCGATCGCCACCACGTCCACGTCCTCGAGGAGCCGCTCCAGGTCGGGCCGCTCCGCGCGCAGCGCGTCGCCGATGGCGCGCTCGGCCTGGGGCGAGCCCAGGTCCAGCACGTAGTTGTGCCAGTATGCGGACAGTATCGGCTTGTGGCGATCGAGGTAGTCGTGGTACGCCCCGAGGGGATCGGGGGCTCGGACTGCGGCCAGGAACTCCGGAACGAGATTGACGAGCATGCCGGGCGCTCGCCCAATCTGGGAAACGGCGGCGCGAAGGACAAGGCTCGGTCAGCGGATTTCGATTTCGAGCGCCACCGCCTCCGACTTGACATTTGACGGGACGTCGGTCACCGAGAGCGACATCCGGTAGCGTCCCGGCGGAATGCGACCCGGCTCGATCACCAGCCGCTCTTGCACCGTGGACGCCCACGGCACTTCGCGATCGAACTCGAAGGCTACCGGCGAGCCGCGCCCCAGGAGATAGGACGCGAGCGAGCGCACCCGCTCGAAGCTGTAGCGCACCCGGTAATGGGATCGGCCCTCCGCGTCGGGATGCAGGCCATAAATCTCGGCGTACGCCGCGAGGGCGCGGCCCGCGGGGTAGACGAGATCCCGCGGCATCCCGCGCAGCACGGTTTCCCGGTCGGCGACCGAGTCACCGGGCGCGAGCGCGAGACTCGAGAGGTTCAAGTCCACCGCGGAAAACGCCCGCACCGTGACGTTGGCGCGGTGCCGGCCCATGGCGGGCCCTGAATCCACGTCGACGCCCTCGCGGTAGGCGCCGGGCGGGACCGTCACCGCGAGGAGTCCCGAGCCGGCGACGCGCACCACCGGATCATCCGCGGCGTCCCACAGCACCACCGCGGCGCTCTCGGGCCGCATCTTGTAGTACACGTCGGTGAGACCGAGGACGTCGCTCTTGAAGACCGCCCGCCAGCCGCGCACCGTGAGCGGGGCGGGGAGCGAGGAGCGATCGGTGGTGAGGAGGTCCTTCGAGTAGAGCGCTTCCGCTTCGGTGAACGGCGCGAGGTAGGGCTCGCCGTTGGGATCCGAGAGGTGGACGTACTCGGGGCCCCGGGGTCCGTCGTAGATCCAGAGGTTATCGCCCGCCCCTCCGTCGACGCCGGGGTCGAGCGCGTGCAGGAGCTGGCGATCGGGCGGCCCGTGGCGGACGTAGAGCAGCCCCTTCCCGTTCAGGTCGGCGAGATAGTAGAGGGTCTTGCCGCCCCCGGCCGAGTCGCCGATGGTGCGGCCGTCCACGCTGAAGGCCCGGGCCTGGACCGAGAGCGGGTCGGTGGCGCCCCCGGGATACCGCCCCACGGCCTCCGCCACGCTTTGCAGGAGCTGCACGTCCTCGAACCGCTCCAGCGCGCGATACCGGGCGGAGCGCCACCGCAGGGCTTGGGGGTGGAGCAGGGCGTAGTACCGGCGCGCGTAGAGGAGCCGCCGGAAGTGTTCCGCGATCCGCTCGTTGACCGCCGTGAAGAGGTTGGGGTCGCGCGTGGCCCAGAAGGTCTCGTAGAAATGCTCGGCGTCTTCGGGGACGACGGAGTCGTGCCGCGCGACTTCGACCGGCGTCGCGATCATCCAGATCCCCGCCCAGATGGCGCCGGTCGAGTCCAGGTCGGCGTAGGTGAGCGCCGAGTCGTACCAGCAGAAGCCGGCGGAGTCGCGGTGGTCCTGGAAGGCCGCTTCCGCGCGCAGCAGGTACGCGGGCACGTCGGGATGGGAGCGGGCGAGCGCCAGCGCCGCGAGCGAGTCGGCCCGGCCGGGCGCGCCCAGGTCCAGGGCCAGCTCGGCGCGGTGGCTCTGGGCCCGCGGATCGTCGGGGTGGGCGGCGAGGGCGAGGTCGGCGCGGCGGCGAATGCCGTCGTCCCGATAGAGCGTGTTGAACGTGGCCCAGGCATCGCGGTAATCGGGGGCGACGCGGAACAGCTGGAGCAGCGCCTCGCGGGCGATGCGGTCCCCTTCGTCGGACCCCAGGTAGAGGCCGACTTTCATCTGCCAGTAGAGCGGCTCGGGATCCCGCGGCGAGAGCGCGGCCGCGCGCCGGAAGGCCTCGAGGGCCGGGTAGCGGCCCACCACCGGACGCGCGAAGTCCACGCGCCCGAGGAGCATCAGCGCCGCCGGGTCATCCGGGTGGCGCGAGGCGATGCGGTGGGCGATGGGGTAGGCGTGCCGGGTGTCGCCGGCGGCGAGCAGGGACTCGGCTCGCGCGTACTCGGGTACTTGAGACACCTGCAGGAGCAGAGCGGCCGCGGCGAGGATCATCCCGCTTCCTTGCTACCCGCCCCGCATCTTTCGGCTCATCTCGGTGAGGAACCGCCGCTCCGACGGCGTGAGACTCGCCATCCCCGAGGCCGAGATCTTGTCGAGCACCCGGTCGATCTCGACGAAGGTCGGGTCCCGCACCGGGCGCGACCGTTTGGCGGGCGGCTCCGCCCCCCGGGCCACCATCGCCGCCGGGTGCACCAGCACCGTCGGGCCCGACGCCTGGCGCAACTGGCGCTCGGCGCGCGCGAGCCGCAGGTCCTGCGCCTTGAGCCACAGAAATCCGGTGGCGAACCCGCCCAGATGCGCGAGGTGCGCCACGCCGTCGTTGGCGCCGAAGGCGATCAGCGCCAGCGAGATCGCCACCGCGAAGGTCACCAGCCACTTGGCGGGGACCGGCTCCGGGAGGAAGAGCACGTACACCGGCTGGTCGGGCCACTCCCACGCGAAGGCGAGCATCACGCCGAAGATCGCGGCGGAGGCGCCGACGATCGGCGCGGGGGGCATCAGCATCATGAGACCGAGGGAGAGCGCCGCGCCCCCCAGCCCGCAGGCCAGATAGTAGAGAAGGAACGGCCCGCCGCCCATCCGCTCTTCCACCGGCGGCCCGAACAGGAAGAGGGCCAGCATGTTGAAGGCGAGGTGGAGCACGCCGCCGTGGAGGAAGAGATAGGTGACGAAGGTCCAGGGGCGCGCGAGCCCGATCAGGGGATCGAAGGCGAGGTAGGCCTGGAAACGCGGATCGACGATGACCGTCTTCTGCAGCAGGAAGACGAGCAGATTGGCGACGATGAGGCGCCGTACCCACGGCGTGGTGCCGAAAAAGCGTTGCGGGTCCATCGGGTAGTTATCCCCCGCCGCCTCCCTGCTTGTTCCGGGCGAGCGCGCAGATGCGCTCGCACAGCTCCGGGAACTCGATGCCCGCCGCCCGCGCGGCCTGGGGCAGCAGACTGGTCCGCGTCATGCCCGGGAGCGTGTTCGCCTCCAGACAGAAGATGTCGCCGTCCTTGGTCAGGCGGAAGTCGACCCGCGAGAAGCCGCCGAGCTTGAGCGCGCGATGCGCCGCGAGCGCGAGCTCCTGCGCCTGGCGCGCGGTGCGGGTGTCGAGCTTCGCCGGGAAGACCTCCTCCGACATCCCCGGCGTGTACTTGCACTCGTAGTCGAAGAGCTCGTGCCGGGGGGTGATTTCCCCCACCGGGAGCGGGACGTCGCCGAGCACGCCGACCGTGAGCTCGCGGCCGGGGACGAACTGCTCCGCCATCACCTCGTCGTCGTACTTCGCGGCGTAGGCGAGGGCGGCCGGGAGGTCCGCCGCCTTCTTTACGAGCGAGAGTCCCACCGTCGAGCCCTGCTTCGAGGGTTTCACGATCACCGGCCACCCCAGCGTGCCCGCGATGTCCCCCGGCACGACCGGCGCCATGTACCAGGCCGGCACCGGCACGCCGGCGGCGCGGAAGAGCCGCTTCGAGAGGTCTTTGTCCATCGCCAGGGCCGAGCCGAGGGGACCGCTGCCGGTGTAAGGCACCCCCAGGAGCTCGAGCACCGCCTGCACGCCGCCCCCTTCGCCGCGCCCGGAATGCAGCACCAGAAAGACCACGTCGGCACCGCGGACCACCGGAAGCTCGGCCAGGCGCTGGGAGAGGAACCCGCGCTCCCGCGCGTCGAGCCCGGGAAGCTCGGCCTCGGCGGGCGGCGCGCCGACCGCGCCGGAGAGCAGCCGGGCTTCGTCCTCGGTGTCGAGCACGCCGCTGGTCGTGTCCACCGCCCACACCTCGTGGCCGCGGCTCCGGAGGGCGGCGACCACCTGGGCCGCTCCCGCGAAAGCCACCGCCCGCTCGGCGGTGGCGCCGCCGGTCAGCACCGTGACTCGCATCCTAGCTCGCCGCTCCGTCGAGGAAGCCCTGGGCGCGCATCCAGTCGTCGTTGTAGACCTTGGACAGGTAGCGCTCGCCGGTGTCCGCCAGAATGGTGACGATGCAGGCCCGGGGGTCGTCCGCCCGGGCGGCGACGCGGAGCGCCGAGACCACGTTCACGCCGGTCGAGCCGCCCACGAACAGGCCTTCTTCCCGGGCCAGCCGCCGCGCCATCAGCATCGCGTCCCGGTCGCTCACGGTCAGCCACTCGTCCACCACGTCGAAGTCGAGCGAGGTGGGGATCTTGTCCCCGCCGATGCCCTCGACCTTGTAGGGCGCGCCCTCGCGCTTCTCTTTGGTCCGGGCGTAGCTCGAGTAGATCGAGCCCTCCGGGTCGCCCGCGACCACGCATACCCTGGGATTCTTTTCCTTGAGGTACCTGCCGGCCCCGCTCACCGTGCCGCCGGTGCCCGGGGAGCAGACGAAATGGGTGATCGCGCCGCCGGTCTGTTCCCAGATCTCGGGACCGGTGCTGCGGTAATGGGCGTCGGGGTTGACGGGGTTGTAATGCTGGTCGGCGAAGATGGCGTTCTTGAGCGACGCCGCGATGGCGCGCCCCTTGACGATGTAGTTGTCGGGATGATCCTCGGGGACGGCGGTGGGAGTGACGATCACCTCGGCGCCGTAGGCGCGGAGGAGCTGGACCTTTTCCACCGACATCTTGTCGGGAATGGTGAAGATGCAGCGGTACCCCTTCACCGCGGCCGCGATGGCGAGCCCGACGCCGGTGTTGCCGGAAGTGGCCTCGACGATGGTCCCGCCCGGCTTCAGGCGGCCGGAGCGCTCCGCCGCTTCGATCATCGCGATCCCGATCCGGTCCTTCACCGACGCGCCCGGGTTCAGGAATTCCGCCTTGGCGTAGACCGGCGTGCGGATCCCCGCCGCGACGCGGTGCAGGCGCACCAGGGGCGTGTGACCGATCGCCCCCAGAACGGTGTCCAGCGCGTCAATGCGCGGAGTCATCGGGCGGCGTGATGGCCCCGCCCTGCGGATGGCGGAACTCGACGGGTTGGAGGAACGCGGTGGCGGTCGGGATCCCGCGGCGCCGGGCGGGCGCGAAGCGGAGCTTTCCCGCGCCGGCGAGCGCGGCGGAATCGAGCGCGGGGATCCCGGACGACTCGGCGACCTTGGTGGATTCGGGAACGATGGCGCCGCTCGAGTCCGCGAAGAGGCGGAGCACCACGTCCCCCTCGACCTTCTGGTCGTAGAGGTTGGGCGGGTACT
>DASSQQ010000145.1:0-12529 GCA_035702425.1 Gemmatimonadales bacterium
CGGCCGCGAAGCGCCTGGCGCGTGGACGACCGCCAGCTCGCGATGACGACGATCCCGCTCGACGCGGACGACGTAATTCGCGCGGCGGAGGGGCAGCCGTGGACTGGAGCGCCGGCCGGCACGACGATCGGACACGTGCACCTCTACGTGCGCGACATCGATCAGGCCGCGGCCTTCTATCACGACGCGCTCGGACTCGACAAGGTCGTCTGGAACTACCCCGGCGCGCTGTTCCTCTCGGCCGGCGGCTACCATCACCATCTCGGCGTGAACACCTGGGCCGCGGGTGCGCCCCAGGCCGGCGAGGACGACGCCCGGCTCCTCGAATGGGAGCTGCTCCTGCCGGGCGCGGCGGACGTGAGCGCCGCCGCCGGGAGCCTGGCCGCCGCCGGTTACGTCGTCCAGCGCGAAAAGGGATCGGCCACCGCGACCGATCCCTGGGGAACGCGGGTCCGGATCGTCCCCGCCTAGCAGGGCGGCGACCTGTGCGCCGCGGTGAGCTGGGCGATCCGCCGCCGCGCGAACCCGAGCGTCGAATCCTTGCTGAACGCCAGCTGGTAGCTCTTGCACGCGTCCGCGGTGTCGTTCTTCGCGAGATACGCGTCACCCAGCGCCATCGGAATCTGTCCCGACGCGGGATTGAACTCCGCGTTCAGCTGCAGGAGGCCGATGGCGTTGTCGGGCCGGCCCGCGCGCGTTTCGCTCCGTGCTACGTCCGTGAGCACGCCTTCCCGGAAATCGTACGACCCGCTCCCGTAATATTGCTGCCGCAGGGCGCGATAGCGGCGGACCGCCGCGTCGAGTCCCGAATCGGCGAGGGTCAGGGTGATGTCGTCGTCCAGGAGCCGGGGCCGCGCCACGCCCCGGTGACAGGTGGCGCAGCGCACCACGATGTGCGGCTCCGGGCGGTCGGGGACCGCCTTCAGGTGCTCGCCGTTGATGTGATCCACCATGTCGATCATCACCCGCGCCACCCGCTTGGTGCGCTTGTCGTCCGCCGCGAAGTCGAGCGAGTCGAGCGGCGCGCCTTCGGGGCCCACGTGACAGTAGGTGCAGCGCACGCCGAGGCCGATGGCGAAGCTCCGCATGGTGTCGATCAGCGCGCGGCGGTCGATGTTCTTGGGAAACACCTTCAGGTTGGTGAAGGAGTCGGGCGGAAACTTGCGCTGGGCGGACGCGGGGGCCGCGAAAAGGGAAGCGCACCCCACAAGCAGTAGCAGACGACGCACGGTGGTCTCTCCCGGGAGTGGTTGCCTGAAAAGTGGCCTGCCCGCTGAGACTTCGCTCCCGCGCGCCGCGATGGGGTAGCGGAGAGGCCGGCGGTCTGACACGTTCCTGACGTGAACGCGCGCTGGCGCTGGATCCCCGGCCTCGCGCTCGCCGGCGCGTGCGGGCCCAACGCGCGGGTGGCGCTCCCGTCCCCATTCCCGGAAAGCCAGGGCGGCGCCACCGTGCCCGCCAGCGGCGGAGCGCTGACCCTCGGGCTCGGCGACGCCCTGCGCGGCCAGGAGCTCCAGCGCACCGAGATCACCACCTACTCGCTCACCGCCGCCGCCTTTGACCGGGTGAGCCTCTCCCTCGGCGGCTACAACGGCCACGCCGACGGCGATCCCTCCGCATCGGAAACGCGGGCCAAGGTGCGGCTGGGGAGTCTTTTCGGACCGAAGTCGAGCACCAGCGTGCAGGTGTCCTTCGTCTCCGTGGAGCGAAGGGCGGACACCCTCCAGTACGAGCGGCTGCACACCGAGGACGTGGCGGTGTCGAGCGAAGCGGCGCTCTCCGACCTGGGCGGTGAAGGACGGCTGTCCCTTCTCTTCGGCCCGCGGGTCACCGTCGAGCAGTACACCGATCTCCTGAACGACGCCAACAGCATGCACGCCGTGTACTACGGCGTCTTCGGCGGCGTGCACCTCGGGGTGGGGCCCTTCGATGTGTTCGGAGAGGCGACGCTGGCGCGGGTGCCGAGCTTCACCTACCAGGGGGTGACGCACGGCGGTGACTTCGCGGTATTTCCGATGGTGACCGCGACCCTGCACGTCGGCCCCTCGCACCACTGGCTTCCGCGCTGACCGGGCCGCGCCTTACATCTTCTTCTTGATCAGCTTCCGCGCGGCCGAGTCGTTCCCCTTCACCATCAGGCCCCCGGGCATGGTGTCGAGCATCGAGTCCATCCGCGCCGGGCTCTCGAGGACCGTCGAGTCCGGATGCGGCATCTCGACCTTGTCGGCCATCGGCGGCGTCTTGCGGCACGCCGGCACCGCGAGCGCCAGCGCGAGGATTACAAGCCGCCGAACCACGGGTAGCCTTGATCCTCCCAGTAGCCGCCGGGACGGCGGGCGGTGAAGGTCATCGACACCAGATACTTGGTGAGCTTGTAGCCGAGCTTGACCGGCGAGTACACCCGCACCGGTGCGCCGTGCTCGGCCGGCAGCGGATGGTCGTTCATCCCGTAAGCGAGAATGGTCTGCGGGTGCATCGCGCTCGCCAGGTCCCAGCCGTTGGAATATCCCGCGTCGAACGAGACGAAGTTGATGTAGCGCGCCGCGGGCAGGGGCCGGCACCGCTCGACGATGGCCGACACCGGCACGCCGTGCCAGCTCGCGATCGCGGACCATCCCTCCACGCAGTGATGTTTCACCGTGTACGAAGTCCGGGGCATCGCGAGGAGGTCCGCGGCGGAAAGCTCGAGCGGGTGCGCGACCAGTCCGTCCACCCTGAGCCGCCACGCCGCGGGATCGGCGAGGGTCGGCGTCATCGCGGAGATGAAATAGCTGGGGAGCGCGGGACTGCGGTCGGCGGCGCCGTAAGTGCGCGCCAGCCGGGTGGGGGAGTAGAGGAGGTGCTCGCCCACCCAGTCGTTCAGCCGGCCGACGTCCACGAGGCGCGGGCGCAGGGCGTTGCCGCCGTCCCATCCGCACGCCGCCGCGAGCGCCGCGGGCCCGGCGGCGGCCGCGAGCTTGAGAAAGGCGCGACGGTCCCCGCCGGGAGTGAGGGGCGTCCCCTGGGTTTTCTCGCGATCAGTCATGACTCGGGAATCTTCCGCGATACCATCCGGTGATCATCGCGCGCAGGGAGTGGGGATCCACCAGAAACACCAGCGCCACGTGCACCAGGGTGAATCCGATGAAGATCCAGACCGCCCAGAAGTGCCAGTAGCGCGCCGCCTGGAATCCGCCGAAGAGCGCGGTGAGCCAGCTCAGCTGCACCGGCCGGTAGATCGCGAAGCCCGTGAGCACCGACAGCGCGCCGAGGCCGAGGATGAACGTGTAGGCGAGCTTCTGGAGCGGGTTGTGCTTGCCCTGCGGCGGATGCTCGCGGGAGAGGCGAAGGTAGTAGGCCTGCATCGCGATGGCGCCGGGGAGGTCGCGGGGGCGGAACAGCAGCGCGCGCCACTCGCCGCTCCCCACGAGGTAGGCGAGGTACGCGATCCCGAAGATCACGAGCGGCCACGCCAGCGCGAAGTGCCAGTTGAGCGCGCCCGCGAGCCATCCGCCCAGCCGTCCCCACGCGGGGAACTGGGTGCCGTTGAAGGGGCTGGGCAGGAGGGCGCCGCCGCGGTTGCCGAATCGCGCGTAGGCTTCGTAGATCTGGAGGCCGCTCGCGATCATGCCGGCGAGGGCGAGCACGGTGCCCCAGTGAGTGAGCCGTACCAGCCAGTGATGCCGGTGGACGAGGGGGCGCGGCGAGGTCACGGCTTGACGCTACGAAAAACCGGCGGGCGCCGGAAGAGGGCGGCGGCGGCCGGGGGGGGGGTCCTGAAAAGCCAAACGGCGCCCCCGCTGTGGCGGGAACGCCGTTTGGTGTGCGGTGCCGTGGGGCTTAAAGCTTCACGACGTCCTGCGCCGCCGGGCCCTTCTGGCCCTGGACGACTTCGAACTCAACGCGCTGTCCCTCGGACAGCGACTTGAACCCCTCGGCGCGGATGGCCGAGTGATGCACGAAGCAGTCCTTCTCGCCGTTCTCGGGCGTGATGAAACCGAAGCCCTTCGCGTCGTTGAACCACTTCACGGTACCGGTGATGCGTGCCATAACTGTTTGATACTCCTATCTAGTGTTGTTCGCGACGCCGGGCACTTTTCAGGTTGCGGCGAGCCGCAGCCTTGTCTTTCCGGCGCCGTCGAGCGCTTGGGCTCTCGTAGAAGCGCTTCTTCTTCATGTCCTGAAACAAGCCTGCCTTGGTGACCTGGCGCCGGAATTTCTTGAGGACGAATTCCAGACGGTCGGTCTCGTTCAGCGTGACGTGCATCAGTGCGCTTCCCGTTAGAGAGAGGGCCAGAAACAAAGCGAGGACCTTGGCTAGGAGCCCAGGTCCTCTGTTCAGTCACTGGTGTCCAACTGCGGCACCATGCCGCAGCCTGTTCGCTCGCCCCAATAGTGGGGGAGGGTACCCGATTTGTCAACCCGCCGCTTTTTTGCGCGCCGGGCCCGATCCCTGCACCTTATTCCCCGCGATTCCCGCGCGCACGTCCAACGTCCGAGGCCAGAATGTCACGTCATTACGGCGCTTTCGCCCTGCTCCTCCCCTTCGCCGCGGCGGCCCTCGCCGCCCAGCAGCCCCAGGATACCGCCTTCGCCCGGCTGGTGCGCGAGTACACCACCGACCCGCGGTTCCTTCCCGCGTCCGTCGCCTCGCTCCCGCTCGCGCCCGGAATTCCGTCGCCCCAGGCGCATTTCGGCACCATCGCCGGGGCGCCGGGCGTGATGCATCACTCGGACGAGGTGTACGGCTACTTCCGCGCCCTCGCCCGCGCCACGCCGCGGGTGCGGGTCGAGACCGTCGGCAAGACCGAAGAGGGCCGGGACATCGTGCTGGTCGTGATCGCGGACTCGGCCACGCTCCAGCACACCGACGCCTATCGCGCCGCGCTGGCCCGCCTCGCCGACCCGCGCCTCACCCCGCCCGCGGCCCTCGATTCGGTGATCGGGGCGGCGAAGCCGGTCTACTATCTGAACGGCGCCCTGCACTCGGCGGAGATGGGCAGTCCCGAAATGCTGATGGAGCTCGCCTACCGGCTCGCCGCCGACGAGTCGCCGGCGATCCGCGCCATCCGGGAGCGGGTCATCACCCTGATCAACCCGGTGAGCGAGCCCGACGGCCGCGACCGCCAGGTGGATTGGTATCTCCACTACACCAAGAGTCACACCACCGCCGACGACGGCTTCCCCCGGTCCTCGCCGTTCTGGGGAGACTACGCCTTCCACGACAACAACCGCGACGGCCTGCAGCTCGCCCTCGCGCTCACCAAGACGATTTTCAAGATCTACTACGACTGGCACCCGGTGGTGATGCACGACCTGCACGAGTCGGTGCCGCTGCTCTACGTCTCCACCGGGACCGGCCCCTACAACGAGCACAACGATCCCATCGCGATCAGCGAGTGGCAGCTGCTCGCCAACAACGACATCACCGCGCTCGACGCGCAGGGCCTCCCCGGGGTGTGGACCTGGGCCTTCTTCGACGGCTGGTGGCCGGGGTACGCGATGTGGGTCGCCAACAATCACAACTCCATCGGCCGGTTCTACGAGACGATGGGGAACGCCGGCGCCAACACCTACGTGGACGATCTCTCCCAGGACAGCTACTCCGGCGATCCGGTGACCAGCCGCCAGTGGTACCGGCCCGACCCGCCCACGGCCAAGGTGCGCTGGTCGGCGCGGGACAACGTGAACTATCAGGAGGCGGGCGTGCTGGCGTCGCTCGCGTTCACCGCGCAGAACGGGCGGGAGCTGCTGCGGAACTTCTGGCAGAAAGGGATGAACAGCCTCACCCGCGGCCGCACCGAGAAGCCGTACGCCTACGTCATTCCCGGCTTCGCGCGCCAGCGCGACCCGGCGCGCGCCGCCTACCTCGTGAATCAGCTCCAGCGCCAGCACATCGAGGTGTCCCGCCGCTCGACCGGTGACTCGGCCGGGGACTTCGTGATCCGGCGCGACCAGCCCTATGGCGACCTGGTCGTCAACCTGCTGGGTGTCCAGCACTATCCCGCGACCGCCAAGTATCCCCCCTACGACGACATCGCGTGGACCCTGGGCTACCTGTACGGGGTCACCGTCAACGCGGTCAACGACACCGCGGTCTTCCACTGGACCGGTCTCGCGCCGGTGACCGACACCGTGACGGCCCCGGGGGCCGTGAACGGGAGCGGCGCGGTGTACCTCCTCGCCTACCGCGCGCAGGGCAACCTCGCCTCGGCGCTCTACGCGCTCGCCTCGCGCGAGCCCAAGGCCCGCGCCTTCGCGGCGGAGACCGCGTTCGTCTCCGGCAAGGACACCTTCCCCGCGGGCTCGGTGATGATCGAGGGCGCGACGGCCGGCGCGGTGCGCGATCTCGCGACCCGGTACGGGCTCACCTTCACCGCCACGGCGCAGGCGCCGGCCGCGCGGCGGCATCCCCTCGATCTCCCGCGGGTCGCCATCTACCACAGCTGGTACTCCACCCAGGACGCCGGCTGGGCGCGCTTCACCTTCGAGCAGTACGGCATCCCCTACGTCTCGGTGGACAAGGACGACCTGCGCCGCGGCCGCCTGCGCGAGCGCTTCGACGTGATCCTGGTGCCGAGCTTCTTCGGCTCGGCGTCGCAGATGCTCAACGGCATCGACCGCAAGTGGAGCCCGCTGCCGTACGAAAAAACCAAGGACACGCCGAATCTCGGCACGCCGCTCGCTTCTCCGGACATCACCGGCGGGCCGGGCTTCGAAGGGATGGCGGAGCTCGAGAAGTTCGTGCGGGAGGGCGGGGCCCTGGTGACCCTCGGCGCCGCGACCGCGCTCGCCGGGGAGACCGGGCTCGCGCCGGCGCTGTCGCCGCTGCGCACCGGCTCGCTCTTTCATCCGGGATCCATCGTCCGCGCCCGCGTGCGCCGGCGCGGGTCCCCGATCCTCTACGGCTATGACGACGTGACCGAAATCTTCCGCGGCAACGGGCCGCTCTATCAGGTCGCCGACCGGGATTCCGGCCTGGTGGTGTTGCAGTACGGCACCACCCGGAAGGTGGAGCACGAAGCGGGTCCGATGCTCGGCATTCCGGACACGACCCACCCCGCGCGCCCCGACACGGCGGCGAAGCACGCGAGCGCCGCCCCCGGGGCCGACTCGGGCTATGTGGTGTCGGGGCTGGTTCGCGGGGAAAATGAGATCGTGGGGCAGGGGGCGATCTTCGACCTGCCGCTCGGCGCCGGCCGCGTGGTGGCGTTCACCTTTGATCCCTTGCACCGGTTCCTGAATCACCACGAGTTTCCGCTGGTCTGGAACGCACTGCTCAACTGGAACGACCGCCCCTGACGGGCGCCCACACTCGGGAGGCCGCACCATGCAAGCGTTGTTGATCACCCTGCGACTGCTCCACATCGTGCTCGGCGTGTTCTGGGCCGGCAGCATGATCTTCGTGATGATCATGCTCGAGCCCGCCCTGCGGGACCTGGGTCCCGACGGCGGCCGGGTGATGCAGGCTCTCGTCAAGCGCGGCTGGCTCGTGATCGTGCCGGTGTCCGCGATTCTCACCATCCTCGCCGGGCTGGGTCTGATGTGGGTGGTCTCCGGCGGGTTCAAGCCGGAGTGGTTCGCGACCCCGCCCGCCCGCGGATTCTCGATCGGCGCGCTGGCCGCGATGGCGGCCCTCGGGGTGGGGATGCGGGTGACCCGCCCCACGGCCGTGAAGCTCCAGGCGGCGGGCGCGGCGGCCGCGAGCGCGCCCCCGGCGGAGCGCGAAGCGCGCCAGGCCGAGGTCACGATGTTGCGGAACCGCCTCACCAGCAGCACCCGGTGGGTCGGGACCCTGCTCCTGATCGCCGTCGCGTTCATGGCGGTCTCGCGGTATCTCTAGAGGGTCCTGACCACGAGCCCGAGGAGAAACCCGTGTCGATCCGCACGCCGCTGCTCGCGCTCCTGCCCGCCGGGGTTCTGGCGGCGGGACTCGGGCTCTCGTCCACCCGCCTGGTGGACAATGGCCTCGCCCGCACGCCGCCGATGGGGTGGAACAGCTGGAATCACTTCGGCTGCGACGTGTCCGCCCAGCTCATCAGGGAGATCGCCGACTCGATGGCGTCTTCCGGGATGCGGGACGCCGGCTACCGCTACGTCATCATCGACGACTGCTGGCAGGTGGCGCGGGACGCGCGCGGAGTGCTGATCGCGGACACGCTGCGATTTCCGGGCGGCATCAAGCCCCTCGCCGATTACGTCCACTCCCGCGGCCTCAAGTTCGGCATCTACACCGACGCGGGGCACCAGACCTGCCAGGGGCGCCCCGGCACTTACGGCTACGAGCAGCTGGACGCGAAGACCTTCGCGGCCTGGGGCGTCGACTACGTGAAGGAAGACTGGTGTTACGCCGACTCGATGGACGCGCCGACCCAATACGCCAAGTTCCGCGACGCGCTCCGGCGGTCGGGGCGGCCCATCGTCTTCAGCATCTGCGAGTGGGGATCCGCCGCGCCCTGGACCTGGGGACCGCGCACCGGCAATCTTTGGCGCACCACCACCGACATCGAAGACACCTGGGGCAGCATGCTCGACAACCTCGACATCTCGGCCCAGCACCCGGAGGCGGCGCGGCCCGGGGCCTGGAACGATCCCGACATGCTGGAGGTGGGGAACGGCGGGATGACGGACGACGAGTATCGCGCCCATCTCTCGCTGTGGGCGATCCTCGCGGCGCCGCTCATCGCCGGCAACGACGTGCGCACCATGACCCCGGCCACCCGGGACATTCTCCTTAATAAGGAAGTGATCGCGGTGGATCAGGATTCGCTGGGCGTGCAGGGGACGCTGGTGTCGGAGCACCCGCCCGAGCATCAGGTCTGGATGAAGCCGCTGGCGGACGGCTCCCGCGCGGTGGCGCTTCTCAATCGCGGGACCGCGCCGGACTCGATCGCCGCCAGCTGGTGGCGGCTCCGGATCCGCGGACCCGCGGTGGTACGGGATCTCTGGGCCCATGCGGACCTGGGCACCTTCACCGGGCGCTTCGTCGCCGTCGTGCCGCCGCACGCCGCCCTGATGCTTCGTGTAACGCCGGCGAAGCCCTGAACGTCGCGTGGTCGCCGTGACGACCGCCCGGCGGGTGACCGGCGTCACTTCGGCGCGCTCGCGGCGGCGTGGGGTTGGTAGGATGGCTCGCACCCTGAAGCCGATCGCGGTCTGGCTGGGGCTGGTCGCGGTGTACTTCGTGGCCGGCAAGCTGGGCCTGCGCCTCGCGTTCGTGAACCCGAGCGCCACCGCGGTGTGGCCGCCCACGGCGATCGCGCTGGTCGCGTTCCTGCTGCTGGGGTACCGGGTCTGGCCGGCGATTTTCGCGGGGGCGTTCCTCGTGAACGCGCTCACCGCCGGCACCGCGCTCACCTCGCTCGGCATCGCCACCGGGAACACCCTCGAAGGTCTGGTGGGCGCGTGGCTGGTGAACCGGTTCGCCAACGGCTCCCGGGTCTTCGAGCACGCCCCCGACATCGCGAAGTTCACGCTCGCGGCGCTGGTCAGCACTTCGGTGAGCGCGAGCATCGGCGTCGCGACCTTGATGGCGGGCGGGCTCGCGGCGAAGGGGGTCGCGGGCACCATCTGGATCACCTGGTGGCTCGGCGACGCGAGCGGCGACCTGGTGGTGGCGCCGCTCGCCCTCCTCTGGGCGAACAACCTTCGCCTCCGGTGGCGCCCCCGCGCGGCGATCGAGGCGGCCGCCCTCTTCGCCGCCACCATCGCGGTGGCGCGCCTGGTCTTCGGCCCGCTCGGGGCCGCGCCCGGCGATCACTACCCGCTCGAGTTTCTGTGCGTGCCGCTCTTCATCTGGGCCGCGTACCGGTTCGGCCCGCGCACCGCCGCCACCACCATCGCCATCGTGGCCGGGATCGCGATCTGGGAGACCCTGCTGGGGCGCGGACCCTTCGCGCGCTCCTCGCCGAACGAGTCCCTGCTCCTCCTCCAGACCTTCGTCGGCGTGGCGTCCATCATGAGCCTGGTGCTGGCCGCGGTGGTCGCCGACCGGCGGCGAGCCGAAGACGAGCTGCGGCGCCTGGCGGTGACCGACGGCCTCACCGGCCTGGGAAATTACCGGCATCTGATCCGGGTGCTGGAAGGAGAGGTCCGGCGGGCGGAGCGCACCGACCGCAGCTTCGCGGTGCTGTTCCTCGACGTGGACGGTCTGAAGAAGATCAACGATCGCCACGGACATCTGGTGGGGAGCCGCGCGCTCTGCCGGGTGGCCGAGGTGCTGCACGCGTCGTGCCGGGCGATGGACACGGCGGCGCGCTTCGGCGGGGACGAGTTCGCGCTGGTCCTGCCCGAGACCGCGGCCGACGAGGCCCACCGGGTGGGCGCGCGGGTGGCGGAGCGGATTCGCGAGGACCAGGAGGCCCCGCCCCTCTCGGTCAGCGTCGGGGTGGCGGTCTACCCCGAGGACGGGCGCACCGCGGAAGCCCTCCTGGGGTGCGCCGACCGCGAGCTCTACGACGCCAAGAAGCGTGGTGCCCGTCCCTTGACACATCAATAATACTTGATGTATTGTGAAGCGTGACTGCAGCCACGCTTCCCCCGCCGGCGCGCGCCGCGCGCTGGTTCCACGCCCTCTCCGACGAGACCCGGCTCCGCCTGGTGGAGCTGCTGTCCCACGGCGAGCGCTGCGTCTGCGAGCTCGCGGGCGTCACCGGCGCCGCGCAGCCGCGCCTGTCGTTTCACCTCAAGACCCTGAAGGACGCGGGGCTCGTGACCGACCGCCGCGACGGCCGCTGGGTCTACTACGCGCTCCGCCCCGACGTCCTGGACCGCATCGCCGCGTTCGCGCGGAGCGTCAAGCCCGGCAAGCACGCCGGCAGCTGCGCCGCCGCCTGCTGCGCAGATCCCGACCGAAAGGCCCGACATCATGAGTGACGTCAAGGAACTGGTTCGCGAGAAATACGCCGCCGCCGCGCTCCGGGTGCTCGACGGCCGGAGCGATTGCGGCTGCGGACCGGTCTGCAGCACCGGATACGACGCCGCCGACCGCGCCGCCCTGCCGGAAGCCGCGGTGCGCGGCTCCCTCGGCTGCGGCAACCCCACCGCCCTGGCCGATCTCGCGCCCGGAGAGGTGGTGCTGGACCTGGGCTCGGGCGGTGGAATCGACGTCCTGCTCTCCGCGCGCCGGGTGGGACCGGGCGGCAAGGCCTATGGCCTCGACATGACCGACGAGATGCTCGCCCTGGCGCGCGAGAATCAGCGCCAGGCGGGCGTCGCCAATGTCGAGTTCCTGAAGGGCGAGATCGAGCGCATTCCGCTTCCGGACGGCGCCGTGGACGTGGTGATCTCCAACTGCGTCATCAATCTCTCGGCCGACAAGGGACAGGTTCTGCGGGAGGCGTTCCGGGTGCTCAAGCCCGGCGGGCGCTTCGCGGTGGCGGACGTGGTGGTGCAGGGCGAGCTCGCGCCCGAGATCCGGCGGAATACGGAGCTGTGGGTGGGATGCGTTGCCGGCGCGCTCGAGGAGCAAGAGTACCGGCGGCTCCTCGCCGAGGCCGGGTTCGTCGAGATCGGCGTCGAGCCGACGCAGGTGTACGACCTGGGCGCGGGCGCCGACGCGGGCGGCCGGGTGGTCGGCGCGCTGGTGCGGGCGCGACGCCCGCGTCCCGCGTGAGTCCCCTCGCGAATCGAGACGATCGGAAACAGGAGCGGCCGGCCCGGGCGTCACGGGTCCGGGCCATCGGCGCCTGAGGCCTCGCCCGCGGTCTCGCGGGTTGCGAAGAATCCGGGGAGCCTGCAAGACCCGGCCGCGCCGGGCTTTCCCGCTCGCCGGTTGATACCTCCCGCCCCGGGTGGCACCTTTCGTGCGACGTGTTCCACCAGCCCAATTCATGAGGATTTGTATGCGCCCGTCCTCCACGAAACTCGCTGGCTGGACCGTCGTGACCACCGCCCTCGGGCTCGGCTTCGCGGCCTGCCGGGGCGGCCATCCCGTCGCGACGGCACCGGCTCCCGATAGCGCCAAGTGCGCGCCGGTCACGGTGCGCGATCCCGCCATGGAGCAAAAGGCCGCGCGCCTCCAGCTCCGGGTGATGGAGCGCGAAACCCAGATCGAAGACCTGCAGGGACAGCTGGACGACGCGCGGCAGGAAGTGGTCCGCGCGATGGCGAAGCTGCAGACCCTCGCCAGCCGCGCCGAAGCGGCGTCGGGAATCGCGGAAGCGGAAATCGCGGTGCAGGGACTGCAGGCGCCGGAGGGCTCTCCGGCCAGCGCCGACGTGAGCCAGGCGCGGCGGCTCCTCAACATGAGCAGCGGCGAGTTCGACAAGCAGAACTACGGCGGCGCGCTCTACCTCGCGACCCAGGCCAAGGCCGTCGCCGGCGCGGCGCGCGGCCGCCTGGGCGATCAGCAGACCACCCTGCGCCCCGGGGAAACCCCGTTCGCGCTCCCGCTCCACCTTCTCACCACCGGCAAGAGCAACGTGCGCGAAGGCCCGGGGACCGACTTCAAGGTGGTGTACACGCTCGAGTCCGGCGTGGCGGTCACGGCCTACTCGTACGCCGACACCTGGGTGCGGATCGCGGACGACAGCGGGCGGGCGGGGTGGGT
>DASSQQ010000146.1:0-6159 GCA_035702425.1 Gemmatimonadales bacterium
GTAGTTTCCCGTCATGCCCCCCAAACATTTCACCCTGGCCGAGGCCAACCGCACCCTCCCGCTGGTGAAGCGGATCGTGGCGGACATCACCGCGCTCCATCCCACCTGGCGGGACCTGGTGGCGCGCTACGAGCTCGCCGCGGCGCAGTCGCGTCCCGAGTCCGGGGAGTCGGCGGACCAGATCGCGCTCCGGCGCGCGATCGAGCCGGTGGCGCGCCAGATGGAGGGATTCCTGGCCGAGCTCGACCAGATCGGGTGCGTGCTCAAGGGGTTCGAGGACGGGCTGGTGGATTTCTACGGGAAGCAGGACGGCCGCGACATCTTCTGGTGCTGGAAGCAGGGGGAGCCGGAGATCACCCACTGGCACGAGCTCGACGCCGGCGCGGCGGGCCGCCAGCCGATCCTGGCGGAAGTCCGATGAGCCGCGGGCTCTGGCTCTTCCTTCACGTGATCGGGTTCACCGCGTGGCTGGGCGGCGGGCTCGGCACCATGATCGTGGGGATCCGCGCCAAGGCGTGGCCCGCGGGGGACCGGCTCACCGCCTATCGCGCCACCGGCGTCATCACCCGCACCCTGGTCGCCCCCGGCGCGGTGCTGGTGCTGCTCTCGGGGATCGCGCTCTCGATGCCCTACATGCAGACCGGCGCCGTGCCCGGATGGCTGATGACGATGCAGGGGACGGGACTCCTGGGCGCGCTGATCGTGATTTTCGTCGTCACCCCGACCGCGGCGCGGCTCTCGCGCCTCGAGCTCGCGAACGGAGCCCTGCCGGCGTCGTTCGCCGAGCTGCGGAAGCGGCTGGTGATCTTCGCGACGGCGGCGGGGATTTTGGGGCTGGCGGCGCTGGTGAGCGGGACGGTGGCGAGATAGATAGCCCGCTCGCCCCCGTCCTGCATTCCTTCCGCACCGGACAGGTCGGGCACTGCGGACGCCGGGCGGTACAAACCAGCGCCCCCAGTTCCATGATGGCCTGATTGAAGGTCCACGCCCGTTTTCCGTCCGCCGGGACCAGCCCGGCCGCGATCTTCCAGACCTTCCTCGCGTCGCCGCCTCTTCGCCCCGCAGCCTCTTTCCCCACGAACGCCCTGACGATTACCCGAGCCACGTTGGTGTCCACGGCCGCCACCGGCTTCTCGTAGGCGAAGCTCGCCACCGCCCCCGCGGTGTAGCGGCCCACGCCCGGGAGCCGGACCAGTTCCGCGGGGTCGTCGGGAAAGGTGGCGCCGTAGCGCCCGACCACTTCCTTCGCCGTGGCGTGCAGGTTCCTCGCCCGGGCGTAGTATCCCAACCCGTCCCACGCCTCCCGCACCGCCTTCGGTTTCGCGCGCGCGAGCCGGCGCAGCGTGGGGAAGCGGGCGAGGAACCGCGCGTAGTACTCGGTCACCCGCGACACCTGCGTCTGTTGCAGCATGAATTCGGAAACGATGACCCGGTAGGGATCGCGCGTCCGCCGCCACGGGAGGTCCCGCGCCGCGCGCGCGTACCAGGCCAGCAGTTTCCGTGTAAAGCGTTGCGCGCGTGGAGTTTTACGGCTTTGGGGGGTGGACGAACGGGGCATGCCTACACAAGATACACGCCTATGGAGCGCGTGTGGCGGAGCTGACGCTCGATGTGCGCCAGCTGGCTGGGCGGTGGAGCCTGCGCTTCACGGCGCACGCCGGCCGTTTTTCCATGTTCCTCGTGGATCTGGGCCGGTCCTTCACCGAGTGGCGCATCTACGTTCCCCGCACCTTCGAGCAGGCGATCTCCATCGGCTACGGCTCGATGTTCATCGTGCTGCTCATCGCCGCCTTCGCGGGCGGGGTCACGGCGCTCCAGACCGGCTACCAGTTCACCGGCGCCTTTCCTCTTTATATCGCGGGCGGCGTCATCTCCGAATCGGTGGTCCTCGAGCTGGGGCCCGTTCTCACCGGCCTGATCCTGGCCGGGCGGATCGGCGCCCGGTACGCGGCCGAGCTGGGCACCATGCGGGTCACCGAGCAGATCGACGCGCTGGAGAGCCTGGGCCGCTCCCCGTTCTCGCACCTGCTCCTGCCGCGCTGTCTCGCGGGGATGATCGTCATTCCCACCCTGGTGATGCTCGCCGACGCGACCGGCTTCGGCTTCGGCTGGATCGCGGCGCATCAGTCCCTGGGCATCACCAACGCCGATTTCATTTACGGCGCGCGTTACTTCTTCCGCACGTTCGACCTCTGGTATTCGGCCATCAAGGCGTTCGCCTTCGCCGCCGCGGTGACGGTGATCCCCTGTTACATCGGGTACCACACCCAGCAGGGCGCGGAGGGCGTGGGGCGCGCGACCACCCAGGCGGTGGTCGCGTCCTCGGTGACGATCCTGCTCCTCGACCTGGTGCTGGCGCAGCTCTTGCTCGGGCCCGCCAAGTGATCGCGCTCCGCAACGTTTCCAAGCGCTTCGTCGAGAACGTGGTGCTGGACGGCGTGAACTTCACCGTGAATGACGGCGAGACGGTGGCGCTGCTCGGACCCTCGGGCGTCGGCAAGAGCGTGCTCTTGAAGCACATCATCGGGCTGATCAAGCCCGATTCCGGCGACGTGGTGGTGGACGGCCTGCACGTGCCGACGCTCGACCGGAAACAGCTTTCCGAGCTGCGCAGCAACATCGGGTACGTCTTTCAGAACGGCGCCCTGTTCGATTCCATGGACGTGCGCGAGAACATCCGGCTCGGCATCACCGATGAGACCCAGTACGAGGACGAGACCTACAGCGACCAGCGGGTGGTGGACTGCCTGCGCCTCGTCAACCTGAACGCGGACGTGGCGAAGAAATTCCCGTCCGAGCTGTCGGGCGGCATGCGGAAGCGGGTCGGCATCGCGCGCGCCATCGCGGGCAAACCCAAGTACCTGCTGTACGACGAGCCGACCTCGGGCCTCGATCCCGTGAACGCGGACGTGATCGACGGCCTGGTGGAGCGGCTGCAGAACGAGCTGGGCGTCACCAGCGTGGTCGTGACCCACGACGTGCGCGGCGCGTTCCGGGTGGCGGACCGGATCGCGCTGCTCTGGCAGGCCAGGATCCGCGCGGTGGGCACCGCCGAAGAGGTGCTCGCGTCCCGGGATCCCGCGGTGCAGCAGTTCCTGGAGCGCGATCTCGAAGGCGCCGTCATTCAGAGCGAAGGACGCGATGGACACCACGTATAAGCAGGAAGTCGGCGTCGGGGCCCTGGTGCTCCTGGGGCTCGCGCTCTTCACGTTCGGCATGTTCTGGTTCAGCGGACGCTCCATCCGCTCCACCGGCCTGCGCGTGGAGTCGGTGTTCACCAACGTCAACGGCCTGAAGGCGGGGGACCCGGTCCTCGTGTCCGGCGTGAAGAAGGGACGGGTGGCGACGGTCGAGCTCGCCGGCGTGGGGCGGGTGCGGGTGGTGCTCGAAATCTCGAAGGACGTCGCGCCCCACGTGGACGCGAGCGCCACCATCGGCCAGCTCGACTTCTTCGGCGCCAAGTACGTGGACTACTCGCCGGGCGGGCAGGAGGCGCTGCTGCCGGCGGGCCGCGCCATCGTCGGCGCCTCGCCGCCGGGACTCGCCGACATGGCGTCGGGCCTCGCCACCCGCGCCAACGAGCTCCTGGGCCGCGCCTCGGGCCTCGTCTCCGATCAGCTCGCCACCGACCTCCACAACACCCTGGTCGCCACCCAGCGCGGGATGGACGTCCTGGTCGCCACCGGAAACGGTCCCATGGTGAAGCAGACCACCGCGACCCTCGCGTCCGTGGAGCGGGTGATGTCGCACCTGGACACCCTCCTCGGCTCCCAGGCCGCGCGCCAGACCGGGGTCCATCTCGACACCCTCACCACCAATCTCGCGGTGCTCTCGACCAATCTCTCCCACGCCACCGCCAGCCTCGACACCCTGCTCGCCGCGATGAATCACGGACAGGGCAGTCTGGGCAAGATGGCGACCGACTCGATGCTGTACGTGGACCTGAAGCACACCCTGGAGTCCCTCTCGGCGCTGCTCGACGACCTGCGAGAGCGGCCGGGGAGGTACCTGACCGTCAAGGTTTTCTGAGGCGTGGACCCGCGCGAAGAGGCGTGGTGCGTGGCGCTAACCCGGGAACGTCGGCGGATTACGAATTAGGCCGCGGAGAGCCCGCATCGCCCCGAGGCCCGCCTTTCGACTTTATATTCGCCCATGCTTTCGGTCACCTTTCTCGGCACCTCCGCGGCCCGGCCCACCGTCGAGCGCAACGTCTCGTCCCTCGCCTTGCAGCGCGAGGGCGAAACCATGCTCTTCGATTGCGGCGAAGGCACCCAGCGCCAGATGATGCGCTACGGGGTGAGTTTCGCCTTGTCCGAGATCTTCTTCACCCACTTTCACGCCGACCATTTCCTGGGACTGATCGGGCTCCTGCGCACCCTCGGTCTCGAGAAGCGCGAAACGCCGGTCGTGCTCTACGGGCCGAAGGGCGCGAAGAAAATTCTTTCCCAGGCCATCTCGCTGGGCGTGGAGCGGGTGCCCTTCGGGATCGAGGTGGTGGAGGTGAAGCCGGGCGACGCGATCGGGGAGAGGGGAAAGGGGAGCCGGGAAGGCTACGAGATCCGCGCGTTCGCCACCGAGCACGGCGGCGGCTCGGTGGGATATCTCCTGGCCGAGCATCAGCGGCTGGGGCGCTTCGACCCCGAGAAGGCGCGCGCGCTGGGGATTCCGGAGGGGCCGATGTGGGGCCGCCTCCACAAGGGCGAGCCGGTGGCGCTCGAGAACGGCCGGACCATCCAGCCCTCGGAGCTGGTCGGCGCGCCGCGCCCCGGCCGCCGGGTCGCGATCACCGGCGACACCCGTCCCTGCGCCGCGGTGGTGGATGGCGCCGCCGGAGCGGATCTCCTCGTCCACGAAGCGACGTTCGGGGAGGAAGAAAGGGACCGCGCGAAGGAGACCGGCCACTCCACGGCGAAGGAGGCGGCGCAGGTGGCCCTCGCGGCCCGGGCCCGGCGGCTCGTCCTCACCCACCTCTCCGCCCGTTACTCCATTTCGGCGGAAGAGCTGGCGAAGGAAGCGAAGGAAGTCTTCCCGGAGACGCTGGTGGCGAAGGATGGCCTCACCGTGGACGTGCCGTATGTCGACTGAGTCGGTCCGCAACCCGTACGCGGGCGCGATGCGGGCGACGGTCTACGCCGCGGGCGTCTCGGTCATCGTGGTGAGTCTCGGGCTCCTCGCGATGACCGCGGGGTGGCGGCTGGGATGGATCGGATTCTTCGGCGCGCCCGGATTCCTGTTCTGCCTCGTTCTCTGGCCCATCTTCTACTTCACCGGACGGGCGGAGGTGCGGCAGGTGGAGGGCCTGAAAGCGGGCGGGCACCTGGCGCACTGGACCTACTCGGCCGAGGAGTGGCGCCGCTTCACCGAGGACGAGTGGGCCCGCGACCTGAAGCGCTCGCGCCGGCTCCCGTTCACGGTGTTCATCGGGTTTCTGGTGATCGGCATCTTTCTCGCGTGGCTGAACGGCAACTGGAGTCTGGGGCTCGCGGTCGGCGTGGCGTGCGGGGCGGTCACGGCGCCGCTGGTCTGGGCGACGCTCTATCTCATCGCGCGCTCCACTCACGCGCGCCGGCTCGCGGGCCCGGGCGAAGTGCTGATCGGTCCCGGGGGCGTCTATCAGGACGGGCGCTTCACCAGCTGGAGCACCTACGGTTTGCGCCTCGCCGGGGTGCAGTTCATTCCCGCCACCCTGGCCGGGGTTCCGCCGGTGCTCGAGTTCACGATCCGCGGCGGCCGCGGCGGGGAGGGGAAGGTGCGGGTGCTGGTGCCGGCGGGGAAAGAAAAAGAGGCGGAGGGGCTGGTGGGGAACCTGGCGACGCAATGACGGCGCGCTGCGTAGCGCGTGAAGAACTCCCCACGTACCACGCACTACGCCTTTTTCTTGTTTTTTGTTCATCCCATCGCTTCCCGTAACCTCCCCACAAACCGTTCCAGTTCCGCGCCGCTCCCGTCGCCCACGATCCACACTTCCATTCCGTCATGCTTCCAGTAGAACACCGGGTGGCCGGCGACCGCGGTCTCCTCCGTCGGGCCCGATTCGCCGGCTTCGGGCCAGAAGAAGGCATTGACCACCTGGTCGCCGTGGCGGTAGACCAGGGCCGCCACGTTGCGCTGGTGGAGGTAGTCGATCCGCGCGCCGGCGAGGGGGAAGGAATCGGGCAT
>DASSQQ010000147.1:0-25814 GCA_035702425.1 Gemmatimonadales bacterium
GCGGCCGAGGTCGAGCCACACCTGGACGTAGCCCCGGTCCAGCTCCAGCGCGCTCGAGTAGGCCGCGAGGGCGCCGGCCTTGTCCCCCACCTTGAGCGCCACGTCGCCCTGCAGCTTGCGCAGGTCGGCCCGCTGGGGCGCGCGCTCCTGCGCGCGCGCGAGCGCGGTGAGGGCGCCCGACGCGTCCCCCGCCGCGGCCCGGCCTTTGGCCGCCGCGACCAGCACTTCCACGTCGTCGGGACTGGTGGTGAGGAGCTCCTCGGCGATGGGGAGACCCTCGCCGAAGCGGTCCATCGCGAGCAGGGCCTTCACTTCTCCGATCCGCGCCTCGGGGCGATCCCATCCCACCGTCCGGGCCTCCCGGTAGCGCTCCAGAGCTTCTCCGTGGAGGCCGCGCTTGGCGTAGATGTCCCCCAGGAGCACGGCGGCTTCGCCGCGGTGGGCGCCGCGCTGGGTGGCCCGCACCGCCTCGGCGGACGCGAGATCGAGGAGCCCCTTGCTCAGGTAGTCCCGCGCCAGCGCCAGCGGATCGTCCCGCCGCTCCGCCGGCGGCTCGACCAGGGCCGCCGGCGCCGGGGCCAGCTCCTGGAACAGGTTATCGAGGAGCCGGGCATCGAAGCTGAAGTTGGTGCCCGCGGATTCCGCGGAAACGTCCGCCGAGATCTCGGGAACGATGCCGATGTTCGCGTCTTCGTACTGGAGGTCGATGGTCAGCGCGAACTTCTGGGCGACGTAGTAGGGATCGAGCTCGAGGGCGCGTTTGGTCGCGCGCAGCGCACCGTCGAAGTCGCCCAGGTTGGACAGGGCGAAGCTCAGGTTGTAGTGCGCCGCCGCGTTGTCGGGATCGGCTTCCACCGCGCGGACGAACGCGTTGCGCGCGTCGGCGAAGCGCTTGAGCTCGACCAGCACGATGCCGACGCCGTTCCACGCCGCGGCAGACTTGGGCAGGGCGTCCAGGACCTGGCGGTAGGCCTCGAGCGAGAGCTGGAACTTGCGCAGATGAAACAGCAGCAGCGCGAGGTTCAGCCGCGCGGCGTGGAAGTCCCCCTTCACCTGGAGCGCGGTGCGCAGGGCCTCGACCGCGTCGTCGGTGTTGCCCTGATGGGCGAGCACCACGCCGACGTTGTTCCAGGCGAGCGCGTAGCGCTCGTCCACCGAGACCGCCTGCCGGTAGGACGCCAGCGCGTCGTCCACCCGGCCGGTCTGGTGCAGCACCACCCCGCGCTCGTTCCAGAGCTTGGGCGAGTCGGGGACCTCGTGGATGAGGGTTTCGTAGAGCTCGAGGCCCGCGGTGAAATCGCGCTTCAGCAGGTGGACCTCGGCCATCGCCTGCAGGGTGAGGCGCCGCTCCTCGCCGCGGTCCAGCGCCAGCCGGTACTCGCGCAGCGCCTCGTTGTAGTAGCCCTTCTGCCGGAAGGCGAGGCCGAGGTTGTAGTGGGCGAGCTCGCTCCCCTCGGCCACCTCGGGCGCCGGCATTTCCTTGAGCCGGAGCTGCTGGCTCTTGCGCTCCGCGTTGTAGCGCTCGAGCGAAAGGTTGGTCTGCGCGCGCGCCAGCGGCGGATTGAGCTCGATGGCGCGCTTGGAGGCGGCGCGCGCCTCCTGGTGCCGCCCCATGTCGCCCAGGACGAACGCCATCAGGTAGTGGGCGTTGGCGTTGTCGGGATTCGCGGTCACCGCCTGGGTGAGCGCGTTCAGCGCGTCCTGGTTCAAGCCGCGGTTGTAGTAGATCTCGCCCAGGTAAAACCAGGCGACGGACGATCCCGGCTCGAGCTCCTGGGCGCGCTCCAGCCATTCGGTGGCCACTTCGAGCCGTCCCCGGTTCTTCTCCGCGAGCCCCAGCTGGATGATGGCGGCGACGTCCTGCGGCCGGTGGGCGAGGAGCTGCTCGAACTCGACCACCGCGTCGTCGTTCTGGCCCAGAATGGCGTAGGCGCGGCCCAGCTCCCAGCGGGCCTCGCGGTCGTCGGGGGCCGCGCGCAGGCGCTCCCGCAGCTCGGCCACGCGGCGGTCGTAGTAGCCGCTGTTGTAGTAGGCGATCTCCAGGTTGCGCTGGGCGACCTGCATCTTGGGGTCGAGCTCGAGGGCGCGCGTGAACTCCGCGATCGCCTCCGGCACCAGGCTCTTCTGGTAATAGAGAACGCCGAGGTTGTTGTGCGCCCCGGCGTCCGAGGGATCGATCCGGCGAGCGAACGATCGGAGAACGGCGAGGTCGCGTTCGGAGAGCGCCGGCGCCGTCACGGGTCAGGTCAGGCGGATGGCGTCGAAGATGGCCTTGAGGGACGCCAGGTCCGGCAGCAGGAGGAAGTAGCCCTTCAGGCCCTCTTCGCTCTCGATCTGGAACTGGGTTTCGACGCAGAACACGAAGTCCCGGTCGTGGCCGAAATTGAGATAGGTGGTGGTCAGCACCGCGGCCGAGAGATCCACCACCAGGCTCGGAACCGAGGGCAGCAGCAGCATCCCCATGAAGTCCGAGAGCGCATTCATGTACGCGCCGGAGAGGATGTTGCCGGCTTCCTTGAGGCAGGACTGCTCCAGGGCGTCGAAGGCGGTGGTGCCGCCCGCGGGCCGGCGCAACAGCATGTCGCAGAGCCGGCGTCCCACGCTCTCGGGAAAGAGCAGCAGGGTGCGCCCGGTGAGGTCGCCCAGCATGTGCATCAGCACCGCGCACACCACGTCCTGCGGATTGCCGAGCCGCTCCGGCACTTCTTCCAGTCGCGCGATGGTGATCTCGGGCACGCTGATCATGATGCGCCGGTTGGTCATCTGGGACAGCGCGGTGGCGGCGTGCCCCGCACCGATGTTGGCCACCTCGCGGAGCGCGTCGATCTGCAGCGTCTTCAGGTCGCGGACGTCCTCCATGCCCCCTCCCCCTACATCAGGCCGCCGGCGTCCAGAATCAGCGCCGGCACCCCGTCGCCCATGATCGTCGCGCCATTGAACACCGGCAGCGTGCCGTGCGGCGCGCGAAAGCCCTTCACCACGATCTCCTGCTGGCCCAGCATCCCGTCCACCACCACGCCGGTGCGGCGCTCGCCCATCTCCAGCACGATCACCGGGCGCCGCGCGGGCGGCTCCGCGCCGCCGGCGGACAGCAGATTGCGCAGGTGCACCAGCGGCACCACCCGATCGCGAAGCACCATCGCTTCGCGGCCTTCGACGGTCGTCATCGGCGCGGCGCCGAACTCCACCGTTTCCGAAACGTAGGTGAGCGGCAGGGCGTAGCGCTCGCCGCCCACCGCCGCGATCAGCGCCCGCACGATGGCGAGGGTGACCGGCAGCCGCAGCGTGAACGTGGTCCCCTTGCCGATCTCGGTGTGAATCTCGATGGTACCGCCCAGGGCGCGGATCCGGCTCATCGCCACGTCGATCCCCACCCCGCGGCCCGACACGCTCGTCACTTCAGCCGCGGTCGAGAACCCGGGCCGCGCGAGGACCCGCAGCAGCTGATCGTCGGAGAGGGCCTCGACGTGCGACTCCACCAGTCCCTCGCGCTTCGCCTTGTCGAGAATCCGGGCGCGATCGATGCCGCGCCCGTTGTCGGCAATGCTGATGGCGACGCTGGCCCGCTCCCGTACCGCGGAGAGGATCACTTCGCCTTCGGGCGGCTTGCCGGCCCGGCGCCGGTCCGCGGGCGGCTCGATGCCGTGGTCCACCGCGTTGCGGAGCAGATGGACCAGGGGATCGCCCAGCTCGTCCAGGATGGCGCGGTCCAGCTCGATTTCTTTTCCCTCGACGCGGAAGGCGAGTTGCTTGCCCAGGTCGCGCGCCAGATCGCGCACCAGCCGCGGGAAGCGGTCGAAGACCTGCCACACCGGCGTCATCCGCGCCTGGATGATCTCGGCCTGGAGATCGGCGGAGAGCCGGGAGATGGAAATCGCGACGTCGTCGATCGCGGGATCGCGGCGCTGGGCCGCGAGCTCGTTCAGCCGTCCCCGCGCCGTCACCAGCTCGCCGATCTGATCCATCAGCGCGTCCAGGCGGCGGAGGTCCACGCGGATGTGCCGCGCCTTCCCCGCTTCCGCGGCTCCGCCTTCGGCGCGGGGCGCGGCGGCGTCGTCTTCGCCCACCGACACCCGCTCCACGTCGCCGGCCGCCATGAGCCGGGCCTCGATGTCCGCCACGGCGGCGTTGCCGGCCAGGCGGAACGAGAACCGGCCGTCGAAGTCTTCGGCTTCGAACGCCGCGGGCTGCGGGGTGACGCCGTGCACCGCGCCCAGGGACTCGGCGCGCTTCAGCACGATGAGGGCGCGCCCGCCCTTGAGCGGCGCTTCGGGGCGGATCGCCACCTGCACCAGCCGTCCGGCCGCGGGCGGCGCAGCGGGAGCCGGCTCGACCGGCGCGGGCGCGGGGCCCCGGGCGCCCGCGGGCGCGACCTTCGCGGCCGCGCGCTCCAGCTCGGCGACCAGGGGGGCGACGTTCACCTCCCGCGTTTTTCCGGCGACCGAGAGGTCGATGGCCCGCTCCAGGGCGTCGGCGGAGCGGAAGAGGAGCTGCAGCACTTCGTCGGACGCGGGGCGGCCGCCGCGCCGCAGCTGATCGAGGAGATTCTCCATCCGGTGCGCGAGGTCGGCGACGAGCGAGTATCCCATCGTCGCGGCCATGCCCTTCACGGTGTGCACGGCGCGGAAGATGCCGGCCACCGGCTCGGTCGCGGCGGGGCGCCGCTCCCAGTCCAGCAGCAGCTGATTGCAGGCGCTCAAGTGCTCCCGGCTCTCGGCCAGGAACAGCTCGGCGTACTGCGACAGGTCCATGCTAACCCAGGACGCGCTGCACGGCTTCGAGGACCCGCGAAGGCTGGAACGGCTTCACCACGAAGTCCTTGGCCCCCGCCTGAATCGCCTCGACCACCAGCGCCTGCTGGCCCATGGCGCTGCACATCAGGATCTTGGCGTCGGGGTCGTTCTTCACGATTTCCCGCACCGCGTCGATCCCGCCCATGTCGGGCATCACGATGTCCATGGTGACGAGGTCGGGCTTGAGCTGGCGGTACTTCTCGACCGCCTGGGCGCCGGTCTCCGCCTCGCCCACGACCTCGAATCCGGCCTGGGAGAGGATGTCGCTGATCATCGTCCGCATGAAGATCGCGTCGTCGCAGACGAGAACCGAATGGCTCACAAACCCTCCGGACCTTAGGAAAGGATGGGGGCTAACAGGGCGTCGGTGTCGAGCACCACGAAGATCCGTCCGCCGCGGCGACCCACCGCCCGCACCATCGTGGGATCGAGACCGGGGAGCGCCTTCCGCGCGTCCAGGTCCCGCTCGGCAATCGTGATCAAGTCCAGCACTTCGTCCGCGGTGAAGCCGATCGGCTGCCGGTCCTCGCCCACCTCCAGCAGCAGCGTGGTCGCGCCCCCGCCGGCCTCGGGCTGGGCCTGCCCCAGCGCCCGCCACCCCTGCACCAGCGTCACCAGCGTCCCGCGGACGTTGATCAAGCCCCCCACCACCGCCGGCGCGCCGGGGATGCGCGTCACCGCCAGCCGGGGCAGGATCTCTCGAACGGCTCCGGCCTCGGCCGCACAATCAAGCGCGCCCACCCGGAATACGAGGAGGCGCATCATCGCGGAATCAGTCATCCGATGCGAAGAAGCCAAGATACTGCAAGGGGTTGGCCTCGGCAAGCAACGCCGGACTCGACGCCATTTCGGCGAGCGCCGGACGCAGGTCGGCGGGCCATTCCGACTCCAACACCAGCGCGGCGCCGGTGACGGGATGCGCGAGCTTGAGCCGCGCGGCGTGCAGCATCTGGCGCGGCGCGAGCTCCTCGATCCGCTCCGCCTCGCGCCGCAGCGACGGCGTCACCCGCCGGCTGCCGCCGAACGCGTACTCCCGGTCCCCGACCACCGGATGGCCCACGTGCGCCAGGTGCACCCGGATCTGATGGGTGCGGCCGGTGCCGAGCCGGATCCGGAGCAGCTCGCCGTGAGACCAGCGCGCCACCACCGCGACGTGGGTGGTGGCGTGCCGGCCGCCGGCCTGCACCGTCATCCGTTTCCGGTCCTTCGGATTGCGCGCGATCGGCGCCTCGATGTCCACCGGGCTCTTGGCGAAGTGTCCCCAGGCGACCGCGGCGTAGGTGCGCTCCACTTCGCGCCGCTCGATGGCCTTGCCGAGGCGGGAGTGCGCGAGATCGGTCTTGGCGAGGAGAAGGAGTCCCGAGGTATCGCGATCGAGGCGGTGCACGATACCCGGGCGGCCTTCGCCCGAGCCTTCGGAGAGCGCCGTGCCCCGCCCCACCAGCACGTTGACCAGCGAGTCGTCCCAGTGGCCGGGCCCGGGATGCACCACCAGCCCCGCCGGCTTGTCGAGGACCGCGAGGTGCTCGTCCTCGTAGAGGAAGCGGAGGTCGGACTGGGCCGGGGCGTAGCTCCGGGGCGCGGCTTCGGCGGGAAAGGTGACGGTGATCTCGGCCCCGCGCTCCACCAGCGCGGAGGCGCGGAGCACGGTGCGTCCCTGCGTCACCCGCTGGTCGGCGATCAAGCGCGCGGCCTGGGTGCGGGAGAGCGAGAGCTGGTCGGCGAGGAAGCGGTCGAGCCGCTCCGCTTCCCGGACCACGACGCAGAAGCTGACGGCGGGGCCGGTCACGGCTCCGCCGCCTGCGCCTCCTTCGCCCGCTCCACACTCCGCTCGTGCTGCCAGAGCCACACGGCGAGCGCGACGGCGCCGACCGTGATGGCGGAATCGGCGAGGTTGAACGTGGGCCAGCGGTGCACCCCGATCCCGACGTCCACGAAATCCACGACGCCCACGGGGGAGCGGAGCCGGTCCACCAGGTTGCCCAGCGCGCCGCCGATCACCAGCGCCAGCGCCACCAGGCGGAAGCGGTCCCCGTCCCTGGTGGCGGCGAGCATCCGGACCAGCAGGATCAGCGCCAGGATGGTGAGACTGAAAAACACCCAGCGCGAGCTCGCGCCCATGCAGATCCCGAACGCGGCGCAGGGGTTGTAGACCAGGCGCAGGACCACCCAGTCCCCCAGCACCGGCAGCGGGAGCCGCCGCGCGAGGAGCGACTCGGCGAGGAGCTTGGTGACGAAGTCCGCCACCGCGATGCCGGCGGCGAGGCCGTAAGCGAAGCGGCGCTCAGCGACGCTTGCCATCTTCCTCCTTCGCCTTGCACTTGATGCAGAGTCGCGCGTGGGGCAGCGCGTCCAGGCGGTCGAACCCGATGTCGTCGCCGCACTGCTGGCACTTGCCGAACTTCTCCGGCGTCTGGTAGAGGCGCCGCAGGGCCTCGTTCACGTGCCAGAGGTAGCGGCCTTCCTGGGACGCGAAGAGGAACGCCTTCTCCCGCTCCATCGCGTCGGTGCCCTGATCGGCCATATGAAAGGAATAGCTCGAGAGATCGCCGTCGGACGCCTGCAGGCTCGAGTTGAACGACTCGTCGTAGTGGCCGAGCTCCTTCATCACCCGGGTGCGCTCCTCCAGGAGGCGCTTTTCGAGATGAGTGAGCTGTTTCTTGTTCAGACTCTTGGTCTTCGTCGGCATTAGCGGGTTCCGCCCTTTCTTCCGTCATGGCGCCGGAGCGCGATGCTCACCCGGCGGCCGTCGATGTCCACGTCCCGCGTGATGTCCGCCCCCTCGAGCGGAGCGCCGAGGAGCACCTTCCGCGCCAGGGTCTCGCCGGACACGAAGTCCTGATAGGTGCCCACCGCGGCCACGACTTCTTCGTCGCCGGAGGCGGAAAGCTCCACCCGCGTGGTGTACTCATACCCCGCGTCCTTGCGAAGCCGCTGGACGCGGTTGACCACTTCGCGCGCGAAGCCTTCCTGCTTCAGCTCGGGCGTCAGCACCGGGTCGAGCGCGACCACGTAGGGTCCGTCGGCCTGCACCAGCCAGTCGCTCGTGACCTCGCGGGTCACGGTGACGTCGCCCGGCCGGAACTCGAACTCCCCCGCCGGCACCGCTTCGCCCTGCTCGATCCGCTGCAGCTCGGCCTGCGAGAGCGCGGCGGCGGCCTGCGCCGCGCGCGGCGTGTCCTTGCCGTAGCGCTTGCCGAGGCTGCGGAAGTCGGCCTTGCCCTTCAAGCGCACCAGATCGTGATCGGCTTCGAGCACTTCAACATCTTTCGCGTTCACTTCCGCGGTCAAGATATCTAACAGGTCCGCCAAGACCGGGCCCTTCACGGCGGCCGGCAGGGAGACCTGGATCTTGGCCACCGGCTGGCGCACTCCCCACCCCTTGGCGTTCCGCGCCGCGTGCGCCAGGGAGGTGAGCTTGCGCACCGCGTCCATCGCCGCCACCAGCTCGGGCTCCCGGCGCCCCCGATCGGCGGGAAACGCGGCCAGGTGCACGGAGGTTCCCGTGAGGGAGCGGTGCACCCAGTCGGCGAGGAACGGGGCGGCCGGCGCGAGGAGGCGGGCCGCGGTCACCAGCGCCTCGTACAGCGTCGCGAGGGCGTTGGGATCGGTCTCGCGGTCCGGCGCCCAGAACCGCGGCCGGTTGACGCGCACGTACCAGTTGGAGAGGTCGTCCACCACGAAGTCCATCACCGCGCGCACGCCGGGCGTGACGTCGTAGTCGTTCCACGAGGCGCGCACCGATTCCGTCACCTGGTCGAGCCGCGCCAGGAGCCAGCGGTCCACCAGGGGCCGCTCATCGCCGCCGGCCGCGGGATCGGCCGGCACGGCCCAGTCGTGGCCGTACAGCGAGAAGAAGCCGTAGCTGTTCTTCAGCGTGTTCAGGAATCCGCCGGCCACGTCCGAGATCTGCTCCACGTCGAAGCGCTTGGGGAGCCCGATCTGGCTCTGCGCCAGGAGGTAGAGCCGCACCGCGTCGGCGCCGAAGCGCTCGATCACCTGCCAGGGGTTGACCACGTTGCCGCGGCTCTTGGACATCTTCTGGCCGTGCGAGTCCAGCACCAGCTCGTTCACGATCACGTTCCGGTAGGCCGGGCCGTCGAAGGCGCCCACCGCGATCGCGAGCAGGGAGTAGAACCAGCCGCGGGTCTGGTCCACGCCCTCGCAGATGAAATCCGCCGGGAAGTGGGCCTTGAAGTCCGCCTCGTGCTCGAACGGATAGTGCCACTGCGCGTACGGCATCGACCCCGAGTCGAACCAGGCGTCGATCACTTCCGGAACCCGGCGCATGGTTCCGCCGCAGCGGCGGCAGGCCCAGCTGTAGCCGTCGATGAACGGCTTGTGGGGGTCGAACTCCGCCGGGAGCGCCTTGCCCCACCGCTCGGCCAGCTCGGCGTAGGAACCGATCAGGTCGCGATGATCCTCGTCCCGGTCGCATTGCCACACGTTGAGGGGCGTGCCCCAGTAACGGTCGCGGGAGAGGGCCCAGTCCACGTTGTTCTCGAGCCAGGCGCCGAAGCGTCCCGCGCCGACCTCGGCGGGATGCCAGGAGACCTTGGCGTTGGCCTCGATGAGCTGGCGCTTCACCGCCGTGGTGCGGACGAACCACGAGGTGCGGGCGTAGTAGATGAGCGCCGAGTCGCAGCGCCAGCAGAAGGGGTAGGTGTGGGTGTGGGGCCGGGTCTCGAGCCACCGCCCGTCCTGCTTCAGCCGGTCGATGATGAGGTGATTGGTCGCCTTGTCGGTGACGAGCTTGCCCTCGATCTCGGGCCAGGCGGTGCCCTGGAAGGTGCCGTCCCCCGCGACCGGATTCACGAAGGCGAGGCCGTGCTTCTGGCCCGCCTGGTAATCGTCGGCGCCGAACGCGGGCGCCATGTGCACCAGGCCGGTGCCCTCCTCGGCCGAGACGAAGTCCCCGGGGACGACGATCTCCCGCTTTCCTTCTTTAGGAAGCGCCACCACGTCGAAGGGCCGGCGGTAGCGCCAGCCGACGAGCGCGCGCCCCTTGTGGGTCGCCACCAGCGTGCCTTCGGTGAGCGGGTGCCCGCCCACCTTCACGTCCCCGGCGCGCGCCACCGCCGCGACGTAGCGGGTGCCGCCGAGATCGTACTCGCCGTAGTCCAGGTCGGGATGGACCGCGACCGCGACGTTGGAGAGCAGGGTCCAGGGGGTGGTGGTCCAGATCACGAGCTGGCGCTTGGCGTCGTCGGCGAGCGGGAAGGTGACGAAGACGGACGAGGCCTGGACCGTGTCGTAGCCCAGGGCCAGCTCGTGGGAGGAGAGCGCGGTGCCGCAGCGGGGGCAATAGGGCAGCACCTTGTAGCCGCGGTACAGCAGCTCGCGCTGGTAGAGGCGGGCCAGGAGCCACCACACCGACTCGATGTAGTCGTTGGAGTAGGTGACGTAGGGATGCTCGTAGTCCAGCCAGTAGCCGATGCGGTCGGAGAGCTGTTCCCAGTCGGTCTTGTAGGTGAAGACGCTCTCGCGGCAGAGGCGGTTGAACTTCTCGACGCCGTAGGCCTCGATGTCCTTCTTACCGCTGATCTTGAGCTGTTTCTCGACTTCGATCTCGACCGGCAGGCCGTGGGTGTCCCAGCCCGCGATGCGGGTGACGTCCTGCCCCAGCATGGTGTGATAGCGGCACACCATGTCCTTGATGGTGCGGGAGAAGACGTGATGGATGCCGGGGCGGCCGTTGGCGGTGGGCGGCCCTTCGAAGAAGACGAACGGCGGCCCGTAACGGGTGGCCTCGCGGGACTGGTCGAAGAGCCGCTCCGACTTCCAGAGGGCGAGGAGCTGCTTCTCCAGCGCGTCCTGGGTGAGCGCGGGATCCGGCGCCGGAAATTTCACGCGCCGCCCCGCCCCGCCTGCTCGCGGCGCATCAGCGCTGCGACTCCCCCAGCGCGCGCAGCTCGGCCAGGTGGCGCTCGAGGTGGGCGCGGAACCCGGCGACGTAGGACTGGAACTGCCGCTGCACCTCGGTGACCTGCCCCCGCGCCGTCTGGTCCGCGCTCTTCGCCTCCTCGGCGATGCGGCGCGCCTCGGCCTCGGCCTCGCGGACGATCACCTGCGCCTCGCGCTCGGCGGCGGCGCGGGTGTCGGCGCGGAGCTGCTGCGCCGCCACCAGCGCTTCGTTCATCGCCTTCTCCCGCTCCCGGAACACGCGCAGCTGTTCGGTGAGCGCCGCCAGCCGCTCCTCCAGCACCGACCGCTCGCGGATGATCCGCTCCAGCTCGTCCGCCACCCGCATCCGGAAGTCTTCCACGCCCGCGGGGTCGAAGCCCCGCAGGACGCGCCGGAACTCCTGCTTCCGGATGTCGAGCGGCGTGAGCGCGAACTCGGAGCCGGGGGCGTCGGTCACGTCGTCCTCGCTCCGAAGAGGGCGGTACCCAACCGGATCACCGTTGCCCCCTCCTCGACCGCTGTACCGAAGTCGCCGGACATCCCCATCGAGAGCGTCGCCAGCCATAATCCCTCCTCCTTCAATGCGTCCCGCAGCGTCCGCAGGGCCCGGAAGGTGCGCCGCTGGATCGCTTCATCATCCGTCAACGGGGCCAGCGTCATCAGCCCCTCGATCGCGAGCGCGGGGAGCGCCGCCACCCGGCGCGCGAGCGCCGGCGCGTCGGCCGGCTCGCAGCCGCTCTTCTGCTCCTCGCCCGCGACGTTCACCTGGATCAGCACCCGCTGTCGTACCCCGGCGCCCGCCGCGCGACGGTCCAGCTCTTCCGCCAGCGCCACGGAATCGACCGAATGTACCAGCGCGAACCGGCCCGCCACCTGCCGCGCCTTGTTGCGCTGGAGGTGGCCGATCAGGTGCCACACCGCGCCCCGGGTCTCGGGCGCCGCCATCTTGCGCTCGGCTTCCTGGACCCGGTTTTCGCCGATGTCCTCGAGGCCCGCCGCGAGCGCCGCGGCCACCGCGTCCGGCCCGAATCCCTTGGTGACGGCGACGATGGTGACCGGATGGGTCCAGCCGCCCGCCGCCTGCCGTCGCGCGATCTCCGCGCGCACTCGGTCGAGCCGCTCGGGGAGCGCCGCAAAATCCATAGCCGGAAATAGTACCCGGGGGGAGAGGCCGAAACAACCTCGCGCGCCGGCTGGCGCCTTACGCGGCTCCCATTTCGGTCACCCGCTCGCCGCCTTCCAGCCGGGTGGCGCCGGACAGGAGATCCCGCACCTGATCCGACGACAGCGGGCGGTGCAGCACGCCGTGGCTGGCGATCGAAATGGTGGACGTCTCCTCGGACACGACGAGCACCGTGGCGTCGGTCTCCTCGGAGAGTCCCAGCGCCGCGCGGTGGCGGGTGCCGAGGGACTTGTCGGTGACCTTGAACTGGGTGAGCGGGAGGACGCACCCGGCGCCGATGATCTGGTCGCCGCGCACCAGCACCGCGCCGTCGTGCAGCGGCGAGTAAGGCGTGAAGATGGTGGTGAGGAGGTCGGCCGAGACCTTCGCCTCCATGGGCGCGCCGGTGGTGATGAACTCCTCGAGGCCGATGTCGCCCTCGACGGCGATGATGGCGCCGGTGCCGGCGCGGGAGAGGCGGTCCAGGGCTTCGGCGATTTCTTCGGCGACCGACTGGCGGTCGCCTCGTGAGAAGGCGCGCATCAGACGCGACTGGCCGAGGCGCGCCAGCGCGTTCCGGAGCTCGGGCTGGAAGACGACCACCGCCGCGAAGGCGCCGTAGGTGAAGACGAAGCCCAGGAGCGCGCTGATCAGCGTGAACTTGGCGAGCACGGCGACGAAGTAGCCCACCGCGAGAATCACGACGCCCACGAGGATCTGGATCGCGCGGGTGCCCACGAGAAAAAGCAGCAGGCGGTAAATCACGAACGCGACGACCACGATCTCGAAGACGTCCGGCCAGAGCCGGGGAACGAGGAAACGGTAGGCGTCGAGGTTCACTCAAGCCTCGGTGGTGGCGGCCGCGAGACGCAGCGCTTCGCGCGCGAGGGACACGTCGTGCACCCGGAAGATGCGCGCGCCGCGCTCCCACGCCAGCGCGCAGGCCACCGCGGTGGCGCGGTCCCGGTCTTCGACCGGCCGCCCGGTGGCGGCGCCCACGAACCGCTTGCGCGACGGCCCGACGACCAGAGGATAACCGGCGCCGGCGATCGTGGCCAGTTCATCGAGGAGCCGGAGATTCTGGGCCGGCGTCTTGGCGAATCCGAACCCCGGATCGAGGGCGATCCGCTCCCGGGCCACCCCCGCGGCTTCGGCCCGTTCCGCGGCCCGCCCCAGCTCCTCGGCCACCTCGACCGCCACCTGCCGGTAGGTGGCGAGGGAATCCATGGTCTCCGGGGTTCCCCGCATGTGCATCAGCAGGGCCCCCGCCCCGCGGCGGGCCACGAGTCCCGCGAGGTCGGGGTCGAACCCGAACGCGGTGACGTCGTTCACGACGCCCGCGCCGGCGTCGAGCGCCGCCTCCGCGACCTTCGCTTTCCGGGTATCCACCGACACCGGCCCGAGGTTCCGCGCGGCGAGGCACTCGATCACCGGGATGACGCGGCGCAGCTCCTCGTCCACCGGGACCGGTGGCGCGCCGGGCCGGGTGGACTCGCCGCCCACGTCGAGCAGGTCGGCGCCGTCGGCCTTCAGCTTCTCGGCGTGCGCCACCGCCGCGTCGGTGGTGGCGTGGAGCCCGCCGTCGGAAAACGAATCGGGCGTGACGTTGACGATGCCCATGATCACGGGACCGGTGAGCTCGATCGCGCCGGTGGCGATCTCCCAGCGGCGCGGCGGCTCGGCGTAGGCGACGAGGAAACGCGCCAGGTCGGCGCAGGCGGTGGCGAACTCGGAGGGCGCGCGGTCGGGACGGGCGAGAGGGGCGAGCCGGCTCGCGGCGCCCGCCACCAGCGCCCAGCCCTCGCCGGTGAGCACGTCGGTGCCGCCGCGCGCGGCCCAGCCGACGAGCGCTTCGCGCTCGGTCTCGGTCACGCCGTCGAGTAAGAGGAGAAGAGGCTGGAGACCGGCGGCGGCGAAGCGCGCCGGGTCGGCGTCCCACCCGCGAGCCGCGAGCGCCGCGCGCGCCGCCTCGGGCGTGTGCGCGGCGAGCGCGGTGACCTTCACGCCCCGGCGGGCTCCGGCGGCGGGCTGCCGAGCACGCCGCCCCGTCCGGGCTGCGGCTTCTCGGCTTCCTTCGGCTTGTCGGCGGCGGCCGGGGCCGTCGGCGCGACGGGGAGCGGAGGAAGCGTCTTCCCCGCCACCACCAGATCCACTTCCTCGCGATCCAGGGTCTCGCGCTCGAGCAGCGCGGCGGCGAGCCGGTCCAGCGCGGGACGCCGCTCGGTCAGGATGCGGGTGGCGTCGGCGTAGGCCTCGGTGAGGATCCGCTTCACCTCCGCGTCCACCAGCTCCGCCGTGCGGTCGGAAATCTCGCGCCGCTGGACGATTTCCCGCCCCAGGAACACCTCGGCCTCGCGATCGCCGACGGCGATGGGGCCGATCGCGTCGCTCATCCCGAACTGGGTCACCATCCGGCGGGCGATGTTGGTCGCCTGCTGAATGTCCTGGGACGCGCCGGGCGTGATCTTCTCGGGCCCGAACACCAGCTCTTCGGCCACCCGGCCGCCGTACGCGGTGGCGAGGCGGGAGAGGATGGACTGCCGGGTGTACTTGTTCAGCTCCTCCTCGGGGAGGTACGCGGTGATGCCCAGCGCGCGCCCCCGGGGAATGATGGTGACCTTGTGCAGCGGATCGGCCGCGGGGACCGAGAGCGCGATCAGCGCGTGCCCCGCTTCGTGATAGGCCACGAGCCGCCGCTCCTCGTCCGAGAAGACCCGGCTGCGGCGCTCGAGCCCGAGCGTGACTTTGTCCTTCGCGTCCTCCAAGTCCACCATGTCCACCTGGGACTTGTTGCGGCGGGCGGCGAGGAGGGCCGCCTCGTTCACGATGTTCGCGAGCTCGGCCCCGGCGAGCCCCGGCGTGCCGCGCGCGATCCGTTCCAGCACCACGTTGGCGCCGAGGGGGATCTTGCGGGTGTGCACCCGCAGGATTTCCTCGCGGCCGCGCACGTCCGGCATGTCCACCACGATCTGGCGGTCGAAGCGCCCGGGACGCAGCAGCGCGGGATCGAGGATGTCGGGCCGGTTGGTGGCGGCGATCAGGATCACGCCGTCCTTGGAATCGAACCCGTCCATTTCGACCAGGAGCTGATTGAGGGTCTGCTCCCGCTCGTCGTGCCCGCCGCCCAGCCCCGCGCCGCGGTGCCGGCCGACGGCGTCGATCTCGTCGATGAAGATGATGCAGGGGGCGTGCGCCTTCCCCTGCTCGAAGAGGTCGCGGACGCGGGAGGCGCCCACCCCGACGAACATCTCCACGAAATCCGAGCCCGACATGGAGAAGAAGGGGCGGCCCGCCTCGCCGGCGACGGCCTTGGCGAGGAGGGTCTTGCCGGTGCCCGGGGGCCCGACGAGGAGCGCGCCCTTGGGGAGCCGGCCGCCCAGCCGCTGGAATTTCTGGGGGTCGCGCAGGAACTCGATGATCTCCTGCAGCTCCACCTTGGCTTCGTCGCACCCCGCCACGTCGGCGAAGGTGATCTTGGGCGTGTCACCGGTGAGGAGCCGGGCCCGCGACTTGCCGAAGGCGAAGGCGCGGTTCCCGCCCTGCTGCATCTGCCGCAGCACCAGAATGGCGAGCCCCGCCATCAGGAGCAGCGGCCAGAGATTCCAGAGGATCAGGCCGAAGGACTGCTTTTCTTCCTTGGCGCGCACCTCGACGCCGCGGGTCTTCAGGTTCGCCACCCAGGTGTCGCTCGACTCGAACGGCAGCAGCGCGGTGAAGTGCTCCACCGGCTGGTGGCTCTCGGCGACGGTGGTGCTGTGCTTGAAATCGCCGCGCAGCTGGGTGCGCTCGGTGATCTCGACCGCCTTGACGTTGGAATCGTCGAGCTGCTGGCTGAACTCCGAGTACGAGATCTCGGGCGCGTCCTGCCGGCGCCCGGCCATCAGCTTCACGAAGGCGACGCCCAGCACCGCGAGCAGGGCCCAGAAGGAGAGCATCCGGAAGGCCCGGCCCCAGCTGAAGTCACGCGGCGGCGGCATGCGGTTCGCCATCTAGGTCAGACTCGCGATGTACGGCAGGTGCCGGAAATTTTCGGCGTGATCGAGCCCGTACCCCACCAGGAACAGTGGCGGCGCGTCGAAGCCGAGAAATTTCGGCGCCAGCTCGGGAACGGCGATGTGCTTGTCCAGCAATGCGCAAATCTCCAGGCTCCGCGGCCGTCGGGTCTCGAGAAGGCCCTGCAGCTTTTGGAGCGTCTTCCCGGTATCGATGATATCCTCGACCAGGAGAATATGTTTCCCTTCGAGCGCCGTTTCGGGATCGTACAGCAGCCGCACGTTCCCGCTCGAGACGGTGCCGGCGCCGTAGCTCGCCGCCACCAGAAAGTCCACCTGCAGGGGCCGCTCGATCTTCCGCACCAGATCGGAGAGAAAGATGAAGCTCCCTTTCAGGAGTCCCACCACCAGAAGCTCGCCGTCCGGGTAGGCGTCGGTGATCTCCCGGCCCAGCTCCGCCACCCGGCGGGCGATGGTCCGCTCGTCGAAGACGATCCGGGCGAGCTTACGCCCGCCGGTCTGCTTCAGCTGCTCCGTGCTCGGTAACGTCAAGCCGCACCGCCGGAGTTCCGGGATCGGGGAGCCCGTCCGCCGTACGACAGATGCCGGGCACCCAGAGAATGGTTTCGCCGCGCGCCACCACGGGGTAGGCGCCCCGCGCGCCGCGCGGCACCCGCGCTTCCATCAGGAGCCGCCGCAGGGGCCGGTGCCCGATGCCGCCCAGCGGCACCAGCCGGTCGCCGGCCTGGGGCGCCCGCACTTCCCAGGGCGCGTCCGCCGGCACCCAGGTGGTCCACCCGCTCCGGTCGAGCGCCCGGGGCGCCGGCTCCGGCCGCCAGTCCACGAGAAACGACCCGAAGATCCCGCTTCCCTGCTCCGAACTGGCCACGATCCGTTCCGCCGCGCAGGCGAATCCCCGGGTCACGCGCAGGCGCTCGAACGCGACCTCGGCGATCCAGCCGCCCCCCAGCTCGATCCGCCGTCCCGACGGGCGGGTGGCGAGGTCCAGGAGCCGCCGCGCGCGATCGGGCCCGAGCACCAGTCCGGCGCGCCGGGCCGCGGTGCGCAGCAGCGCGACGCTCAAGCTTGCATCATAGCGGCCGAGTGAAGCGCGGGCAACGTCGAAGGCGCCGTCCGTGGCGTGAAGGCCAAGATCGGGAACGAGTTCCAGCGCCGCGTCCCAGGCGCGGCGGTCGAGGGCGGCGAACCGTCCGGCGCGTTTGAGATCGGCGGTCACGCGCTCGCCGAGCCGCGCGACCAGAAGCGGGAGCAGCTCGGTCCGTACCCAGGAGCGGAGGTGCCGGGGATCGCGGTTGGCCGGATCGTCGTGGCGGGGGAGGCCGCGGGCCGCGACGTGGGCGGCGAGGTCCGCGCGGGTAAAGGCGAGGAGGGGGCGCACCAGCCCGCCGCGCGCGCGGGGTCGCATGCCGGCGAGTCCGGCGGGCGCGCTGCCCCGGAGCACGCGCAGGAGGACGGTCTCGACCTGATCGTCCGCGTGATGGGCGGTGACGATCCAGCGGGCGGCGGTGCGGCGGCGCAGTTCGCGCAGCCAGGCGTAGCGCGCGTGGCGGGCGCCGGTCTCCGTCGCGTCCGGCCCGAGGTGCAGCTCGCCCAGCTCGAAGCCCGCCCGGTAGCGCCGGGCCAGATCCCCGACCATCTGTGCGACCGTCCGGCTGTCCCTCTGGATTCCGTGATCCACGTGCGCCACCACCAGCTGGAGCGATCGTTCGGGCGCGAGGGAGGCGAAGAGGTCGAGGAGCGCCACCGAATCCGCGCCCCCGGACACGGCGAGAATGGCGGTGCCGGGCCGGCGGAAGAGGCGGGCGCGATCCAGATGCTCGCGCAGGCGGTCGAGCAGTGCGGTGTGAGCCACCCTTCATTATAAGGGCAGTGACGCCCCGGTGCCCGGCGGGCCGCCCCGGGCCCCGGCCCGCCTATATTTTGAGCCATGCGCCCCATCGCCCCCGACGAGACCTATCAGCTCCTGCGCAACCTCACCTCGCCGGTGGTGGCGATCACGTCGGAGTGGAAGGGGAAGCGGAACGGGATGATTTCGGACGCGGCGATCCGGGCGTCCATCGTGCCCGGCTTCCCGCGGCTCTCGGTCTACATCCACAAGTTCAACTTCAGCCACGACCTCATTTTCGAGAGCGGGCGCTTCGTGCTCCACCTGCTCCGCCGCGACCAGTACGACCTGATCCACCGGCTCGGCTTCGAGTCGGGGCGCGATCGCGACAAGCTCGCCGGCGTTCCCCACCACGCCGGCGCCAACGGCGCTCCGGTGCTCGATGAGTGTTACGCCCACTTCGAGTGCCGCGTCGCCAACGTGATGGACACCGGAAGCTCGACCTGCTTCCTGGGCGACGTGACGGCGGTGGGCTTCGGAAAATCGGATCAGGCGCGGGGCGAGGTGATGACCGCGGGCTACTTCCGCGAGCACCTGCCCGCGGAATGGAAGGACGACTACCTGCGACTGCTGGCCGAAGCGCAGAAGTTCGGGGCGGCGCGCTCGGCGGACATCCGCGCCGTGGTGTGGCGCGGCCTCAAGCCGTAGGAGCTTCGCTCCCCGCCAGCACTTCCTGTATCCTCGCCACCAGCACGTCCGGCGTGAAGGGCTTTTGCAGGTAGGCGACTCCCGTCCCCAGCACTCCCCGCTGCAGCACCGCGTCGTCGGTGTAACCGGACATGAACAGCACCCGCGTGTCGGGGCGGGTGCGGACCACCTGATCGGCGAGGATCCGCCCGCTCTGGTCGGCGAGCACCACGTCGGTGAGCAGGAGATGAATGGGCTCGGCGGTCCGCTGGGCGAGCGTGGCGGCCGCCGCCGCGCCTTCGGCCTCGATCACGCGGTACCCCCGGCGCCGCAGGGCCTCGCTCGCGACGTCACGCACCGCGGCTTCGTCTTCCACGAGGAGAATGGTGGCGCTTCCGGTTCGCGGCACCGCCGGCGGCAGGGCGGGGCGGCGCTCGGCGTCCCCGCTCTGGCGGGGGAAGTACAGGTGGAACGCCGTCCCCTGGCCGAGGCGGGTTTCGACCTCGATGTAGCCGCCGCTCTGCTCCACGATGCCGTCCACGGTCGAGAGTCCGAGGCCGGTGCCCTGCCCCTTCTCCTTGGTGGTGAAGAACGGCTCGAAGATGTGGGCGCGAATCTCGGGGCTCATCCCGTGCCCGGTGTCCCGCACCGTGATCCGGACGCACTCCCCGCGGCACCCGCCGCCTCTCGAAGCCGGCGCGCGCTTGAGGCGGGCCGCCGCCGTGGAGATGGTGAGCCGTCCGCCCCCGGGCATCGCGTCCCGCGCGTTCACGGCCAGGTTCATGATCACCTGCTCCAGCTGGCCCGGGTCGGCGCGCACCGTGCCCACCGCCGAATCGAGATCGACCACCAGCTCCACGTCTTCGCCGATCAGCCGGCGCAGGAACTGCTCCATCTCGGAAATCAGGTGGTTGGGATCGAGCACCCGTGGCTGCAGCACCTGGCGCCGCGAAAACGCGAGCAGTTGGCGGGTGAGCGCGGCGGCGCGCGACGCGGCTTTCTGGATCTCGGCCGCGTCCTGGCGCCGGGGATCGCTCGGCCCCAGATCCTCCATCAGGAGCTGGCTGTAGCCGCTGATGGCGGTGAGGATGTTGTTGAAGTCGTGCGCCACACCGCCGGCGAGGCGGCCCACCGCTTCCATCTTCTGGGCGTGCCGGAGCTGGGCCTCGAGGCTGTTGCGCTCGCTCGAATCCACCGCCACCACCACCCGCGCCCGCCGGCCGCCGTGCGTCACGTCCTGCGAGGAGACCCGGACCTCGAACACCGAGCCGTCGCGGGCCCGGTGGCGGAAGGTCCCGGCGTCCACCACGCCTTCCCGGGGCTCGGCGATCCGAGCGCGGAAATGCTCGATCTCCTCGGCCGGGCGGATGTCGTCGGCGGTGAGGCTCAGGAATTCTTCGCGGGAGTACCCGTAGCGGCGCAGCGCCGCCTCGTTGGCGTCGAGGAACTCGAGGGTGAGCGGATCGAAGGCCCACATCGGATCCGGACTGGCCTCGAAGAACGCGCGGTAGAGATCATCCCGTTTCCCGGGCGCGCGGCGGCTGGAACGCAAGGACGACTGAACCGACGAAGCTGATTGCATGGCCGCACTCCGGGTGCGAGGTCACCTGGAGTCTGCGCTTCGGGGCCGATGCAGGTGATGAAGGCTTGGTGAAGGACCCTTCAGGATGGCCGGCCGTCGAGCACGTCCCGGATCCGCGCCGCCAGCGCTTCCGGCGTGAACGGCTTCTGGATGAGCGCCCCCGCGGAACGCGGATGCGGCGGAGTGACCGCGTCCGCCGCGTAGCCCGTCATGAACAACACCCGGAGCTGGGGACGATCGGCGCGGAGCCGCTCCGCCAGCTCGCCGCCCCGCATTCCCGGCATCACCACGTCGGTGAGCAGGAGGTCGATCGGCTCCCCGCGCGCCGCGACCAGCGCCCGGGCCCCGGCGTCGGCCTCGATCACCCGGTAGCCGTAGCTCTCGAGCGCCGCGCGCGCGAGCCGCCGCACCGCGGCGTCGTCTTCGACGAGCAGGACCGACTCGGTGCCGCGGAGCTCCCGGGGCGCGGCGGCGCTCGTAGCCGGGAGGGACGCACCGTCCCCCCGCGGGAGGTAGACCCGGAAGGTGCTCCCCCGTCCGGGCTCGCTCTCCACCGTCACGAACCCTCCGCTCTGGCGTACCACGCCGTACACGGTGGCGAGGCCCAGCCCCGTCCCCTGCTCCTTGGTGGTGAAGAAGGGCTCGAAGAGGTGGTGCTTCACGTCCGGCGGGATGCCGACGCCGGTGTCGCTCACCGACAGCATCACGTAGTCCCCGGGCTCGGCGCCGCTGATGGCGCGGGCGCGCACTTCGTCGAGGGTGACGCGGCTGGTCTCGATGCCCAGCGCGCCGCCTTCGGGCATCGCGTCCCTGGCGTTGATGGTGAGGTTCATCACCACCTGCTCCAGCTGACTGCGGTCGGCATGCACCGGCGCCACGCCGGGCGCGAGCGTCGCGACGAGATGGATGTGCTCGCCGATCACCCGGTGCAGGATCCCCGAGATCTGCCGCACCACGGCGTTCAGGTCGAGCATCTGGGGCTGGATCATCTGCTGGCGCGAGAACGCGAGGAGCTGGCTGGTCAGCGCGGCGGCGCGGTGGGCCGCGGAGGTGATCTCGGCCACCCCGGCCCGCCGCGAATCGTCGGTGGGGAGCTCGGCCTCGAGGATGGCGCTGAAGCCGAGGATGGCGGTGAGGAGATTGTTGAAGTCGTGCGCCACGCCGCCCGCCAGCTGGCCCACCGCTTCCATCTTCTGCGCCTGCCGGAGCTGGGCTTCCAGCCGCTTGTGCTCGGTCAGGTTCTTGGCGAGCACCAGCCACGCTTCGTGGCCGTCGAAGTCGATGGTGTTATGGACGATTTCGACGTCCAGCACCGCGCCGTCCTTGGTGCGGTGCTTCACTTCCGCGATCCGTCCCGTTTCGGGCACCGGCGAGGCGATGTAGGCGCGCAGATCCCGCTCCGCCTCCGGGGTGCGCAATTCGAAAATCGTCATCCCCAGGAATTCCTCCCGGGAGTAGCCGTAGCGCTCCACGGCCGCGTCGTTCACCGCGAGGAAGCGGTGGGTGCGCGCGTCCGCGACCCACATCGGCTCGGGGTTGGCGTCGAAGAGCAGGCGGTATTTCTTCTCCGAGAGCCGCAGGCGCTCCGACGCGCGGAGACTCTCGGTGATGTCGTGGGCCAGGACGATCCGCGCCCGGCGGCCGTTGAACTCGATCTCGTGAGAGGAGATCTCGACGTCCAGCACCGTTCCGTCCTTGCGCCGGTGGCGCCAGCGGTCCGTGGCCTTGAGCCCCGGTCCCAGCTCGCGCAGGTGCGCGACCATGCGCGGCACGTCCTCGACCGGCCGGATGTCCTTGATGGTGAGCTTCAGAAACTCCTCGCGGGAGTAGCCGTACTCGCGCACCGCCGCCTCGTTGACGGCCAGGAACTGCAGGGTCTCGAGATCGTAGACCCACATCGGGTGCGGGTTGGCTTCGAAGAGCAGCCGGTACTTGGACTCGCTGGCGGTGAGCCGCTCGGCGGCCCGGGCGCGCTCGATCGCCATCGCCACCTGGGTGGAGACGAACTTGAGGACGGCCAGGTCCCGCTCCCCGAAGCGCACCCCTTCGGTGTAGCTCTGGGTCACCAGCACCCCGATGGTCCGCTCGTCCACCTTGAGCGGCACGCCCATCCAGTCCACGGAGGGCTCGCCCACCAGCTCCACTTCCTGGTGCTCCTCGAGGGCGCGATGGACTTCGGGCGTCACCAGCAGGGGCTCGCCGGTGCGGAGCACGTACTCGGTGAGGCCGCGGCCGACGCGGCGCGGCGCGTCCCAGGAATCGCGCTCGTCCACGAAGTACGGGAAGGAGAGCATCCGCGTGGTTTCGTCGTAGAGCGAGACGTAGAAATTGGTCGCCGGCATCAGGCCCAGCACCACCCGGTGCACCGCGGCCAGGAGATCGGTGAGGTTGCGCGCCGAGTTCGCCGCCTCGGAGATCTGGTAGGTGGCCTCCTGGGCGCGCTTGGCGGCGCGCTCGGCGGTGATGTCGCGGACGAAGCCCTCGAAGTAGCGGGTGATCCCCTTGTCGTCCTTGATGGCCTGGGCGGAGAGGAGAATCCAGATCGGGGTGCCGTCCCGGCGGCGCCACTGGACCTCCAGATCCACCGCCTCCCCGGAGGGCTCGTACTGGGCGATCAGCCGGGCGCGCTGGGCGGGGTCGGCGTAGACCTGGGCGATGTTCTCCTTCTGCAACGCTTCGGGCGACGGGTAACCGAGGATGCGGGCGAGGGCCCGGTTGGCGGTGAGGATCCTCCCGTCGGTGGCGGACTGGTAGATGCCGATGGACGCGAGGTCGAAGATTTCGCGGTAATAGGCGTCGGACTCCAGGCGTTCGGCGAGCGCCTGGGGATCGGCGGTGGGCTTGCGGGAGCGGCGGGGCATCGGGGGGAAATATGCTGTGCGAGTCGGGCGGGGACAGGTCGGGAAAGGGCTGATACCGTGGGGGAGATGTGCCGTGACCAAAGTCACGGCGGCGCGGTCTACACCTTGACGCGCGGGTGGGCGCGGGTAGCTTCGCGCCGGCACGCTCGACCACTCTCACCAGGAGACGGCTCATGCGTCCTTCCCTTTTTCCAATGATCGCGCTCGGTGCCGCGGCGCTCGCCTGCGGGCCCAAGGCGCCGCAGTTCACCGAGGCGGACCGCACGGCCAACCGGGCCGAGGCGGACTCGTTCACGGCGCGGGTGCTGCGCAAGGACTGGGCGGGCGCCTCGGCGCTGTTCGCGGCGGACGCGCGGTTCATGCCGCCCAATGAAAAGCTGGTGAGCGGACGCAAGGCGATCGAGACCTGGATGGGGAGCTTCCCGCCCATCAAGACCTTCAAGCTGACGATCGACGCGATCGACGGCTCGGGGGACCTGGCCTACGTCGCCGGGCACTACTCGATGAGCGTGACGCCTCCGGGCGCGCCCGGACCGGTGTCCGACAACGGGAAGTACCTCAACGTGCGCCAGCGCCAGTCGGATGGTTCGTGGCTCACGGTGGCGGACGAGTTCAACTCCGACAACCCGCCCATGGCTCCGGCGTCCTCGAAGAAGGCCGCGCCGGCCAAGAAGCCCGCGTCCAAGAAGACCACGAAGAAGAAGTAGGCGCCGGCGGGTTCCCGTCGGGGGAAAACAAACAGGGCCCGGAGAGATCCGGGCCCTGTTCGCTGCCAGCACTCGTCGGCCTACGGCCGCACGTTGAATCTCGTCGAGTTCACCGTGGGGACCGCGATCGCCGGTCGCCCGTTCACCGACGCCGACGCGACCAGCAGGTAACCGCCCGTCTTGGTCTCGAACAGGTCGGCGAAAGTGACGGTGCCGGTGGCATCCGTGGTTCCGGTCAGCGTCCCACCGAGGAACGCGGGAGTGCCGTTGTTGTTGAGCGTGGTGAGCGTGATCACCACGTTCGGCACCGGGGTGGTAGTACCGGCCTCGGTCGCCAGCACCACGACCGGCGGCGTGATGATCTGGTTCACCTGCACGTCCGTGGGCTGGACGGTGAAGGTCAGGTTGACGGTGTCCACCACTTCGGGGCCGAAGATGCTGTGAATGCTTCCCGTCGAGCCGGCGAGACCGCCCGGATTCATCGGCGGCGTGGCCGAGAGGGGCCGGGGACCGAGGACGTCCACCCCCCACCGCTCCACGCGATCGAGGAGCCGCGCGCCCCAGGAGCCAGACGCGAGCCCGGCGCAGACCGGCAGGAACGCCGCGTCCTCGAACGGCAAGAGGCTGGCGTTCTCGTGCACCAGGGACGTGGCGTGGCTGTTGGCGTCGAGACAGACGCCGACCATCACTGCGGGCGAGAAGGTCGTGGTGCGCGGCACCACCCGCCATTCGTAGGTGTTGGGCAGGAGCGCCGGTTCGCCGTACACCAGCACCCGCGCCGGCGCGGCGTTGCCGGACAGGATCCCCGGCCAGGTGTTGGCGCCGATGGGAGCGACGCCGGAGAACGAGCCCGGCACCGGACGGCTGAAGACCGGACCGGTGAGGTCATTGGCACCGCCGCGCACGTCGTAGCCGCCGGAGTCGGCGGGGTTGGTAGCGACGGTGAAATCTTCCGGGAAGGTCGCCGGGAGCTGCGCCGGGTCGGAGAACATGCAGGCCAGGAGCCCGTTGGTCAGACTCGAGCCGTCGGTCACGTCGGTGTTGCCCGCCTTGACGTTCGCCGCGATGTGGGACATCACGTCGAACCCGCCGTTGATCGCGGGCACGGTGAACGCGCCGGCGCTCTGCATTTGCGAAATGATCCCGCGCACCACCTTGGCCTCGGGTCCGCCAAAGTAGTGGTTGGCGAGCACGTTCAGCGATTGGAAGTTGCAGCCGGTTCCGGTGTTCGAGGTGTTGTTCGCCTCCACGCTCGGCTGGGGCGGCAGAGACTGGCTACGCTCGGAGCAGCCGATCGCGGCGGCAACGAGCGCCGCCAGCGCGGTCCGGCTCAAGGGACTCTTCACAGACTTCCTCCCGCCCGGGGGGGCGCACGATGGGTTCGGGTTCTAGGGCTAAGCAAAGGCGAGGTGTGGCGCCGAATCTACAGTTTTAGGCCGGAGTGGACAGTGGCGCAGGTCACCAACCCGGAAACGGGCTCAGGCCCGGGCCGCGGGCCCCGGGGGTCACCTGGCGAGACCCACCAGACGCCGGAACTCGGGGTCGGACCGGAGGTTGCGCCACCACCAGGTGCTGTCCTGGGCGATGGTGACCTTGTCCTCGGGGTTGGTGACGAGGTAGAGCTTGAGGAGCCGGATCGCCTCGTCGCGATCGCCGGCCATGCTGCGGAAGAGAATCTCCACGTAGACCAGGTCCCGCGTGGGATCCACGTCGGCGCCGGCGCCCTCCCGGGCGCGGAGCGCCACGGCGCCGGCGCTGTCCTTGAGGCCCGCGTTGGCGAGCGCCATCGCGACGAACAACTCGCCGCGGCGGCGGCGGTACTCGCGCTCGGCCGGCGGGTATTGCGCCACGTTCTGCTCGAGGAGCGTCCAGAGTTTCGGAACGTCCGCCTTCTGCCCCTTGAGCGCGTACACCTGAATCTGGCATTCGGTGAATGGCGGGCTCCGCGGGAAGCGGCGGAACCCTTCCCGGCACCACTTGTTCGCCTCCGCCGCGTCCTCCAGGTCGAGTGAGGTGAGGAAGAGCCGGGTGAGCACGTCCTCCGCCTCGGAGAGGTACGGGTCCACCTCGTAGGCTTCCATGGCGGTGAGCTTCGCGTCCACCGTCTGCGAGCGACGGGCCAGCAGGTGGCTCAACAAGGCGAGGGCCTGCGCGCGATTAGGGTTGGCCTCGACAGCACCGGCGCGGAGATCCGCTTCCGCCGCCGCGAGCAACTGGTCGGCCGTGAGGGGCGCCGGGACCAGGTTCAAGAGCCAGCGCACGTAGCGCATGGTGCCGCGC
>DASSQQ010000148.1:0-12577 GCA_035702425.1 Gemmatimonadales bacterium
CAATGTTCAATGATCATTGGGCATTGAGCATTGGACATTGATCATTCTCATCGATCGTCATCCATGACCGTCCGGGTCCGCTTCGCTCCCTCCCCCACCGGGTACCTCCATGTCGGCGGCGCCCGCACCGCGCTCTTGAACTGGCTCTACGCCCGGAACTCGGGCGGCAAGTTCCTGCTCCGCATCGAGGACACCGACAAAGCCCGTTCCACCGACGAGCACACCAAGGTCATCTTGGACGGCCTCACCTGGCTGGGCCTCGACTGGGACGAAGAGGTCGTCTTTCAGGGCGCGCGCATCAAGAACCACCAGGCCGCGGCGGACCGGCTCCTCAAGGAAGGCAAGGCCTACGAGGACGCCGGCGCCATCCGCTTCAAGATCCCCGCGGGCGAAATCGCCTGGGACGACGCGGTGCACGGCCGGATCAGCTTCAAGGGCGAAGATCTCCAGGACTTCATCATCCTCCGCACCGACCGCACCCCCATCTACAACCTCGCGGTGGTGGTGGACGACGTGGACATGCACATCACCCACGTCCTCCGCGGCGACGACCACATCTCGAACACGCCCAAGCAAATCGCGCTCTACCGCGCCCTCGGCCACGAGCCGCCGGTCTTCGGCCACGTGCCGATGATCAACGGGCCCGCCGGCAAGAAACTCTCCAAGCGGCACGGCGCGACGGCCGTCGGCGACTACCAGCACCTGGGCATTCTCCCCGCCGCCATGCGGAACTTCCTCGCCCTCCTCGGCTGGAGCCCCGGCGGCGACCGCGAGATCATGACCCAGGACGAGATGATCCAGCTCTTCTCGTTCGAGGGCGTCCAGAAGAAGGCCGCGGTCTTCGACACGACCAAGCTCGAGTGGATGAACGGCCAGTATCTCTCGGCCTCATCGCCCGACGATCTCTACGCCCTGGTTCGCCCCCAGCTCGCGGCCCTCGGCGCCGATGGCGACAAGGAGGCGGTGCTCAGGGCGATCTCGGCGGTGAAAACCCGATCGCGCACGACGATCGAAGTGGCGAAGCAGGTGGCGGTGCGGCTCGACGCCAGGTTCGTGGCGCAGGACGAGAAGGCGAAGAAAGAGATCGCGAAGGACGTGCCGGGCTACAAGGCCGCTCTCGAAGCGAGCGTGGCCGCCCTCAAGGACACCGAGTGGACCACCGCGGCGCTCGAGGCGCGGCTCCGCAAGCTCGCCGAGGAGCGGAGCGTCCCCGCCGGGAAGATCTTCCAGCCGATCCGCATCGCGCTCACGGGCGGCACGGTGTCGGAGCCGGTGAACGAATTGCTCTATGTGATCGGGAAGGAGCAGGCGCTGACGCGCCTGCGGACGGCGCTGGCCTAGGGGTTCACCGTCGTGGTGTCGCCCCGCTGACGTTTCGCGAAATCCCGCTCCGCCTGATTCCGAGCCCGGATCTCCTGCACGTAATGCTTGAACTCCGCCAGGTTCTCGGCGCGCTGGGCCGCCTGCAGCAGGTCCTGCCGCATCTCTTCCAGCTGCCGCGCGCGCAAGGCCTCGCCGTAGTTCCCCTGCGGCAGTGAGATCGGCAGCAGCGCGAGCGCCGCGGTCGGAATCTTGATCCCCGCGATATGGATGTACTGCGAATCGATGCCGAAGGTCTGGCCCGCGACCTTCGTGGTCCAGTCGGGCCGGCGCCGGCGCTGGACCGAGTCCACCAGCACCTGGCCCAGCGAATCCACCATCGCCCGCAGCCGCCCGATCGCCGCCGAGTCCCGGGCGAGCGTGTCGCCGTAAATCACCTCGGCCACCGCGGCGGGAAGCGCGGGGAGCGGGCTCACCCAGAGCCGGCCGTCGCCGGCTTGCGGCGGCGAGATCACGTCGCCGATCACCGGCGTGGCCGCGGGCGCGCGGGCCGGAGGGACCGGCGCGGGAAGGGCGGAGGGCGCGACCTCGGGCGCCACCACCTGCGGCGCCGCGCCGAAACCCGCTTTCTTCTTGTTCTTGGGGCCGCCGGTGGCGCGGGTGCCGCCGTAGGGCGGCGTCACCGGAAGCGCTTCGGGAAGCAGGGTCACGAGCACCCGGGGCCGCGGCGCCGCCCAGGGCAGCGCGATCGCGAGCACCAGCACCACCGCGTGCACGGCGATCGCCACTCCCCACGCGCCCCGTGGAGCGAGCGAGGGGAGCTGGGTGAGCTTAAACAGCGGCCAGCACCTTTCCGAGCCGCTCCACCGCTTCGACCAGACGCGGCGCCGGCACCGTCAGCGCGATCCGGAAGAATCCCTCGGCCCCCTTCCCGAACGCGCTCCCCGGCAGCGTCACCACCCCGACTTCTTCGAGCGCGCGCTTCTGGAACGCCGCCGACGCGAGGCCCTCGGGCAGCGGGATCCAGAAATAGAGGGTGGCGCGCGGCGTCGCGGCCTCGAAGCCGCTGGCGGCGAGCGCCGATACCACGGCGTCGCGGCGCTCGAGGAAGCGCTTGACGTATCCCGCCGCGATCGCTTCCGCGTCCTCGAGCACCGCCGCGCCCGCGGCCTGCACCGCGAGGAAGGCGCCGGTGTCCACGTAATTCTTGACCCGCGCCAGCGCCGCGATCAGCTCCGGCTTGCCCACCGCCCAGCCCAGGCGCCAGCCGGTCATGCAGAAGCTCTTGGAGAGCGAGTGGAACTCGACCGCGACGTCCCTGGCGCCCGGAATCTCGAAGATCGACGGCGCCACGTAGCCGTCAAAGGTGATCTCGCAGTACGGGTTGTCGTACGCGATCACGATGTCGTGCTTGCGGCAGAAGGCCACCGTGCGCTCGAGGTACTCGCGCGGGGCGACCGCCGCGGTCGGGTTGTTGGGATAGTTGAGATAGACGAGACCCGTCCGCTTCACCACGTCCTTCGGAATCTCCTCCATCTCGAGGAGGAATTCCGTCCGGGGCGTGAGCGGGTAGAGATAGGGCTCCGCGTCCGCGAGGATGGTGCCGCCGTGATAGACCGCGTACCCGGGCTCGGGAACGACGGCGGCGTCGCCGGGATCGAGCACCGCGGCCGCGAGGTGGGCGATCCCCTCCTTCGAGCCGAGGAGCGGCGCGATCTCGGTGAGCGGATCGGCGGTTACGTTGAACCGCCGCGTGAGGTAGGCCGCCGCCTGTTCGCGGAAGGCGGGGAGGCCGAGCTGGAATCCGTAGCGGCTCATGGCGGGATCCTTCGCCGCCCGCGCCAGCGCTTCCACCGCCGCCTCCGGCGGGGCAAAGTCGGCGTCTCCGGCACCCAGGTCGATCAGATCCACGCCCTGCTGGATCAGGCGCCGCTTGATCGCGGGGATCTCGGCCATCGGGTAGGTGGGCAGAGCGCCCACCCGTTTCGCGATCCTCGTCACCGTCGCTCCTTCAGTCGGTCTCGAACCCGCCGATCAGCTTCTCGCGCTTGGTCAACGGCTCGCACTCGCGATCGAGATCGCGGTACGCGTCGGCGTACTGCACCCGGAACTGGTCGAAGTACTTCCGCGTGAGCCAGCGGTCTTCCGTCACGTAGCGGCCCGGATGCTCGGGGTCCGTGAACAACGCCGTGCCCAGATACCCGGAGCCGCGCTGGAAGAATCGCGCCCACACCCCCTCCGGCCCGTACGCCTTCCGGAAATCGGCTTCCCGCCCCTGGACGGGCTCGAACTCCCAGAGAATGACGTAGGCCACCGTCACGAATCTAACGTCCGCGGCGGTGACGCGCGGCAGAAGCGTTGAGGGGTAGTCGCGGCGACGTTCCCCGCGGGGCTCGAGCCGCGGCTCGGCCAGTCCCGCTGAAGCGGGTGATCGGGCGGCCTTCCCGGCACCGGCATCCGGATCGCCCCTATGGCCCCGTGCGCGGCTCGAAAAGGCTGCGCTCGACCGCGATCGCGTCCACCGCGATCAGGACGCCGTCTCTCGGCAGACTCGAGACACCCACGATGGTGCCCGCGGGCGGGTTGCGCTCCGGCAGGAAAGCCCCGGCCGCGGAGCGGATCGCCGCGATGTCCTTCTCCTTCAGACTGACGACGTAGATGGTGAGCTTGGTGACGTCGCCGGGCCGGGCGCCCGCGATCTTCAGCACTTCGCCGAGGTTCGCGAAGGCCTGCTTCGCCTGCGCCGCCACGTCCCCCGCCCCGACCAGCGCGCCGGTCGAGTCGAGGGGCACTTCCCCCGACACGTAAATCGTGAACCCGACCTTGACCGCGTGGGTGAAGCCGTCCAGCGCGGCGAGGGTGCCGGGGTTCACGTACCGCGGCGCGTCGGCCGGCAAGGCGCCGCCGTATCCGCGGGGCCCCCGCCCCCCTTCGTCTCCGTCCGGCCCGCCACCCATCCCCGTGGCGCAGGCAAGGGAAAGCATCGCCAAACCGACCACTGCCAGTAGCGCTCGCTTCACGAAATCACTCCGATGTTGAGATGACCACTCTGCGCCGACCTGCCGACTCCCTTCTTACTACACGGCTACCGCTCACTCGGCGTTAACCGCCCCGATGCCGTGCCGCGCGAAGAACTCCTCGCAGGCGCCGCGCACGTCCTCCCAGGAGCCCACGTACCGCGAAGCCTTGGGCAGGCCCTCCAGCATCATCGGCCCGTACCGCTTGGTGACCACCCGGCGGTCGAGGAGCACCACCGCGCCCACGTCGGCGCGGGTCCGGATCAGCCGTCCGAACCCCTGCTTCAGCTTGAGCGCGGCGTGCGGCACCAGGTACTTGGTGAACCCGTTCTCCCCGCGCGCCTCGATCCGCTCCAGGCGCGCCGCCGTGAGGGGCTCGCTCGGCACCTTGAACGGGAGTTTGGCGAGCACCAGCACCCGCAACGCCCGGCCCGGCACGTCCACGCCCTCCCAGAACGAGTCGGTCCCGAAGAGGATCGCCGATCCCGATTCGCGGAAGCGCCGGAGCAGCAGATCGCGCTGGCCTTCCCCCTGCACCAGCAGGGGCCAGCGCCCGCCCACCCGTTCCCGCACGCTGTCCGCGGCGCGGCGCAGGGCGCCGTGGCTCGTGAAGAGGCAGAAGATTCCCCCGTCCGCCGCGTGGGCGAGCTCCACCACCACCCGCGCCACCGCGCCGGCGTGCCCCGCTTCGTCGTCCCGCGGCTCGGGGAGGTCGGTGGGAATGCCGAAGACGCATTGCGACGGAAAATCGAACGGCGAGGCGAGAATCTCCCGCACGCTCACCCGCGACGGCGGGATCGCGAGCCCCAGCCGCTCTTCCAGGAATCCGAAGTCGCCGCCCGCCGCGAGGGTGGCCGAGGTCGCCACCGCGGTCTCGACCCGGTCGAACAGGTTCTCTTTCAACAGCTCGGCGAGATCGAGCGGCACCGCCGCGAGCGCCACCGAGGGAGTCTTCTTGCCCCGCCGCTCGAGCCAGCGCACCGCCGGCGGCCCGCCGGGGGCGGGCCGGAGCGCGGCGCGCAGTCCCTCCCCGCTGGAATCGAGCCGCCGCACCACCCCGCGCAATTCGCCGATCAGCTGGGTGCGCCGCTCCGCGGGGTCCTCGAGCGCCAGGCGATCGGCGATGGTCTCCACCCCGTCGCGCAGGGCGTCGAAGGACCGCAGGAGATTGTCGAGCGCCACCTCCAGCCCTTCGCCCCAGATCTCGTCGGACGCGAAGTCTTCGGTGAGCCGGAGCTCCTGCACCGGCGTCGCTTCGCGGTCGAGCCGCCGGTGCAACTGGGCGAACATTTCGTTCGCGGCCCGGCGGGCGGCGCCCAGCGCATCCACGAGCCGGCGCCGCAGCAGCTCGCGGCTGGCGTTGGAGAGCAGGTCCTCCCGCGTCCCCAGCTCCGCGTCCAGGGTGGGAAGCAGCCCGCGCCCGTTCCGCTCGAGCCGCGAGAGCAGGCGGAAGACCCCCACTTCCGACACCTGGGCGCCCAGGTGCGTCGCCGCGACGTCTTCCAGGTGATGCGCCTCGTCCAGCACCAGGCGGCGGTAGGGCGGCAGCACCGCGGCCTCGACCCAGTTGTCGGACGCCATCCGCACCGCGAGATCGGACGCGAGCAGGTGATGATTCACCACCACCACGTCCGCTTCCGCCGCGCGCCGCCGCGCCTGGAACACGAAACAGCGCTCGAAGTGGGGACACTTGAGCCGGGTGCAGAGATCGGACTCGGCGGCCACCGCGTCCCAGACTTCGTTGGAGGGTTCGTCGGCGAGATCGGCGAGGGAGCCGTCGCCGGTGCGCGCCGCCCAGCCGGCGAGGGTCTCGAGCTCCGCGCTCCGGGTGTCGTCGAACATGGACTCCTGGCCCGCGCGCGCCTGCTCCAGGCGCGCGAGGCAGAGGTAGTTCTTCCAGCCCTTGAGCAGCGCGAAGCTGGGCCGGTGATCGCCGGTGGCGAGCGCGCGCGCCAGGATCGGCAGGTCCTTGCCGACCAGCTGCTCCTGCAGGGTGATGGTGTTGGTGGAGACCACGGTGCGCTCGCCGTTCTCCCGGGCCCAGAGCAGCGCGGGGACGAGATACGCGAACGACTTGCCGACGCCGGTCCCCGCCTCGAGCAGCGCCACGCCGCCGTCGTTGTACGCGTCGGCGATGTAGGCCGCCATGTCGCGCTGGCTGGGCCGGTCCTCGAAGGCGCCGAGGACCCTGGCGACCGGGCCGTGCTGATCGAGGAGACCGGCGACGTCCACCGCGTCGAGCCGGGTGACGCTGGCGGCGCGCGGGCACTCGACCACCACGTAGCACTCGGTGACCTCGTTGTCCACGATGGCGAAGCCGGTCCCGCCGTCGTGGAGCCGCGCCGCCACCGCGAGGTCCGCCCCCGACGGCTCGAGGACGCCGCTCGGATGATTGTGCAGGAACATCTCGCCCCGGCCCGCCACGCCGGGAAGCGCGAGCACCGAGTCCACCGTGCCCCGCGCCACGACCCTCGCGTCCACCAGCAGGCCGTTCCCGTCCACCCGGGCCACGAACGAGACTTCCCGCCCCCGCGCCGCGGCGATCTCCGCGCGGAGCAGCTCCCGCACCGGCGCCGCGAGGCGCTCGACGCTCACGTCTTCAGTTCTTTCTTCTTCGCCGCCGGGAAGAGCACGTTGTTGAGGATGAGCCGGTACCCCGGCGAGTGCGGATGCAGGGACAGGTCCGTCGGCGGGTCGCCGATTTCGTGCTGGGCGTCCTCGGGATCGTGCCCGCCGAAGAAGGTCCAGGTCCCCTTCCCCAGCTCGCCATGGATGTACTTCACCCAGGGCGCCCCCTCTTCATCCGCGAGAATGGTGTCGGCGGGCTTGAGACGGGTGCGCATGAACGAGGTGGTGAGCCCGTAGAAGTCGGGGATCACGTCCCGGTGGCTCTGCACCAGCATGGTCGGCACCGGATCGATCTTGGCGCTGAAGTTGAAGAGCTTGAAGGCGCCCAGCGGCTGGCGGCGGGTGGGCGCGTTCACCTGGTGGCCGTCGATGTCGGAGAAGCTCGCCACCCCGGGATCGGGCTCGACGTGCGCGCCGGTGAAGGCGAACGCCTGGGACCAGTCGAGCTTGGCGTCGCAGTCGGGATCGATGGGCGAGCCGTCGGCGAACGCCGCCGCGATGTCCACGCCGTGCGCGGCGAGCGCCAGATCGATGGTCTCGGTCGCGGTGCACATCGCGAACAGAAATCCGCCGTTCGACACGTAGTCCCGGATCCCGCGCGCCACCGCCTTCTTCAGGTCGGGAACCGTCGTGAAACCGAGCTGCTTCGCGGCGGCCTGGTTGAACTGCACCATGTCCCGGAGCCATCCCGAGCCGGGGTAGATCAGGTAGAACTTGGAGTACTGTCCGGTGAAATCCTCGTGATGCAGGTGCATCCAGTCGTAGCGGTGCAGCGCGCCGCCGATCACCTCCGGGTCCCACACTTTGTCGAACGGAATCCCGGCGTACTGCAGGGCCATGGTGACCGCGTCGTCCCAGGGCGGATCGTTGGGGGGGACGTAGACCGCGATCTTGGGGGACTTCTCGAGGGGAACCGCGTCCGCGTTGCTGGCTTCGATTTCGCCCCGGATCGCGGTGACCCGGGAGGGATCCACGGCCTCGACGGCCACGCCGTTCAGCGCCGCGTCGCGCCGGATGGCGTCACCGTCGGGGAGCAGGAACGACCCGCCCCGGTAATTGAGCAGCCACTCCGACTTGATCCCCGCCTGCACCACGCGGTAGACGATGCCGTACGCCTTCAGGTGATCGGTCTGGGCGTCGTCCATGGGGACGAGCAACGACGTGTCGCTGTGCGGCGACGACGCGAAAAGGCCCAGCCGGAACGCGCCGACCGACGGGAGCACCACCCCGGCTCCCAGGGTGCGGACGAAATCGCGGCGCTTCATGACTTGGGGATCGCTCCCTTGGCGCGGTCGAGCTCGCGCCGCGCCTCGGGCACCAGCGCGCTGTCGGGATAGGTGAGCACCAGGTGTTCGAGGTGGGTCACCGCGCCGGCCGCGTCCCCCTGCCGGACGAGGAGGCGGGCCCAGGCGAGCTCCGCCGCCGGCGCCACCGAGTTGCCGCCGCTTCGCACCACCGACGCGAAGAGCGCGCCGGCGAGCGAGTCCCGGCCGCCGCCGAGTGCCGCCGCCACCTGCCCCGCGAGGAGCCGGACCACGGGCCGCCCCGCCGAATCGACCTCGGCGGCCGCCCGGAGCAGGGTGTCGAGCGCCGCCGCGGAATCGCCGCGCGCGAGCGCGAGGAGCCCCGCGCCCAGCCGCGCCGACTTCGCGTCGGACACCTGATAGAGCAGCGCGATGGTCGAGACCCGGTCGGTCACCTCTTCCCTCGAGCCGGCGTAGGGCCCGGCGTCGCGGAAGAGACGGCGGGCGGTGACCAGGTCGCCGCGATAGAGCGCGATCCACCCGCGGGTCGCCATCGCGTCCACGCTGGAATCGCCGGCCAGCGACGCCTCCGCCCGATCGAGGGCGCCCGCGTTCACCAGGGCGCGCGCCAGCGCGCGCGACAGCTCCTCGCGCACCCCGGCCCCCGCCGCTTCACCCAGCGCCGCGATCATCGCGGCCGCGGAATCGAGCGCCCCGGATTCGATCTCCAGCCGCGCCACCGCCTCCCGGGCCTCGATCCGGATGCCCGCGGGCGCCGTGCTGTCTCCCGCAACTTTGGCGAGCGCGGGCCGCGCCTCGGCGACGTCCCGCGCGTTCAGGAACGCCTGCGCCGCGTCCATCCGGGCGCGCACCGCGAGCTCCGGCGGCACCAGCGCCGCGAACCGGTCGAGCGCGAGGCCCCGCACCCGCTGGCCCTGCCGGGTCGGCTCCGCGCCGGCCCGGTCCGCGAATTCCCGCAGGGCGTACGCGGTCTCGGAGACGGGCGGCGCGTCCAGCGTTCCCGCGAACGCGGTCCACGCCTGATCGGGCCGGTGCCAGCCCAGGAGCAGCGTGGCGCCGACGCGCCGCGCGGCGGCGGGCGCGCCCTCCGCGGTGAGCACCTTGATGACCGCCTCCCGCTGCTCCAGGGGGGCGCGGTCCAGCACGCTCGCCGCGGCCGCGCTCTGGCGCCGGTCGGCGGCGACGGCCAGCGCCCACTCCCGCGCCGCGTCCTCCCAGTCCGCGCTGCGCTCGTCGAGCTCCGCCAGCTCGATGGCGAGCACGCCGGGACGCCCCACCTTGGTCCGGCCGAGCAGGAGCACGCGCCGGGCGCCGATCAGATCGGACTGGTCCTCGAGCGCGATGGCCCACTCGCGGTAGGGCGCCTCGGACGTGGGAGACGCGGCGGCCCAGCGCTTCACCAGCGCGTCGGCCGAGTCCCCTTCGCCGAGCGCGACGTAGGTGCGCAGGAGCAGGGCGCGGAGATCGACGTTGGTCGAGTCCATCCGCGCGGCGCGCTGCGCGAGGCCGAGCAGCTCGCCCTGCCGGCCGATCTGAGGCAGCACCCGCTCGAGGCCGAGCAGCGCGGAGAGATTGGTCGGGTCGGAGGCGACGGTGAGACGGTAGGCGTCGGCCGCTCCGGCGTAATTCCCCTGGCGCTCGAGATTGAACCCCGCGCCCACGCTCTGCGCCGGCGCGAGGCGGGGGCCGAACGCGATCAGCGCCGCCGCGACCAGCGCGCTACGGCTTCGCCGCATTGAGCCGCCGGAAGTAGTCGAGCACCAGACGCCGCTCTTCCGGCGTCAGCCCCGAAAGCGCTTCCCAGGTGGGATACGGAACCTTGGGTCCGGCGCCGGTCGCGCCGGGCAGGAGCACGCCGGGGGTGTGGACGCTGTCGTTCTGCGCCGAGCGGGAGACGCGAGGCTGGCTCTCGTCCGGCTCGTCGCCCGAGAGGGTGCGGCCCGCGTCCAGGAGCCGGCGGTAGAGCCGCTCCTGCCGCGCGATGGTCTGGCGGTCCAGGTGGCCCGCGTCGAGCTGCCGGGCCAGGTCCCGCGCTTCCTGCGCCAGCTGTCCCGCGATGTCGGACGCCTCGTTGCCCTGCGCCTGAATGCGCGCCAGCTGATCGGCGAGCTTGCGCTGCTGCGCCGCGAGCGCGCGCAACTGGTCCATCATCGCCGCGCCCGGCGCCATCATCGGCAGCAGGCCCTGCGCGGTGCCGTTCAGCCCCTGCTGATCGCGCGCCATCTGCGCCAGCTGCTCCAGCGCTTCGGCGAGCCCGCTCCCCGACTTGGAGCCCGCCACCTGGCCCCGGCTCTGCGCGATGGCGTACGCGGTGCGGTTCAGGCCGTCCAGTGCCTGCCCCGCCAGGTCCGCGGCCGCGGAGAGATTCGGCACCGGCTGTTCCAGCTGCTCCCGCGCCGACGCCATCTGCAGCTCGGCGAACCCGAGCGACATCTGGAGCCCGCGCGACACCAGCGCCTGCTTCCCCGCCGCGGCTTCGAGCTGCCGCCCGATCGCGTCGGTGCCCTCCTGAATGGACGCCTGGCGGGCGCGGATCGCCGCGCCGCCCTCTCCCCCGCGCAGGGCGTCGGCCACGGCGCGCTCCCGCTCCGCCATCGCAGCGGTCTCCACCAGCGCGCGGTCCAGCTCCTGGACCGCTTCGTTCCTCCAGCTCGCCGCCACCGAGTCCGCCACGCCGTGGAGCCCCTGGGGCAGCCGCGCCAGCTCCCTCGCGGCCTCCTCCCCCGCTTCGCCCGCGGGCTTGGGCTGTCCCTCTTCGGCCGATCCCGCGGCGCGCTGCATCGCGCTCTGGGCGGCGTGCGCGGCGTCGGCCGGCTTCCCGAGCGTGGCGCCCGTCCCCGAGGCCGAGTCGAGATCGTGCCCCGCCTGGCGCAGCGCCTGCTCCAGACGCGCGGTGCGATCGGCCAGGTCGCGCTCCGCCCGTGCGGCGGCGGAGTCCGCTCGCGGCGCCTGATTCTGGTTCCAGTCCTGCTGGCGGCGATGCAGGTCTTCGGCGTCCGCGGCCAGCGTCGCCAGCTCGCCCTCGACCGCGGCCCGCTGGAACAGCTCGTGACTGCGCTCGAGCTCGGCCTTGAGCTGCTGCTGCGCATCAGCGAGCCGCTGCAGGGCCTGGCGGGTGGCGTCGGGGTCGAGCCGCGCCAGCGCTTCCTTCAACTCCTCCAGCCGCTGCGCCAGCTCCGGGGAAATCGCCTTCTCCAGGAGCTGCTGCACCTCGGCGAGCCGCGCCTGGAAGGCGGTGTCGTACACGCCCGCGGCCTGCGCCGCGCGCGCGATGTCCGCCATCTGCCGCTCCAGCGCCTGCACCCGCTGGGTCAGCTCGGTCTGCTGCCGCGCCACTTCCGCCGCGCGCTGCGTCTCCTGGAACGGCAGCGCGCCTTCGCGCGGTGCCGGGGCGGGCGTGGTGCCGGGCGTGGGATTGCTCCCGCCCCGCACCCGCTCCGCCGCGAGGTCGCGGGTCTTGTCGGCGAGCTCGCGCTGGGCCGCGGAGATCGAGTCGGCGGCCCCGGCCGCGGCCTGCGTCTCGGCGCGGGTGGCGGCGCGCAGCTCCTCCAGGGTCTGGAGCCGGAGCGCGAAGATCGGGCTCTTTCCCGCGTGCGGCGCCGGGGCGTTGTCCCAGGCTTCGGCGAAGAAGCGAACCGTGTCGCCGGGGAGCAGACCGCGCTGATCGAGCGCCAGTTCGGTCTGGACCACCGCGCGATCGCCCGCGCCGGCCACCGGCAGGGTGTCCCGCAGGGTGTCGCCGATCTTCCCGGTCCGGCTCACCCGCCAGGAATAAATCGCGAGCCGGGTGAGGCCGTGGTCGTCGCGCGCGTCCACCACCAGCGGCGCGCGCAGCGAAAGCGGGAGGACGGTGTCCGCGCCGGGCACCGGCACCTGCACCACCGGCGCCGAGTCGGGCACGACGCGCAGGTGGAGCTCGGGCGGCGCGCCCTCGATGGCGTCCGAATCGCGCGGAGCGAGCGCGAGGATCCAGCTCCCGCTGGCGCGCGGCATCAGGTGTCCGCTGAACTCGGCGCCGCGTACCGCGAGGCCCGTGGCGCCCCCGCTGCCCCGCCACTCGGCCGCCGCGAGGGGAACGCTGGCGTTCCCATGGGTCGCGATTTCGGTGCCCTGCGGAAGCGGAACGGTGTCGTCCCCGGGCACGAGGGGCTCGTCCGCCCGCGCCAGGTACGCAGGATAGTGGGCCACGAGCTCGAGTCCGGCGAGGAAGGCGGGAAGCGCCACCGTCACCTTGCGCTCGCCGCTCTCGCGGCCGCCGGAAGACGCGCGCAGAAAGAGGTCGGCTTCGAGGGGGCCGAGGGTGCGAACCGCGCGGCCGGCGGAATCGAGACGCAGCACCGCCGGCGC
>DASSQQ010000149.1:0-24628 GCA_035702425.1 Gemmatimonadales bacterium
CGCGTTCGTGCCCGAGTACCATCGCTACGAGGTGACCGGCCTCTTCGACACCGGGATGTACGAGTACGACAACCGCTACGTGGCGATGCCGCGTCCCCTGGCCCAGCGCTTCGCCGGGCTGGACAGCGCCGTCACCGGGATCGAAGTGCGCCTCGCCGATCCCTGGCACGCCAAGGAGTTCGGCACCCGGCTCGAGGCCCAGCTCGGCTATCCCTACCGCGCGCTCGACTGGCAGTCGCAGAACTCCCAGCTCTTCCGGGCGCTGATGCTGGAAAAGCTGGCGATGGCGCTGGTGGTGTTCCTGATCTGCATCGTGGCGGCGTTCAACGTGGTGGGGACGCTCACCATGGTGGTGCGGGACAAGACCCGCGAGATCGGGATTCTCCTCGCCATGGGACTGAAACGCGCCTCGGTGCGGTGGATCTTCCTGGCGCAGGGAATTCTGATCGGGCTCACCGGCACGGTGCTGGGCGGAACCCTCGGCGTGGTGCTGGGCGGGATGGTGAACCGCGGCGAGTGGATCAAGATCGACCCCTCGATCTATTTCATCGATCACCTCCCGGTGCGCACCCAGCCGCTCGACCTGCTGCTGGTGGCGGCCGCCAGCTTCCTGATCGCCGCCCTGGCGCCGCTGTACCCGGCGATCCAGGCCTCCCGGCTCGACCCCGTCGACGCGATCCGGTACGAATGAACGCGCTCCTCGAGGCCCGGGGGATCCGCAAGGTCTTCGCCGGCGGCGACGGCCAGCCGCTCGAGATCCTCTCCGGCGTGGACATCGAGGTCCGCCGCGGCGAAGTGGTGGCCATCGTGGGGGCCTCGGGCGCGGGGAAGAGCACGCTGCTGCATCTCCTGGGGGCGCTCGATTCGCCCACGTCGGGCGACGTGTGGCTCGACGGGTCGCGCTACGCCGACCTCTCCGCCGCCGGGCTCGCGGAGCTCCGCAACGGCAAGCTGGGGTTCGTGTTCCAGTTTCATCACCTGCTGCGCGAGTTCTCCGCCCTTGAGAACGTCATGATGCCGCTCTTGATTGGAGGGATGGCCGAACGGAGCGCGCGGTCGCGGGCGGAGGAGCTGCTCGCGCTGGTGGGACTCGCGGGACGGATGACGCACCGGCCCGCCGAGCTCTCGGGCGGCGAGCAGCAGCGCTGCGCCGTGGCGCGGGCCCTGGTGCACGACCCGGCGCTGGTGCTCGCCGACGAGCCGTCGGGCAACCTGGACCACGCCAACAGCGAGCGACTGCACGAGCTGTTCTTCCGCCTGGCGCGGGAGTTCGAGGCGGCGGTGGTGGTGGTCACGCACAACCGGCAGCTCGCCGCGCGCGCCGACCGCATCCTCTGGCTCGAGGACGGTCGCCTCGCGGCGGTGACGTCGGTGGACGCGATACCCTGATGCTGTGCGAGAACTGCAAGGAGCGCGAAGCGGTCATCAACCTGACCCAGGTGGAGCACGACTCCAAGGTCACGCTCCACCTCTGCGATCAGTGCGCCCGCGAAAAGGGCGTCGAGTCCGGCGGGCAGATCCTCAAGTCGCCGCTGGGCGGGTTCATCACCGCGATGGGGAAGGGGGCGGGGAGTCTCCTGCCCTCCGTCGCGGACGGACTGCGCTGTCCCTCCTGCGGCGCAACCCTGAAGGACTTCCGCGAATCCGGGCGGCTCGGCTGCGACGGCTGCTACATCGCGTTCGAAACCCACCTGCGCGACCTCCTGCGCCGGCTCCACGGCTCGAGCCAGCACGTGGGAGAGCGCTACGCGCCGGCCGGCGCGGGAGAGGACCCGCGGGCCCGCCTGCTCGACCTCCGCGACCAGCTGCGCCGGGCGGTGGAGAACGAGAACTTCGAACTCGCCGCCGAGCTCCGGGACCGGATCCGGGTGCTCGAATGATCGACCTCTCGCTCCTGCCCGACGGCGGCATGCGCTGGCTCGACGCGTCGGGACCGTCGAGTCCGATCGTGCTCTCGACCCGCATCCGGCTCGCGCGCAACCTGCAGGGCGTCCCCTTCAGCCAGCGCGCCCAGGACTCCGACCGCACCGCCATTCTGGAGCGGGTACAGGCCGCCGCGGCCGAGAGCGAACGGTTGCGCGGGGCGGTGACCTTCCGGCTGGACGAGATCGAGCGGGGGGACCGGCAGCTGCTCCACGAGCGGCACCTGGTCTCGAAGGAGCTGGCGGGGCTCGACCGGGAGTCGCGGCCCCGGCCCGGCGCGGCGCTGGTGGTGCGGGACGGGGTCGGAGTGATGGTGAATGAGGAAGACCACCTCAGGCTCCACGGGATGCGGTCAGGTTTCGCATTGGAAGAGGCCTATGCCGAAGTGGAATCGGCGGATGCGGACCTGGGCCGGCTGCTCCTGTTCGCGTTTCACCCGGAGTTTGGCTATCTTACTTCCTGTCCGACCAATGCCGGGACCGGCCTCCGGGCGAGCGTGCTTATCCACTTGCCAGGCCTAGTCTTGACGAAGGAAATCGGCAAGGTCTTGCAGGGTCTCTCCCAGGTGGGGCTGACGTTTCGGGGCCTGTACGGGGAGGGGAGCGAGGTGGTCGGCAACTTCTTCCAGTTGTCGAACCAGACCACGCTGGGCAAGTCGGAAGAAGAGCTCCTCGACCATCTGGGGAAGATCGTCCGGCAGGTGATCGAGTACGAAGTGCAGGCGCGCGACGTGTTGCTGCGGGACGCGCCGACCATCGTATCGGACAAGGTGTGGCGGGCCTTCGGGACCCTTAAGTACGCCCGCAGCCTGAGCTTCGAAGAGACGATGAATCTGTTGAGCGGGGTGCGGCTGGGTGTCGGCCTGAATCTGATCCCCGGCCTCAGTGTATACACGCTCAACAAGCTGCTGATCTACACCCAGGCGGCGCACCTCGCGGCGCTCGAAGGCCGGTCCACCGGCGATCCCGAGCTGCCCCTGGCGCGGGCGACCTACGTGAGGAAACTCCTCGAGCGCGAGGCGTGTTGAGGTGGAAGGGGCCTCCTAGATGAACGGCTACAACTTCACGGATCGCGTTCGCAAGGTGCTGCAGATGGCGCGGGAAGAAGCCGCCCGCCTGCATCACGAATACGTCGGCACCGAGCACATCCTCCTCGGCCTGATCCGCGAGGGCGAAGGGGTGGCGGCGGCGGTGCTCACCAATCTGAACGTCGACCTCGAAGAGATCCAGCAAAAAATCGAGGAGACCGTGAAGAAGGGGAAAGCCGCGGCCGCGGCCGGTCCCGATCTTCCGTACACCTCCCGCGCCAAGAAAGTGCTCGAGCTCGCGATGAGCGAAGCCCGCGAGCTCAACCACTCCTACGTGGGCACCGAGCACCTGCTGCTCGGCCTCCTCCGCGAGGAGAAGGGAATCGCCGCGCAGGTGCTGACCGACGCGGGCGTGAACCTGGAGCAGGCGCGGGCCGAGACCCTGCGGCTCCTGGGCAGCGAAATGCCGGCGGCCCCCGCGGCGGGGACCGGCACCGCGCAGCCCGCGGCCCCCAAGAGCGAGAAGAAATCCAAGACCCCGGCGCTCGATCATTTTTGCCGCGACCTGACGCAGCTCGCGGCGGAAGGGTCGCTCGATCCCACCATCGGCCGGCAAAAGGAAATCGAGCGGGTGATGGAGATTCTCTCCCGCCGCAAGAAGAACAACCCGGTTCTGATCGGCGAGCCCGGCGTGGGCAAGACGGCGATCGTCGAGGGCCTGGCCCAGTTGATCGCGTCGGGCCAGTGCCCGGACGCGCTCAAGGATCACCGGGTGCTCTCGCTCGACATGGCGGCGGTCATCGCGGGCACCAAGTACCGCGGCCAGTTCGAGGAGCGCCTGAAGGCGGTGATCAACGAGATCGCCCAGAACAAGAACATCATTCTCTTCATCGACGAGCTGCACACGCTGGTCGGGGCGGGGGCGGCCGAGGGCGCGGTGGACGCGTCCAACATGCTGAAGCCCGCGCTGGCCCGCGGCGAGCTGCAGTGCGTCGGCGCCTCCACGCTGAACGAGTACCGGAAGTACATCGAGAAGGACGGCGCCCTGGAGCGCCGGTTCCAGACGGTGATCGTGGATCCGCCGACCATCGAGGAGACCTTCGAGATCCTGAAGGGCCTCCGCAAGCGCTACGAGGACCATCACCGGGTGGTGATCCCCGACGAGACCCTGGACGCGGCGGCGAAGCTCTCCGAGCGCTACATCACCGACCGCTTCCTGCCCGACAAGGCGATCGACGTGATCGACGAGGCCGGGGCGCGGGCGCGCCTCGCGGCGCAGGTGCCGCCGCCCGAGGTGGCCGCGCTCAAGGAAAAGCTGGAGCACATCAACGCCGACAAGGAAAACGCGGTCCGCGACCAGAACTTCGAGCGCGCCGCGAGCCTGCGCGACCAGGAGCGCGAGCTCCAGGCCGAGATCCGGCGCAAGCAGGAGGAGTGGGAGAAGGAGCGCCAGACCCGCCGTCCCACGATCAACGAGGACGGGGTGGCGTTCATCGTCTCCCGCTGGACCGGCATTCCGGTGACGCGGCTGCAGGAGGCGGAGACCGCGCGGCTCCTGCGGATGGAAGAAGAGATGCACGAGACGGTGGTGGGCCAGGACGAGGCGATCGCGGTGATCTCGCGCGCCATCCGCCGCAGCCGCGCCGGCCTCAAGGATCCGAAGCGGCCCATCGGCTCGTTCATCTTCTCCGGGCCCACCGGCGTCGGCAAGACCGAGCTGGCGCGCTCGCTCGCGAAGTTCCTCTTCGCGGACGCCAACGCGCTGATCCGCGTCGACATGTCGGAGTACATGGAGAAGTTCTCGGTGTCGCGGCTGATCGGCGCGCCCCCGGGCTACGTGGGCTACGAGGATTCCGGCGCGCTGACCAAGTCGGTGCGGCGCAAACCCTACTCGGTGGTGCTGCTGGACGAGATCGAGAAGGCGCACCCCGACGTGTTCAACATCCTGCTGCAGGTGCTGGACGAGGGGCACCTCACCGACAACTACGGCCGGGTGATCGACTTCAAGAACACGGTCGTGATCATGACGTCCAACGTCGGCGCGCGGGACATGGTCAAGGGCAAGGCCCTGGGCTTCTCCCAGCCCGATTCCCGGGCGTCCTTCGAGCGGATCGCGGAGAAGGTGAAGGAAGAGATCAACAAGGTGTTCAACCCCGAGTTCCTGAACCGGCTGGACGACGTGATCGTGTTCCACCCGCTCACCCGGGAGCACATCGCGCAGATCGTCACCATCCTGCTCAAGGACGTGCAGAAGCGGCTGGGGGACGAGGAACTGACGCTCAAGCTCACCGAGGCGGCGACGGGCTTCCTGGTGGACCACGGGTACGACGAGCACTTCGGCGCCCGGCCGCTCAAGCGCGCCATCCAGAAGTACGTCGAGGATCCGCTGTCCGACAAGATTCTGGTCGGGGAGTTCGCGCGGGGTGAAGAGATCGAGGTCGATCTCGCCCCGGACAAGGAGCGCCTCGCCTTCCGCGCCCTGTCGGGCTCGAAGGCGTGACCGCGAAGCCCCACCTCCTCGCCGCTCTCCTCGCCGTCGTCCTCGCCCCGCGCCCGTGCGCCGCGCAGGGAGGCGGGGGGGCGGCCCCGCCGGCCCACGCCACGGTCGATTCCGTCGCCGTCGAAGGCAACCGGCGCGTCTCCCGGCAGACCATCCTCCTCACCAGCGGACTCGCCCCGGGCCAGCCCTACGGCTACCGCGACGTCGCCCGGGCGGTGCAGGCGCTGTACGCGCTGGGCCAGTTCGACGACGTCACCGTGCTCCAGGGCGCATCGGACGACGGGCGCTCCCTGCTCGTGATCCGGGTGCGGGAGCGTCCGGTGCTGATCAAGTGGGCCATCCGCGGCATCGAGCGGCTCTCCGAGCACAGCGTCAAGGACAAGGTGCAGTTGAACGAAGGCCGGCCGCTCGACCCCGCGGCGGTGGAGCGGGCGCGGGGCCGGATCGATTCGCTGTACCGCGCCCAGGGCTATTACCTGGCGCAGGTCAAGGCGCTCCGGGTCTACGAAGCGGATTCGTCGCGGGTGCGGGTGGTCTTCGACATCGACGAGGGGCGCCGGGTGGCGATCGCCCGGATCGACATCGAGGGCAACACCCACTTCCCGGACGCCACGCTCGTCTCCCAGATGAAAACCAAGCCCGAGGGGTTCTGGTGGTTCCGGTCGGGCGAGTACGACGACGACAAGCTGCTCGAGGACCTGCAGGAGCGGCTCCCCAAGTTCTACGGCGACCTGGGCTACATGGACTTCCAGGTCCTTTCCGACACCCTGATCGTCAACGACTCGACCGGCAAGGCGACGCTGGTGGTCAAGGTGAGTGAGGGCGAGCCCTACAAGGTCGGAAACTTCGAAGTGGTGGGGAACCGCCGCTTCTCGAACGACGAGGTGCGCGCCTTTTACCCGTTCACCGGCGAAGAGCGGACCGGGCCCTTCGGCCTGGGCGGGGTGAAGAAAGGCGTGGCCTATTTCGATCAGGAGCACTGGGAGACCGCGACCAACAACCTGCTCACGCTGTACCGGAACAACGGGTACATCTACGCCAACGTGCATCCCGAAGTGACGCGGCGGCTCGCGTCCGACGGGAAGCCGGTGGTGGATCTCCGCTGGAACGTGGACGAAGGCCAGCCCGCGATCGTGAACCGGGTGGTGATCGAGGGGAACGACGCCACCCACGAGGGCGTGATCCGGGAAGCGATCGTGCTCCTGCCGGGGGACGTCTTCCGCCAGGATGCGCTGATCAAGTCCTATCAGAACATTTCCAACCTGGGATTCTTCCAGCAGCCGCTGCCGTTCCCCGAGCCCAAGCCCGCGAACGACCAGGGCGACGTGGACGTGGTCTTCCACGTGGTGGAGAAGCGGACCGGCAACGTCAACTTCGGCGCGTCGCTCGGCCAGGGCACCGGGCTCGGCGGATTTCTGGGGCTCGAGGAGCCGAACCTCTTCGGCCAGGGGAAGCAGGGCAAGTTCCAGTGGCAGTTCGGGAAGAACATCAACGATTTCGACGTCGAGTACACCGATCCCGCGCTGCGCGACTCCCGGATTTCGATGACGGTCGGCGTCCACAACACCCGGCTCCGCTACCAGATCGCGGACCTGGGCCAGCTCAAGCGCACCGGCGGCAACGTCCAGTTCGGATTCCCGGTCTTCAACGACCGCTACACCCGGCTCTTCCTCTCGTACAGCGTCGACGACCAGAGCTTCATCGGCTCGGCGTCGAATCTGACCTTCAACAACACTTTCGGCTGCTCCAACTGCATCCGGTCCACGCTGGGCGCCTCGGTGCTGCGGGACACGCGGGTCGATCTTCCGTTCGCCACCGGCGGCAACATGGCGTCGGTGGGGATTTCGCAGAGCGGCGGCCTCCTGGGCGGGACCGGCGATTTCCAGCGGGTCGATCTCGAGGGCCGCTGGTACGCGCCCCTGGGGCAGCTGGGCGGCAAGGGCGGCGGCCAGCCGATCAAGTTCGTGCTCGGCCTCTCCACCCGCTCCGGGTTCGTGTTCGGCAACGCGCCCTTCTTCGACCAGCTGTTCACCCTGGGCGGCACCCAGTTCGGGATTCCGCTGCGCGGCTACGAGGAATTCTCCATCACCCCCCACGGGTACGATCCGAACGCCACCAGCGGCTCGGCGTCCCCCAACGCCTTCGGGAAGGCGTACCTCACCATGACCGGCGAGGTGGGGATGCGGCTGTCGCAGATGTTCTACCTGTCCAGCTTCTACGACGCCGGGAACGTGTGGGCCGGCGCCGGGCAATACGACCCGACCCACCTGCTGCGCGGGGCGGGCGTGGGGATCGCCCTGATTTCGCCGCTCGGGCCGATCGGGATCGACTACGCCTACGGGTTCGATCGCGTGGATCTGCAGGGCCGCCCCGCGCCCGGCTGGAAACTTCACTTCAAACTCGGCAACTTCTTCTGATGTCCACGAACCGCCGCGGCGGGAGCCGGTCGGGCGGTGTCACCTTGCTCCGGAGTGGTCCATGATTCGCCCCGTGCTGTATTCGCTGTTGGTCGCCGCCGCGCTGCCGGTGGCCGCGCAGAACCCGCCCTCGGCGCGCCCCGCGGCGCCGGCGGCGGCGCCCACGCCGTCGGTGGGCGTGAAGTTCGCCTTCATCAATTCGCGGGCCATCCTGCAGGCCACTCCCGGCTACGCGCAGGCCGAGTCCACGTTCACCAAGGAAGTGGAGGGCTACCGCGCCGAGGTGCAGCGGCTGCAGGCCCAGCTCGACTCCGCGGTGCAGGCCTTCGATCAGCAGTCGATCGCGCTCTCGCCCGCGGCCAAGCAGTCGAAGCAGCACGAACTGCAGGGCATGCAACAGCGCCTGGAGCAGCGCACCAACGATCTGCAGACCCAGGCGCAGCAGCGGGAGCAGGACCTGCTGCAGCCGATCCAGTCCCGCGTCAACGCGGTGATCCAGGGAATCCGCGCCGAGGACAACTACGCGATGATTTTCGACGCCGACGCCACGGGGAGCCCGCTGGTGGCGGTGGATCCCGCGCTCAACATCACCCAGCGGGTGATTCAGCGTCTCCAGCAGTCGTCGTCGCCGTCGCCGTCGAAGTAACCCGGAGCCCGTGAGCGCCGTCCCCCTCCCGGTCCGGCCGCTCCCTGCCCGTGAGGTCGCCGCCCTCACCGGGGGGCGGCTGGTCGGGCCGGGAGAGGGCACGCTGTCGGGCGTGGCGCCGCTCGACCGCGCGGGGCCGGACGATCTCAGTTTTCTTGCCAACCCGCGCTACCTCCCGTACTTTCGCCGCTCCCGCGCCGGGGCGGCGCTTTGCCGCGAGGAGTTCGCGGACGAGGCCGAGGGTCCTCGCACCCGGATCGTGGTGCGAGATCCGCACGCGGCCCTGCTCACCGTCATCCCGCTGCTCTACCCGGAGCCGGTGTGGGAGCCCGGCGTGCACCGCACCGCGGTGGTGGGGCGGGGGGCGCGCTGGGAGGACCCGGTGGAGATCGGCGCCCACGCGGTGCTGGGCCGGGAGGTGCGGCTGGGGCGCGGCGTGCGGATCGGCGCGGGGTGCGTGGTGGGCGACGGCGTGACGATCGGCGACGAGTCGCGGCTCTTCCCGGGCGTGGTCTGCTACAGCGGCACCGAGATCGGCGCCCGGGTGCTGGTCCACGCGGGCGCGCGCCTCGGCAGCGACGGGTTCGGCTACGTGGGCGCGGGGTCGGGGAGCCCGCACCGCAAGATCCCGCACGTGGGGCGGTGCCTCATCGGCGACGACGTGGAGATCGGCGCCAACACCGCGGTGGACCGCGGCAGCGTGGACGACACCGTGATCGGCGCCGGCACCAAGATCGACAACCTGGTGCACATCGCGCACAACGTCCGCATCGGGGCGCGGTGCCTGATCATGGCCCTCGCCGGGATGGCGGGGAGCACGCGAATCGAGGACGACGTGATCATCGCCGGCCAGGCGGGTCTCTCGGGACACCTCACCATCGGGCGCGGCGCGAGAGTGCTGGTGCAGTCGGGCGTGATCGGGGACATCGCCGCGGGCGCGACGGTGTCGGGCTACCCCGCGCGCAATCACAAGGACACGCTCCGGGGGTCGGCCGCGCTGGCGCGGCTGACCGCCATCATCGACGACCTGGAGTCTCTCGTGGGGAAGACGGATGGCGGCGACCGGTAGGCGATCCATTGCGGAGCGGACCTCCCTTTCGGGGACGGGCCTGCACACCGGCGCGGCCACCGTGGCGACGTTCCTGCCCGCCAAGGCCGGGCAGGGAATCGTCTTCCGGCGCGTGGATCTCGCGGGGAAGCCCGAGATCCCGGCCCGGCTCACCGAGGTGGACGCCCTGGAGCGCCGCACCGCGATCGGGCACGGCGAGCAGACCATCCACACCGTCGAGCACCTGCTGGCCGCGGTGGCCGCGCTCGAAATCGACGACATCACGATCGAGCTCTCCGGGCCCGAGCCGCCGATGATGGACGGGAGCGTCCAGCCCTATCTCCAGGCGCTCGAGAAGGCGGGCGCGACGGCGGTGGGGGGCGAGCCGGTGGTGCTCTCGGCGCAGATGCCGTTCACGGTGACCGAGGGCGAGGCGAGCTACGTGGTGGCTCCGGCGAAGGCGTTCCGCCTCACCGTCACCTGTGAATTCTCGCACCCGTTGATCGGCCGCCAGGCCGGAACCTACGACGTCACCGCCGAGGGCTTCGCGAGGGAGCTCGCCGGCGCGCGGACCTTCGGATTTCTCTCCGAGGTGGAGACCCTGAAGGCCAAGGGGCTGATCAAGGGCGCGAGCGAGAAGAACGCGATCGTCCTGGACGAGCGCGGCGTGGTGAACGGCGGCAAGCTGCGCTGGCCCGACGAGTTCGTGCGCCACAAGGCGGCGGACGTGGTGGGGGATCTGGCGCTCACCGGAGCGCGGATCCGCGCCCACGTCATCGCCACCCGGCCCTCGCACCAGGGCAACGTGGCGCTGGCCCGGGCCCTGGAGCGCACCGCGCGGCGGACCGGCGCGCCCGCCTTCGACATCGGGCGGATCATGGACATCCTCCCGCACCGGTATCCGTTCCTCCTGGTGGACCGGATCATCGAGATGGAGGGGGACAAGCGGATCGTCGGGATCAAGAACGTCACCATCAACGAGCCGTTCTTCGAGGGTCACTTCCCGGGGCACCCCATCATGCCCGGCGTCCTCATCATCGAGGCGATGGCGCAGGTGGGCGGGATGCTGCTGATGAGCCACTTCGAGGGCCAGAACGTCGAGGACAAGGTGGTCTACTTCATGTCGCTCGACAACGTGAAGTTCCGCCGGCCGGTGCTTCCCGGCGATCAGCTCCGCTTCGAGCTGGAGATGATCCAGTTCCGGGGGAAGACCTGCAAGATGCACGGCGTGGGATACGTGGACGGGCACGTGGCCGCCGAGGCCGACATGATGGCGATCGTCCAGGACCGGTGATCCACTCCACCGCGCTGATCGATCCGGCGGCGGAGCTGGGCCGCGACGTGACGGTGGGCCCGTACGCGATCGTCGGGCCCCGGGTGACCGTCGGCGAGCGGTCGACGATCGGCCCCCACGCGATCCTGGAGCGCAACGTGCGGGTGGGCGCGGGCGTGCGCATCGGCGCGGGTGCGGTGCTGGGCGGCGATCCCCAGGACCTGAAGTACAAGGGCGAGGAGACCTGGGTCGAGATCGGCGACGACACCATCATCCGCGAGTACAGCACCGTGAACCGCGCCACCGCCGCCACCGGGCTCACCCGGGTGGGCGCCCGCTGCTTCATCATGACCTACGTCCACATCGCGCACGACTGCGTGATCGGCGACGAGGTCATCATGGCGAACTCGATCCAGATGGCGGGCCACGTCACGGTGCACGACCGCGCCGTGATCAGCGGCCTCACTCCCATTCACCAGTTCGTGCGGATCGGGACCCTCGCCTTCGTGGGCGGCGGATCCCGGGTGAACCAGGACATCCCGCCCTACACCAAGGCGGTGGGGAATCCCCTTCATCTTTATGGGCTCAATTCGGTGGGCCTGCAGCGCGCCGGGTTCACGCCGGAAGTGAAGCTGGCGCTGAAGCGGGCCTACCGGCTGCTCTTCAACTCCGATCTCACGGTGAGCCAGGGCATCGCCCGCGCGCGGGTCGAGCTGCCGGCGCTCCCCGAAGTGGCCACCCTCCTCGAGTTCGTCGAAAGCTCCCAGCGGGGCGTGCTGGTGTGACCGACCCCCGCGTCCGGGTCGGCGTGATCGGCACCGGCTCGCTGGGCTACCACCACACCCGAATCTGGAGCGCGCTCGAGGGGGCGCAGCTGGTCGGCGTCTACGACCACCACCCCGGGCGCGCAGCGCACGTGGCGAGCGAGCTCCACACCACCGCCTTCCCGTCCCTGGACGCCCTGCTGGAACGGATTCAGGCGGCGTCGGTGGTGGTCTCGACGCCGGCCCACCTCGAGATCGGGCGCGCGGTGCTCGCCCGCGGGGTGCACGCGCTGATCGAGAAGCCGCTCGCGGACACTGTGCCCGGCGCCGAGGCGCTGGTGCGGGAGGCCGCGGCGCGGAAGGTGGTGCTGCAGGTGGGACACGTGGAGCGCTTCAACCGCGCGGTGCGCGCGGCGGCGCCCTACCTCGACGACCCGCGCTTCCTGCAGATGGAGCGCCTCGCGCCCTTCAGCCCCCGCGGTTCCGACGTGGCGGTGGTGCTGGATCTGATGATTCACGATCTCGATCTCGTCCTCGAGCTGGTCGGCGCCGCGGTGGCGGAGGTGCGCGCCACCGGCGCGGCGGTGCTCACGCCGCACGTGGACATCGCGAACGCGCGGATCGAGTTCGCCAACGGCGCGGTGGCGAACATCACGGCCAGCCGGGTGGCGCGGGAGCGCAACCGGCGGCTCCGGATCTTCCAGCCCAGCGGCTACTTCTCGCTCGATCTGGCCAAAGGCACCGGCGAGTTCTTCCGGCTCAAGGCCGGCTGGCAGGGCCTCTCGGCCACGAAGATCGAGGAGATCGTGGAGCCGGTCCCCCTCGAGGCCCCGGAGGCCGAACCCCTCAAGCTCGAGCTGGAGAGCTTCCTGCGGGCGGTGACGGGACGCGGTGAAGTGGTGGTGAGCGGCGAGGCGGGGCTCGCGGCGCTGGCGCTCGCGACCCGCGTCGGCGAAGCGATCAGCGCCCAGCCCCACGCCCTGCGCGGGCCGTGAGCCGGCCCCCCCGGGTCTACGTGTCGGCGGGGGAGCCGTCGGGAGACGCCCACGCCGCGCCCCTCGTGTCCGCGCTGCGGCGGCTGGTCCCGGGGGTGGAGATCGACGCGCTGGGGGGACCGAGGATGGACGCCGCGGGCGCCCGGCTCCTCGACCGGATGGAAGACTTTTCGGTGGTGGGGTTCGTCGAGGCGCTCACCCAGATCCCCGCCCATTACCGCCTCCTCGGGCGGACCCGCGCGGCGCTCCGGGCCGGCCGCTACGACCTCGTGATACTCGTGGACTATCCCGGCTATCATCTCCGCGCCGCGGCCGCCGCCCGGGAAGCCGGAGTTCCGGTCCTCTACTACATCGCGCCGCAGATGTGGGCCTGGGGCGCCTGGCGCGCCCGCAGGCTCGCCGCGGTGCGGCGGCTCGCGGTGATCCTCCCCTTCGAGGAGAAGTTCTTCTCGGCGCGCGGGATCGCGACCACCTTCGTGGGGCACCCCCTGAAGGATCGCCCGGCGCCCCCCGCGAAAGCGGAAGCGCGCCGCGCGCTGGGGCTCGATCCGTCGCGCCCGGTGCTGGGCCTGTTTCCGGGAAGCCGGAACCAGGAGGTGCTCCGAATGTGGCCGGCCTTCCGGGCCGCCGCCGACCGGGTACGCGCCGCGCGGCCCGATATGCAGGTGGTGGTCGCCGGGACGCCGACCGGCGCCTATCCCGACCCCGGGCCGGTCCGGATCGCGACCGGCGATCCGGGGCTGGTGTTCGCGGCCGCCGACGCCGGGATCTGCAAGTCGGGGACCACCACCTTGGAGGCCGCGATCGCGGGTCTGCCGATGGTCATCACCTACCGCACCCATCCGGTCTCCCACTTCATCGGCATGCGGTTGTTGTCGGTGCCGTGGGTGGGCCTCGTGAATCTCGTCGCCGAGCGCGAGGTGTGCCCCGAGCTGTTGCAGAGCCGGATGCGCGCGGACCTTCTCGCCGACCGGGTCCTTCCGCTCCTCGACCCCGCGAGCGCCGAGGCCCGCGCTCAGCGCGCGGGGCTCGCGGAGGTGCGCGATCGCCTGGGCCCCCCGGGAGCGGCGGACCGCGTGGCCGGGCTCGCGGCCGCGATGCTCCGATGAAATTGCGCTGGGCGGAGCCGGCCCTCGCCGCGCTGGCGCTGGTGGTGGCGCGGGTGATCGCGGCGACGTGGCGGATCCGGGTGCGGGGAAGCGAGCATCTCGCCGCGCTGCGCTCGAGCGGGCGTCCCTTCGTGTTCGTGCTGTGGCACAGCCGCATCCTGCCGCTGCTCTACCACCACCGGCACGAAGGCGTGGTGTTGCTGATCAGCCGTCACCGTGACGCCGAGCACCTGGCGCGGCTGGCGGAGCGGTGGGGGTACCGCTTCGTTCGGGGCTCGAGCAAACGCGGGGGCGAAGTGGGCCTCCTCGGCATCGTCCGCAACCTGCAGGAGGGAAACGTCGCGGCCGTCACGCCGGACGGTCCCCGGGGGCCGGCGGAGAAGGTGAAGCCCGGCGCTCTCGCCGCGGCGCAGCACGCCGGCGCCGCGCTGCTGCCCATCGGCGCGCGGGCTTCGTCCGCGTGGTGGCTCAGCTCCTGGGACCGGTTCTGCATCCCCAAGCCGTTCGCGGCGATCGAGATCGTCTACGGCCCGCCCGTCGAGGTCCCGCCGGGGAAGGAGGAGCTGCGTCACGGGATCGGCGTGGTGGAGGCGGCCCTGCAGGCGGTGACCTACCCGCCGTGAGCACGGAGTCGCTGGGACACCGGATATCGCGCTGGCTCTGGCGCGGCCGGGGGCCGCTCGCGGGACTGGCGCGGGGTCTCCTGCTCCCGGTCGCGCTGCTCTATCGGGTCGCGGTCACGGTCCGCACCCGGCTCTATCACGCCGGAATCCTCCGCAGCGTCCGCCTGCCGCTTCCCACGGTGGCCGTCGGCAACCTCTCGCTCGGCGGAGCGGGAAAGACGCCGGTCGCGGCCTGGATCGCGGGGTACGCGGTTCAACATCGGCTGCGCCCCGGCGTGCTGCTGCGCGGATACGGTGGGGACGAGCCCCTGGTGCACCAGCGCCTCGTGCCCCAGGCGATCGTGGTCGCCGATCCCGATCGAGCGGCCGGCGCGGCCGCCGCGGCGGCGAAAGGCGCCCAGCTGCTGGTGCTGGACGACGCCTATCAACACCTCGGCGTGCGGCGCGACCTCAACGTCTTGCTGGTGGCGGTGGAGCGCGCGCGCCAGGCCCGGTGGCCCTTCCCGGCGGGTCCCTGGCGGGAGGGATGGAGCGCGATGGAACGCGCCGACGTGATCGTGGTGACGCGCAAACGCGCGGCCCAGGACGAATCCCGCGCGCTCGCGGACGCGGTCGCGCGGCGCTGGCCCCGAACGCCGGTGTGCGTCGCGCATCTGCGGCTTTCGGGGTTCCAGGGGATGCGGTCCGGGACGGCCTTCACGCCGGCGCAACTGGCGGGGCGGCGGGTGTTCGCCTGCGCCGGGGTGGCGGACCCGGAGAGCTTCGGCGTTCAAGTGCGTGGAACGGGCGCGGCGGTGCAACTCGCGTCATATCAAGACCATCACCGCTACGACGACGCGGACGTGGTCCGGCTCGTGCGGGCCGCGCGCGAGTCCGATTATGTTGTAGTCACGGAAAAGGACGCCGTGAAGCTCCGCCCCCGGTGGCCGGCCGACGCGCCGGAGCCGCTGGTGGCCGTCCTGGGAGTGCAATGGGAATGGAACGGCGCCGCCTTCACGCGCGCGCTCGATGCCGTCCTCGCCGAGGCCGGCCGACCATCAACCGGATCGTGATCCAGAGCTCATGAGCCAGACCGCCGCGACGCCCCAGCAGGTCATCATCGGGCGCGACAAGGATATGTTCCTCGCCGAGCACAACCCGTTCGAAGCCATGATGGAACGCTTCGACCACGCCGCCAAACTCCTCAACCTGGACGCGGGCCTCTACAAGGTCCTCCGGCATCCCGAGAAGCAGATCATCATCTCGGTCCCCATCCTCCGCGACTCGGGCGAGGTGGAGGTGTTCACGGGGTACCGCGTGCTCTACAACACCTCCCGCGGGCCGGCCAAGGGCGGGATCCGGTTCGACTTGAACGTCACCCTGGAAGAGGTGAAGGCCCTCGCGGCCTGGATGACCTGGAAGTGCGCCCTGGTGAACATTCCGTTCGGCGGCGCCAAGGGCGGGGTGGTCTGCGATCCGGCGACCATGTCCATGACCGAGTTGGAGCGGCTCACCCGCCGCTACACCTCCGGGATCATCGACACCCTGGGCCCCGATTCGGACGTGCCCGCGCCGGACGTGAACACCAACGAGCGGGTGATGGCGTGGATCATGGATACCTACTCCATGCACACCCGCCACACCGTCACCGCGGTGGTGACCGGGAAGCCGGTGGAGATGGGCGGGTCCCTGGGCCGGCGGGAGGCGACGGGCCGGGGCTGCATGTTCGTCACCCGCGAGGCGCTGGCGCGGCTCGGTCTCCAGATGAAAGGCGCCAAGGTGGCGGTGCAGGGGTTCGGCAACGTGGGCTCGGTGGCGGCCGACCTGATGGCGAAGGAAGGGGCGACGATCGTCGCCGTGGCGGACAAGTCGGGCGGCCTCAGGAATCCCGCCGGGCTCGACATTCCCGACCTCCTGCGCTGGGCGCGCGAACATCGCCAGCTCGCGGGCTACCCCAAGGCCGAAAAGATTTCGATCGACGATCTCCTGGTCGGCGAATGCGACGTGCTGGTTCCCGCCGCGACCGAGAACGTGATCACCAGCCAGAACGCGAAGAAGATCAAGGCCAGGATCATCTGCGAGGGCGCGAACGGCCCCACCACGGCCCAGGCCGACAAGATCCTCGAAGAGAAGGGCGTCTTCGTCATTCCCGACATCCTCGCCAACGCCGGCGGCGTGACCGTCAGCTACTTCGAGTGGGTGCAGGACCGGGGCGGGTATTTCTGGGACGAGGAGACGGTCATCCGGCGCCTCGAATCCATCATGACCAAGTCGTTCGCGGACGTGGTGGCGCTCGCCGACCGCCACAAGGTGAACACCCGGATCGCCGCCTACATGCTGGCGATCGACCGCGTGGCCGCGATGCACCGGCTCCGCGGGATGTATGCCTGATGCGCTATCGCGTCGTCGCGGTGGGCCGCGTGAAAGACGCGGCGCTCCGGACGGCCTGTGACGGATATCTCGAGCGGCTGCGGCACTACATCCGGCTGGAAGAGCGTGAGGTCAAGGACGGGGCGCGACTCCTCGAGGGCGTGGGCGGGGATTCTCGCCTCGTCGCGCTGTCGGAGCGGGGCGAGCAGTGGTCGTCCGAAGAGCTGGCGGCGGCCACCGAGCGCTGGGAGATGGACGGGCGCGACGTGAGCTTCGCCATCGGCGGCGCCGACGGGCTCCCGGCCGAGGTCCTGCGGCGGGCGGAGCGCAGCTGGAGTCTCTCGCGGCTCACCCTCCCGCACGAGCTGGCGCGGGTCCTGCTCTACGAGCAGATCTACCGGGCATACACCATCCGGCGCGGAGAGCCGTACCATCGCGGCGGCTGAGCTGGACGACGGGGCGCGGCGGATCTTGCTCGCGCTGGCACGCGCCACCCTCGAGGCGGAGCTCGCCGGCGGCCCGATGCCGGCGCCCCCCGCCGCCGACTGGGCGGAGTGGAAACGCGGAGCCTTCGTGACCCTCTCCGACCGGCAGGGGACCCTGCGCGGATGCATCGGCCGGGTGACGCCGGACCAGGGGCTGGCGAGGATCGTGGGCGCGATGGCGATCGCGGCGGCGCGGGAGGACCCGCGCTTTCCGCCGGTCGAGGCGGACGAACTCGCCCTGCTGGCGATCGAGATCTCGGTGCTGTCGGAGCCCGCGCCCCTGGACCCGGTGGACCCGGCCCGGATCGTCATCGGGCGCGACGGGCTGGTGGTGAGGCGGGGCGGGGCGCAGGGGCTTCTCCTTCCGCAGGTGGCCCCGGAGTTCAAGTGGAGTCCGGCCGAATTCCTCGCCGCCACCTGCCGCAAGGCCGGGCTCGGCGCCGGGGCGTGGCGGGAACCGGGAACCCGCGTCCTCGTGTTTCAGGCGGACGTCTTCGGCGAAACCACTCTGGGTGGAGGAGCGCACGCGTCGTGATGCCCCGGATCGTCCCGACTCCCATCGCCGGCGGCGGCGTCCCCCGCGACGGGCGCCCGCGGCGCGTGGCGCCGGAGCTGGTGGCGGCCGCGCTCCCCGGCCCCGGCCGGGACAAGCTCGGCGCGCGCGAAGTCCTCGTCGTCACCACCGGGCAGCAGCCGGGCCTCTTCACCGGTCCGCTCTACACCATCTACAAGGCCCTCTCCGCCATCGCGGTCGCGGAGCGCCTGGAGCGGGAGCGGAAGGTCCCCGTGGTCCCGGTGTTCTGGGTGGCGGGCGACGATCACGACTTCGCGGAGGCCAATCACGCGGCGGTGGTCAACGCCGCGGGCGACCTCGAGTCCATCGTGCTCCGGGAGCGGCCGGGCGGCGCCCCGCAGCTGCCCCTCTTCCGCGAGCCCTGCGGGCCCGACGTGACGGCCGCGCTCGAGCGCCTGCGGGCGAGCCTTCCGGACACTGAATTCACGCGAGGCACGCTCGACTGGCTCGCCGCGGCCTACCGGCCCGAGGTGAACCTGGCCGACGCCTTCGCCGCCGCCCTGCAGGCGCTCCTCGCGCCGCGCGGCCTGGTGATTTTTCCGGCGCATGCGTCCGCGGCGAAGCGGGTCGCGGCGCCGTGGCTCCTCAAGGCGATCCCGGTCCAGCTCGCGGACGGTCTCTCGCCGGTTCTGGTGGAGGCGGCGGAGGGCCGGGACCGGCTTCGCGCCGAGGCCGGCGGGTTCGTCACCCGGCGCTCGGGGGAGCGATTCTCGACCGACCTGGACCGCATCGCGAAGCACGAGCCGGAGCGGCTCTCGCCCAACGTGCTGCTCCGGCCCGCCCTCGAAGCGGCGCTCTTCCCGACGGTCGCCTATCTCGCGGGGCCGGGGGAGATCGGGTACTTCCCGGAGGCGCGGCCGCTCTACGCGGCGCTCGATCCCAAGCTCGAGCCCCAGCCGGCGGTGGCCCGCTGGTCCGGCGTGGTGATCGATCCCAAGATCGAGAAGATTCTGGAGAAGCGCCGTCTGGCGCCCGAGGACTTCGGCGGGCCGGAAGGGGCCCTCGAAGGGCGCCTCGCGCGCGAGGCGCTCCCGCCGGAGGCCGTCGCCGCGCTCACCGACCTTCGCGCCACGATCGAACGGGGATATGGCCGGCTCGGCGCCGCGGCCGCGGCCGCGGATCCCACGCTGGAGCGGACGGTGCAGGGGGCGCGAAACGCCGCGCTGGGCGGCACCCACGAGATCGAGAAGAAGCTGGTGGCGAGCGTGAAACGGGAGAACGAAACCCTGATGCGGCAGCTGGCGCGCGTCCGGGCCAGCGTGCGGCCGCGGAACCAGCCCCAGGAGCGGGTACTCACGCTGGCGAGCTTCCTCGCGCGCTACGGCCCCGAATTCGTGGACACGCTGGCCCGGGAGGTGGCGCGCTGGGCGGGGCTCCCATAGAATCCGACCCATGTGGATCCTCGCGGTCATCCTCATCGTCGCCCTGCTGATTCCGATCGTCGCCATCGTGGTGGACTCGCCCCTCGGCCGCTCCTTCGCCCGCCGGCTGGAGGGGCGCTCGGAGGTGGAGACCGGCGGCACCGATGTCCGCGAGCTCCGCCGCAAGGTGGAGACGCTGGAAACCGAAGTGGACGACCTGAACCGCTCCATCGCCGGGATGAAGGACGAGCTGCAGTTCGTTCAGCGGCTCCTCGAAGACCCGAATCGCAAGCGCGCTTGACCGCGCGCGCCGGAGCCAGCGGCGGCGGCGGGGCAGGGCGCCACGCGGCGCGCGTCGCCGCCGGCATTCTCCTCACCCGCGTCCTGGGCTACGTCCGGGAACGGATCTTCGCCCACTACTTCGGTAATCACACCGTTCCGGCCGACGCCTTCCGCGCGGCCCTCAAGATCCCCAACACCATCCGCAATCTCCTGGGCGAGGGGACGCTCTCGGCGTCGTTCATCCCGGTCTACGCGTCGCTCAACGAGCGGGAGGACAAGCGCGACGCCCGCGCGCTGGCCGGCGCGATCCTGGGCCTGCTCCTCCTCGCGGCCGGGCTCTTCGCCGCCCTGGGCATCGCGCTCGCGCCCGCGATCACCACCGCCGTGGCGTTCGGATTCGACGAGCCGCGCCGCCAGCTCACCATCACCCTGGTGCGCATCCTCTTCCCGATGACCGGGTTGATGGTGGTCTCCGCCTGGTGCCTGGGCGTGCTGAACACCCACCGGCGCTTCTTTCTGCCCTACGCGGCGCCGATGCTCTGGAACGTGGCGGGGATCGTCGCGCTGGTGGGGGGCGCCACCTGGGTGGTGTCCAGGGCCCTCCCGCTCGACGTGCGCCTCTACCGGCTCTCCCTCGCCCTGGCGTGGGGTACCGTAGCGGGCAGCGTGCTCCAGGTGGGGGTACAGCTTCCCGCCTGCTGGCGGATCCTCGACGGCCTCCCGGTACGGTTCTCGACCGCGGTCTCCGGAGTGCGGGACGTGATGATCGCGTGGATTCCGGTGGTGATCGGCGCCGGCGTGGCGCAAATCTCGGGCCTGATCGATACCCAGCTGGGCTCGCTCGCGGGCGAGGGAGGGGTCTCGAGTCTCGGCTACGCCCAGCTGATCCAGCTCCTGCCCATCAGCGTCTTCGGAGTCTCGGTGGCCGCCGTCTCGCTCCCCGATCTTTCCCGGGACGCCGTCACCGCCACGCCGAACGACCTGCTGCGCGCGCGAATCGCGGCCGGATTCCGGCGCATCACCTACTTCGTGGTGCCGTCGTCCTTCTTGTTCGCGGCGCTCGGCCCGCTGCTGATCGCGGCGCTCTTTCAGACCGGCCGCTTCGACGCCGACGATACCCAGCTGGTGGGCGGCGTCCTCGCCGCTTACGGGATCGGCCTGATGGGTCAGGCGACGGTGAAGCTCTTCGCGTCGGGCTTCTACGCCCTGCGGGACACCAAGACTCCGGTGAAGATCGCGGCTTCGTCGGTCGCCCTGTCGTCGTTGCTCGCGTACTTCTTCATGCGCCGCTACGGCCCGGCCGGCATCGCCCTGGGCTCCTCCATCGGCGCCTGGGTCAACGTGGTCCTGCACCTGCACGACCTCGACCGGCGCATCGGCACCGTGATGACCCGCAAGGACTGGCGGGCGTTCGCGGTTTCGCTCGTCGCGGCCCTGGCGGCTGCGGCGGCGGGAGTCGGCGCCGCCACCGCCGCCGCGGGACTCTCCCGGATCCCGCTCGCGCTCCTCGTCTCGGTTATCTTTGGTGGTGTCTATGTGGGCCTCACACTGATCATGAAACACCCCGACGCCACCCGCCTGTGGAAGTTCCTGCGCTGATCGAGCGGAAACTCGCCGCCCTCCCGGACCGCCCGGGCGTCTACCTCTGGAAGAACGCCGCCGGCGAGACCGTCTACGTGGGAAAGGCCAAGAGCCTCCGCTCCCGGGTGCCGAGTTACTTCCAGCCCGATTACGACGGCGACGGGCGGAAGGACGCCCTGGTCCGCCAGATCGCCGATCTCGAGACCATCGTGCTGGACAGCGAGGCGCAGGCCCTGCTCCTCGAGAACAACCTCATCAAGGAGCACCGGCCGCGCTTCAACGTCCTCCTGCGCGACGACAAGAGCTACCCCCAGATCGCGGTGACGCTGGAGGAGCCGTTCCCGCGGGTGCTGGTGGTGCGGCGGGTGAGCATCCCCGGGGCCCGTTACTTCGGCCCCTACACCGACGTCGGCACGCTCCGGCAGACGCTCTCGATCATCCGCCGGATCTTCACCGTCCGCTCCTGCGGGTACGACCTCCCCAACGACGCGCCGGCTCGCCCCTGTCTCGACTACCACATCGAGCGCTGCCGCGCCCCCTGCGTGGGCTATCAGTCCGTGGAAGACTACCGCCGGATGATCGACGACGTGCTCCTCTTTCTCGAAGGGAAGACGGTGGACGTGCGGGGCCGGCTGCGGGAGCGGATGCAGGAGGCGAGCGCCGCGATGGATTACGAGCGCGCGGCCCAGCTTCGCGACGCCCTCCAGTGGCTCGACCAGCTGGAGCGGCCGCAACCGGTCGAGGTGGTGGGCGGGGGCGACGCGGACGCCATCGGCCTCGCGCGGGACGGGGACGACGCCTGCGGCGTGGTGTTCCGGGTGCGGGACGGGCGGCTGGTGGCGCGGGAGCACCGCTTCCTCGAGCACGTGGAGGCGGCGCGGGATCCCGCGATCCTCACCGGGTTTCTGGTCGGGCAGTACCTCCCGCTCGATCAGCGGGCGCCCCGGGCGCTGCTGCCCTTCGCGCCGGAGGACCTGGACGCCCTGGGCGAGCTCGCCCCCGGTGTGGACTGGCACGTGCCGCAACGGGGCACCGCCGCGAAGCTGGTCGCGCTGGCGGATCAGAACGCGCGCCACCTCCTCGAGAGCCTGAAGATCGAGACCTTCGACATCGACGAACGCGCCGCGGATCCCGTCTACGCGCTGGGCCGCGACCTCGGGCTCGCCAGCGTCCCGCGCTCTTTCATCTGTATCGACATCTCCACCAACCAGGGCCGGGACACGGTGGGGTCCCTGGTGTGGTTCGAGGCGGGGCGCCCCAAGAAGTCCGAGTACCGTCGTTACCGCATCAAGGGGATCGCCCAGCAGGACGACTTCGCCGCGGTGCACGAGGTGATGACGCGGTTTCTGCGCCGCCGGACGGACGAGCGGAAGCCGCTCCCGGACCTGATCGTCATCGATGGCGGAAAGGGGCAGCTCGGCGCCGCCGTGGACGCCGCCGCCGCCCTCTCGCAGGGGGCGATCCCGATCGTCAGTCTCGCGAAGAAGGAGGAGGAGGTCTTCTTCCCCGGCAAGTCCGAGAGTCTCCGCCTGTCCCGGCGCAGTCCGTCGCTCAAGCTGCTGCAGCGGGCGCGGGACGAAGCCCACCGTTTCGCGGTGAGCTACAGCCGGCGCCGCCGCGCGGCCCGGACCATCACCTCCGAGCTCCTCGCCATCAAGGGGATCGGACCCAACCGGCGGCGGCTCCTGCTCGAGCGGTTCGGCTCGCTCGCCGGAGTCAAGACCGCGACCCCCGCCGAGATCGCGGCCCTGCCGGGATTTTCGACCACGCTCGCCGAGCGGATTCTGGAGCGACTCAAGTGACCCTTCCCTGGAGTCTCGCATGCTCGAAGTGCGGCGCCACCCGCGACGCCGCGGGCCTTCCCGGAGTCTGTGAGCGCTGCGGCGCGCCGTACCTCGTGACGTATCCCTCGGTGCCGCCTCCGGAAGCGAAGGGACTCCTCAAGGACCGCCGCTGGACCATGTGGCGCTATCGCGAGTGGCTCCCGCTCCTCGCCGACGAGGTCCCGGTGAGTTTGGGCGAAGGCGCGACGCCGCTGCTCAAGGTGCCGGGCCTCGCCAGGCGCCACGGGTTCGCGGACCTCCTCGTAAAGGACGAAGGGGTCAATCCCACGGGGTCGTTCAAGGCCCGGGGGCTCGCCGCGGCGGTGACCCGCGCCGTCGCCGCCGGCGCCACCCGGTTCGTGGTGCCCACCGCCGGCAACGCGGGCGTTGCGCTTTCGGCCTACGCCGCGCGCGCCGGAGTGTCGGCGCGCGTGTACGCCCCCGCCAGCACCCCGGCGACGATTCTCTCCCAGATTCGCGCCTTCGGCGCCGATCTCGTTCTGGTGGATGGGCACATCGGGGATTGCGGCAAGGCCGCCCGCGCCTACGCCGCGGAGTCGGGCGCGGTGGACGTGTCCACGCTGCGCGAGCCGTACCGGATCGAAGGCAAGAAGACCCTCGGTCTCGAGGTGGCCGAGCAGCTGGGGTGGACCCTGCCCGACGCGATCGTCTATCCCACCGGTGGCGGGACCGGCCTGATCGGGATGTGGAAGGCGTTCACCGAGCTGCGCGCCGCCGGCTGGGTATCCTCGCGCCCGCCGCGGATGTACACCGTCCAGGCCGCGGGCTGCGCGCCGGTGGTGCGCGCCTTCGACACCGGCGCCGATCACTGCGAGCCGTGGCCCGACCCCCGGACCATCGCGGCCGGCCTGCGGGTGCCCGGGCCCTTGGGGGACCGTTTGATGCTCGCGGCGCTTCGAGAGAGCGGGGGAGGCGCGGTCGCGGTGAGCGATGAAGCGCTGGCGGGCGCGGCCAGGGAGCTCGAGACCGGCGAGGGGATTGACGCCGCGCCGGAGGGGGGCGCGACCCTGGCCGGAGCGCTGGAGCTCCTGCGGCGTGGCGTTTTGAAGAGCGCGGATCGGGTGGTGCTCTTCAATACCGGCGCCGGGTGGCTCTACCGGGACTGACCCGCCTATATTTCGCGCCGGCGATGCGCATCGCGATCATAGATCCGGCGGCCGGCATCAGCGGCGACATGACTCTGGGCGCGCTCCTCGCGCTCGGCGCGCCGCAGTCGTGGCTCGAGGCCCTGCCGCGGCGCCTGGGGCTCGACGGCGTGACCGTCCTGGTGCGCGGGGTGTCGCGCGCCGGCGTCTCCTGTCACAAGGTGAACTTCGAGATCCCCGATCAACCGCACGGTCGTCACGTGGGCGAGCTGGTGCGGCTGGTGGAGCGCGCGCCGCTGTCGGACTGGGTGAAGGAGCGCGCCATTCGCGCTTTCCGCCTGATCGGCGAGGCCGAGGGGCGGGTCCACGGGGTGGCGCCGGAGAAGGTGCACCTGCACGAGGTCGGCGCGGTGGACGCGGTGCTGGACATCGTGGGCGCGATCGAGGGCTTCGAGCACCTCGGCGTGGAGGCGATCTACACCCGCCCGGTGGCGGTGGGCACGGGGTGGGTCGAAGCGGCGCACGGACGGCTCCCGGTGCCCGCGCCGGCGACGGCCCTTCTGCTCGAGGGACTGGAGCTCGCGAGCGGGGGGCCCGTCGAAGGTGAAGCGACCACGCCCACCGGTGCCGCGCTGCTGCGGGTCCTCACGGCCGGTCCGCCGCCCGCGCGCTGGCGTCTCGACGGGAGCGGGTGGGGCGCGGGAGACCGCGATCCGCGCGGCTACCCCAACGCCTTGCGCAT